>JBBQCO010000118.1:0-9930 GCA_038318785.1 Desulfobulbales bacterium | reverse complement strand
AGGGGCACACTCCAAAGCAAAGGGAGACAGCTGGCAAAGGAACATAACAATCTAAGAATATGAGAATAGTTACTACGCTTGCAGAATAGAAAAAAAGAGGGGACAAGGAAAGTCTTTTTCGTGCAGCCAAGGCAGAAAAGCTGATATTGTCCTTCTCTGGAAGTTGTCGCGATAATGAGACGAAGCGCTTTATTTTTCCCTGGAAGGCTTGCAATGATGAGGTTTCTGTGCGAGCATAAAAGAGGAATATTTTTCTCACCTGTCCCTGTACCGAGTCCCAACTCTCTCTGAGGAATGCCATGCACAACGTCGGTAATCAGGCAGTGCGGCTTGTTCTCCTCCCGCTGGCGATTCTCTGCTCTCTGTTTCTCTCCCCTTCCCATGCCGCGGCCCCAAAGATATTGGTCGTCCACAGTTACCACGAAGATCAGCTGGAACATGTGGTTGAAATGACCAAGGGGATAGAGGAGGCTCTGACCGGAGCCAATTGTCAGCTGCGCTCCTTTTACATGGACACCAAGAGGAACAACACCGAGCAGTGGAAGCGGGCGGCTGGGCAAGAGGCCAAGCGGATTGTCGCCGAATACCGGCCTCAGGTGGAGATTACCCTGGATGACAATGCCCAGCAGTACTTTGCCAAGGACTATGCCGGCGAACCGTCGCCCCCTTACTTTGTCTTCAGTGGCGTCAACGTTGAACCGGCACAGTACGGCTTTCCGGCGGCCAATGTCACCGGCGTGCTCGAGCGGCCCAACGTGCTCGAGAGCATTGAGTTGCTGCAGAAAATCCGGCCAAATGTCAAGCGCCTGCTGGTGCTGGCCGATAAGTCGGAGACCACCGACCCGCTGATTGCCTACTGCAAGACCCTGAAGCTGCCGCTGACCGTGGTGGCCTACGAACAGCCATTGACCCTGGAGGACTGGAAGGCGGTGCTCGAGCAGTATCACACCCAGGTTGACGCCGTTGGTCTCTATGTGATCCGCACCATCGCCCGCAGCGTTGCTGATCCGGCTAAGGTTCCCGAACAGGAACTGGTTCGGATGATCAACGAGCAGTACAAACTGCCGACCGTCGGCTTTTATGACAGTGCCGCCGAGTCGGGCATCCTTTGCGGCGTCAGCGTGTCCATGAGGGAACAGGGGAGAGCCGCGGGACAGATCGCGCGGGAACTGCTCGAGGGCAAAAAACCAGGCGATTTTGCGATCAAGCCGACCGATCACGGACGCATTCAGTTGAATCTGGTAACAGCCGAACAGCTCGGCATCCAGATTCCGTACGGCATGATCAAACGAGCTGATGTTGTCATCAGGTAAACTGTCTATGCGATCAGGACTCAGTAAAAAAATTCTGTTCCCCGCCTTGCTGGTGATCACCCTCGGCTTGGCAGCAGTTCTTCTGGTTTTTCATTTCAATTCCCAGGCTGTTGTCCAGCAGGAACTCAGTAAGCGACTGCAGCGTGAGGTCCAGCTCACCACCAAACTGCTTGACAGTTGGCTGCAAGCGCGAACAAACGATATTGCTCTTTGGTCACAGCAGGAGGTCTTTGTCGATGCTTTGACCGAGGGCGGATACTACGGGCGCAGCGCTCTGCAAGGGGCGCAGCAACTGCTGGCAACCCTCCGCAACGGTTACCCCTTTTATGAGAGCATCTTCCTTGCCGATCTTCACGGTGAGGCCATGGTTCATGCATTTGTGGAGATGGACAAAAATGTGCGTGTCCAGCTTGCCGACCGGCCATATCTCCAGCAAACCCTGCAAGGGCAATCCGTTATCTCGCCGGTCGTCCGGAGCCGTTTAACCGGCAGGCCTATTTTTGTCATTACCGCGCCGATCATGAGAAATGAAACCATTGTCGGCGTGATTGGCGGTGTGGTGGATTTTGCCGCCTTTAAAGCGTTGTTTTTTGATGATTTTAAAATCAAGCAATACGGTTATGCCTTTCTCAGCGCCGGCAGCCAGCAGATACTCGCCAGTTCCAGGGATAATGAAGAGGAATTGTCGGCATTGGTGCCGGGAGGCTTTCTCCAGCGCATCGCCTCTCAGGATCAGGGTGAATTTGTCCATCGGCTGGGAGCAACAGAGACTCTCACCGTGTTTCAGCATCTGCGTCGTGGTGACTGGTCTTTCAACATCAACCAATCACTCGACGATACCCTTCGTTCCCTCTATCGGATCGCACAATACAGTGCCGCCGGCGCTCTGGTTGTGCTGTTGATTATCTCGCTGGCGCTCTCCATTCTTTTTCACCGCTTGATTGTTGCCCGGCTCCAAGCCATGCTCCAGATCATCGGCAGTGTCAGGACCGGAGATCTCAGCCAGCGCTTACCGCACGTTTCGGTGAAGCCGGATGAAATCACCGGGCTGACCGATTCGTTCAACGCCATGATCGAACAATTAGACCACACCATGACGGATCTGAACGGAGAAATCCAGGTTCGCAGGGAAACCGAGGCTGCACTTGCCCATCACCAGGAAAATCTGGAGAAAATCATCGAACAGCGGGGGGCGGAGCTAAAAAAAGAGGTGCTTGAGCGGCAACGGGCCGAGGATCGGCTGATCCGGGCGGAAAAGCTGGAGATGATCGGTACCCTGGCCGGTGGTGTGGCCCACGACCTCAACAATATCCTCTCCGGGATCGTCAGCTATCCCGATCTGCTCCTGATGAAACTGCCCAAGGACAGTCCGCTGTACAAGCCCCTGCAAACCATCAAGGAATCCGGGGAAAAGGCCTCGGCCATTGTCCAGGACCTGCTCACCCTGGCGCGGCGCGGGGTGGCGGTCAAGGAACCGGTCAATCTCAATACCCTGATCACCGAGTACCTCAGGAGTCCCGAGTTCAGTCTGTTGCATTTTCGGCATCCCGGCATCAAGGTGGTGACCGAATGTGCCGAGGATCTTTTCACCCTCCTGGGGTCGCCGGTGCATCTGGCCAAAACGATTATGAATCTGGTGACCAACGCGGCGGAATCCATGGACCATGGGGGCACGATTCGTCTCCGGACCGATAACCGGTATGTGGACAATTCGCTTCGGCTCTATGAGCGGATCGACCAGGGCGAGTATGTGGTGCTCGAGGTGACGGATCAGGGCAGCGGCATTAAAACAGAAGATATCGACAAAATCTTCGAGCCGTTTTATACCAGCAAGAAGATGGGGAAAAGCGGCACGGGTCTGGGGATGGCTGTGGTCTGGGGGACCGTCAAGGACCATCAGGGGTACATCAACTGTGAAAGCACGGTCGGGGTCGGAACCACCTTCACTCTGTATTTTCCAGTGACCTCAAAAATTGTGCAACAGCACCTGCAGACTGTCTCGCTGGCCGATTATCGGGGCGGCGGTGAGCATATTTTGGTGGTCGACGATGTCGAGAAGCAGCGGGAAATAGCCGCCTCCATCCTGACGGAATTGGGGTATCGAGTCACCACGGCGGGGAGCGGTCCTGAGGCCTTGGCGTTGGTCGGGCGCGAGCGGTTTGACCTGCTGCTGCTCGACATGATCCTTGGCAACGGTATGGACGGGCTCGAAACCTACCGGCAATTTATCGTCCATGCGCCGGGACAAAGGGCGATCATCACCAGCGGTTTTTCTGAGAGCGAACGGGTCACCGAGGCGATGCGGCTCGGGGTCGGGTGCTATATCAAAAAACCCTACACCATTGCCAAGTTGGGCCGCGCTCTTCGGGAAGAATTGACGAAGCGGTGAGGCAAAGAGGATCTTGCCCGGTTTGAGTGCGCTTGCAGGTTAAAGCCGGGATAACAGTTTAAGGAACGTGAGTCGATGGAAGTCCCCGTGGCAGAGAGTGTCAAAGAAAACGTGCGAACCCGAATCAGCAAGGAGGAGATTAACCTGCTCCCCATTGGCCGATGGGAGGGGCCGGTTCGTCTGGTGCGGACCATCCGGGAGGCGGAAAGAGCAGCGGTGTGTCTGGCGCACGCCACGGTGCTGGGGTTTGACACCGAAACCCGGCCCGCGTTTAGGAAAGGGCAGAAATTTTCTCCAAGTCTGTTGCAATTGGCAACCGAGGAGGAGGTTGTGCTCTTTCAGTTGCCGCAGATCGGCCTCCCCGAACCCCTGCTGGCCGTGCTTCGTGATCCGAACATTATCAAGGCCGGGGTTGCTTTGGATTTCGATCTGCGCAGTTTACAGGAGCTGCATTTTTTCGAGCCGGGCGGATTTGTCGGACTGGCGCGGCTGGCCCGGAGTCGCAGTATTCGCAATCACGGTCTCAGGGGACTGGCTGCCGTGGTCTGTGGTATCCGCATCTCCAAGTCGGCACGCACGACCAACTGGGCCAATCCCGATCTCACCGCCCAGCAGATCCAGTATGCCGCCACCGATGCCTGGATCGGCCGGGAGATTTATCATCGCCTCATGGCCTTGCCGCCGGAGCAGGCCGGCGTCTGAAGGCTGGCCCCGCTTATTCACCCTTCTGGTCAGGGTCCGATTGCTCCACTCCCGTCTTTCCTGCTCGCCGGTAATAATAGCGGTAATATCCCAATAGATTGCTGCCGATAAACAGGGCCTCCATGAGGACCGCCGTAGGGGTGCCTGCCAACCAGTTATGGATCAACCAGAGGCTGGTGGCGACCAGCAGCACCTGTCGCAGTTGTTTGTCTTCCTTGCAGAAAGAGCCGATGGTGCCGAAAATTGAACCCGAACAACTGAGCACGCTCAACAGTCCGTGAAAGGTCAAAGAGGTCACGAGGAGGGATGCGCCGATAAAGAAGGCCATCACTTTCTTTGAAGTGGTGTGGTAGCTAGCCACAAAGCGGACCGCCGCCAGCAGGCCCAGGCCCATCGCGGTCCAGAGGCCGAGAAGGGCAAAATGGGTGGCAATCAGCAGGCAGGAGACGATCAGACAGGCGATGATCTGCCGCCGCTCTTTGAACTGGAAGGAGAGCAGGTCAAAACCAATGGCAATGCCGGCCAGCAGTTGGGAAAGTGCAAAAAGGGTCATAGGCGGTGGGTTCGCGACTCTAGAGCTGCCCTGGGGCCGAGAGGAGTGGGCGGGAAGGCGGTCGGGATTTGCTTACCGCTGGGGCAGCACTGCCGTTCTGCTGCGGGCCATGGCCTCAGCACCGTAGGCTGCGGCCCCGAGCAGGGCCGTCTGCGGGTTGCGAATGATGTGAATCGGGATGCACGCCAGCCAGTCCCGATAGGTGCCCCGGGCAAAGACGGTCATGAACCGGTGCGGGTCGATGAGCGGCAACAGTCGTGGCGCAAGCCCCCCGCCGAGAAAGACGCCGCCCAGCGCCAAAGTCTTAAGGGCGAGGTTAGCCGCCTCGTCGGCAAGGATGTCGACAAAGAGGCTGAGGGTGGCAACAGCGATGTCGCAGGGCCGTTCGCCCCGCACGGCCGCCAGTGCCGCCTGCACAATGACCGGCGTCCGGTCCGCGGCCCGTTGCAACTCGTCCTGAAGCCAATCCGGCATCGGTTGCCGGGTGGCCATGAAGGCGAGGAGATCGGGAATGACCAGGCCGGAACAGACCTGTTCCACCGAGACGTGCGCCTGCCGCTTGAGCATGAAGCTGAGCAGTTCGATTTGTTCCGGGTTTCTCGGGGAAAAACTAGCGTGGCCTCCTTCGGAGGGGTAGGGAAGAAAGGTGCCGTTGTGCGGAAGAACAAAGGCCTCGCCCAGGCCGCTGCCCGGCGCCAGGACGGCCATCGCCGCCCCATCCTGTTTTATTCCCGGATTGAGGCATTGCAGGTCGTTCGGTGGCAGGTGCAGGGCACCCATGGCGGTGGCCACCAGGTCATTGATCAGGAGGGCTTGGTCGAAACCGAAACCGGCTTGCAGCCCAGCGGCATCGATCAACCAGTTGAGATTGGTCATTTTGACTGCGTTCGCCATCACCGGGCCGGCCACGCCAAGGCAGACAGTCGCCGGCGGGGGCTGCTCCGCTCCTAAAAATTCCCGCAGCAGACTGTCAAAATCACCAAAGCCCGCATTCTGCAAGGTCTGCTGTCGCAGCGGTGCGCCCGGCCAGGCAGCCGCCTCATACAGTGCCAGGGTCGTCTTGGTGGCGCCGATATCGCCGGCAAGCAGCAGGCCGTATGTCATAGCACGAATTACCCTTCCTTGAGGAGTCGGATGTCGCAAGCCTCGGAGCGGTTGTTGTTGGCCGGATTTTCCACCACCCGGAACTCGAAGATACGGTGCCGTTCCTGGAAGAAATGATCGGAAGGCAGGGTTGATTTCGAGAGGTGGAAAAACACGGTTTCCGATTGGAGCTCGCTGTTGTGTAATCGGAAATAGCGGAAGAAGCCGAATCCCCGGTCCTGGTTGAAGTTGGCGACCGTGCCTCGTTGCCACTGGTCGCCATTGTCGCCGTTGCTGCCGGCGATGGGCAACAGGCCGGGCACCAGGAATCCGGAGATGTAGGAGTCGGCTACCTCGCGTAACTCTTTGCTGACGTTGTGAAAACCGATAACTTCCACCCGGCAGCCCATATTCTGCAGGGCAACGATCAGGCGGAGAAAATCGCCGTCGCCGGTCAGCAGGATGATACGGTCAAGATTGCGGGCCTGGAGGAGGGCGTCAATCGCCAGGTCCATGTCGGCGTTGGCCTTGGTGGTGATGTTGCCGTCCTCATCCTTGAAGCGGCGGACATACTTCTTGATGATCTTAAAGCCGCATTGCCGCAGGATGTTGTGGTAGGAATAGACCTTTTGCCGGTATTCCGCATCCCGCTGGGTGCGCTCGTGATCCTCGGCGAGATAGCAGTTGGCCCGCAGCATCACCGAGTTGTTGTTGTTGGCCAGATCGACAAGCACATCGTAGCGCATGCCGTAGCCGCCGCTCATTTTGATGTTTTCCGCATCGACATAGATTGCTGATTTGAGCATAACAGACGTGGGCGCTTAAATTAGGTTTGTGATTGTTGCGATGATCGCCTTACTCCCATTCGATGGTCGACGGCGGTTTGGAGGAGATGTCGTAGACTACCCGGTTGACCCCGCGGACCTCATTGATGATCCGGTTGGAGATGCGACCCAGGATCTCGTAGGGCAGGCGCGACCAGTCGGCGGTCATGGCGTCCTTGCTGTCAACTGCCCGCAGGGCAATGACATGCTCATAGGTGCGGCCATCCCCCATGACGCCCACGGTCTGAATCGGTAGCAGCACGGCAAAGGACTGCCAGACCTTGCGGTACCAGCCGGCATCTTTCATCTCTTCCAGAACAATCACATCAGCCTGCCGGAGAATGCGCAGCCGTTCGGCAGTGACCACACCCATGATCCGAATGCCCAGGCCGGGCCCAGGAAAGGGCTGGCGGTAGATGGCCTCCTCGGGCAGGCCGAGCTCCAGACCCAGTTCGCGCACCTCGTCTTTAAACAGCTCGCGTAGAGGTTCGATCAGATCCAGCTGCATCCTTTCGGGCAGGCCCCCGACGTTGTGGTGCGATTTGATCGGCGCCTTACCGCGGAAGACCACGGACTCAATCACATCGGGGTACAGGGTTCCCTGGGCCAGATAGCGCACTGCGCCCAGCTTCTTAGCCTCGGCCTCAAAAATCTCGATGAAGCCGTAGCCGATGCGTTTGCGTTTTTCCTCGGGATCGGCAATGCCATCCAGAGATTGAAGAAAGAAGGCTTCCGCATCGATATCGATGACTTTGAGGTGGGTTTTCTCCCGGAAAAAGCGGAGCACGCTTTCCGACTCGCCGGTCCGCATCAGGCCGTTATTGACATAGATGCAGGTCAACTGATCGCCGATGGCCCGGTGCACCATGGCTGCGACCACCGAGGAGTCGACTCCGCCGGAAAGGGCGCAGATGACCTGGTCGGTGCCGACCTTTGCACGGATATCGGCCACTGTAGCGTCAATGAACGAATGCATGGTCCAGTCCGGCTGGCAATGGCAGAGGCCGAAAATGAAGTTGCGGAGCACATCGGTACCAATCAAGGTATGGGCGACTTCCGGGTGGAACTGAACGGCGACAAAGGGTTTCTCACTGTGCCGCAAAGCGGCAAAGGGGGAATGGGCGCTGGTGGCGGTGACCACAAAACCGGGAGCCAGCTGTTCGACCCGGTCGCCATGGCTCATCCAGACCTGGTAATGGGCAGGCGAGACCTCCATGCCCGCGAACAGGCCGCCGGTAAATTCGATATTGAGTTGGGCTTTGCCGAATTCCCGTTTTTCGGCTTTTTCCACCCGGCCGCCCTGCTGGACCATCATCAGCTGGGCACCGTAGCAGATGCCGAGCACCGGCACCCCGAGCTCGTAGATGCCGGGGTCGCTGATCGGGGCATCGTCGTCGTAAACGCTGGCAGGGCCGCCGGAGAGGACGATACCGGTGGGCTGCATGGCCTTGATCCGGTCAAGGTCCAGGGTGTAGGGGTGGATCTCGCTGTAGACCTTTTGTTCGCGGATGCGGCGGGCGATCAGCTGGGTGGTTTGCGAGCCAAAATCGAGGATGATGATTTTTTGAGTATGGGTGGACATGGGCAACCTGTCTGTGCAAGAAGGAAAGGAGTGAATGGGCCTTATAACCCTTCGGTCCGGTAGTTTGGAGCCTCTTTGGTAATGATGACATCGTGGACGTGCGATTCGCGCAGACCAGCGGTGGATATCTGGACAAAGCGGGCCTTCTGGTGCAGTTCCTCGATGGTGGCAGCGCCGGTGTAGCCCATGCCGGAACGCAGGCCGCCGAGCAACTGGTAGATCATCTCCGAGATTGGACCGCGGTAGGGTACCTTCCCTTCAATGCCCTCAGGCACCAGTTTGCTGCTCTGACTGTCCTGAAAATAACGGTCGCTGGAGCCTTCCTTCATGGCGCCGATCGAGCCCATGCCGCGATATCCTTTATATTTCCGACCCTGATAAAGGAAGGTGTCGCCGGGGGTCTCGTCGGTGCCGGCAAAGAGCGAGCCGATCATCACCGAATGGGCGCCGATGCCGATAGCCTTGCAGATGTCGCCGGAGAACTTGATGCCGCCGTCGGCGATCACCGGGATGCCTTTTTTCGAGGCGGCTTCGACGCAGTTTTTCAGGGCGGTGAGCTGGGGCACGCCCACCCCGGCGACAATCCGGGTGGTACAGATTGATCCTGGTCCCACGCCAACCTTGATGCCGTTGACGCCCGCCTTGATCAGGGCTTCAGCCGCCTCGCCGGTGGCGATGTTGCCGGCGATTACCTGCAAATCAGGAAAATGGGCCTTGATCTCCTGGAGTGAACGCAGGATGCCGGCGGAATGACCATGGGCGGAATCGAGCACCACCACATCGACCTGAGCCTTGACCAAGGCCTCGGTCCGCTCCAGCAATTCCGCGCTGACCCCGAGGGCTGCGCCGGCCAGCAGTCGGCCCAGGCCGTCCTTGGCCGCATTGGGGTACTGCTTGATCTTCTCGATATCCTTGATGGTGATCAGGCCCTTAAGACGGCCTTTTTCGTCGACGATCAACAGTTTTTCAATGCGGTGCTCATGGAGCAGAGCCTTGCAATGCGGCAGGTCGATACCCACCTGGGCGGTCACCAGGTTTTTGCTGGTCATGACATCGTTGACTCGCAGGCCGTCGTCGGAGACAAAGCGGAGGTCGCGGTTGGTGACGATGCCCACCAGCTTGTCGTCATCAATCACCGGCAACCCGGAGATGCGGTAGGTGCGCATGATCTGTTGCACCTCGGCCACGCTTTGATAGGGAGAGACGGTGATCGGGTCGGCAATCATGCCGGATTCCGACTTCTTGACCCGCTCGACCTCCTTGGCCTGATGCTCGATGCTCATATTTTTGTGGATGATGCCGATACCGCCTTCCCGCGCCATGGCGATGGCGGTCTGGTGTTCGGTGACCGTATCCATGGCCGCGCTGAGCAGAGGTGCCTGCAGCTCGATGGTGTTGGTGAGGCGGGTTTTCAAGGAGACTTCCGAAGGGAGGACTTCGGAGGCGCCCGGCACCAGCAGGACGTCGTCAAAGGTGAGGGCCAT
>JBBQCO010000117.1:0-9951 GCA_038318785.1 Desulfobulbales bacterium | reverse complement strand
CCTTGAACTCTTTCCCTACTGCATCGGCGGTTTTGAAGGTGGCGCCGGCGCCGGCAGCCTTGAGGGCAGCAGGGGTGGCGACTTTCATCCGGATACAGCCATGCGGGCAAACCAACGAGCAACGACCGCATTGGATACACGCCTCAGCATCCCAGCTGGAAACCGTAACCGCGATATTGCGTTTTTCCCACTGGGTAGTGGCAGTCGGCCAGCGACCATCATTGGGGAACTCAGAGACCTTGATGTCCTCGCCGTGGCCTTCCATCATCTTGGCGGTGACGTTCTTGACAAAAGCAGGTGCATCGGCGGGAACGATCGGAGGCATTTCGTGACCGGTGATCTTTTTCGGGATCTTGATCTCGACGATGTTCTCGATGGCGCCGTCAACCGCGCCGTAGTTCATGTTGACGACTTTTTCGCCTTTGGTGCCATAGGACTTTTTGATGGCCTTTTTGATGGCCTTGATTGCTTCATCTTTGCTGATAATGCCGGAAATCGCAAAGAAGGCGGTCTGCATGATCATGTTGATGCGTGCGCCCAGGCCCAGTGCCAAGCCCAGTTTGACGGCGTCGATGATGTAGAACTTGACCTTTTTGTCGATCATCTGCTTCTGCACAAGGCTCGGCAGGCTATCCCAGATCTGGTTTTTGTCGTAGCTGGTGGTGAGTAGGAAGGTGCCGCCTGACTCGAGGTTGGCCAGCATGTCGTAGGTGTTAAGGAAGGCCGGGTTGTGACAGGCGATGAAGTTGGCCTTGTTGATCAGGTACGGAGCGACAACCTGGTTTTTACCGAAGCGCAAATGCGAAACAGTCATGGAACCGGATTTTTTGGAGTCGTAAACAAAATACCCCTGGGTGGAGTTGTCGGTCTCGGAACCAATGATTTTGATGGTGTTTTTGTTGGCGCCGACCGTGCCGTCGGAACCTAAGCCGTAAAACAGTGCCCGATAGACATCGGAACCTTCAATGTTGAAGGATTTGTCGTATTTAAGGCTGGTGAAGGTGACATCATCGTTGGGACCGACACAGAATTTCTTCTTCGGGGCCAGCGATGCCATGTTGTCATAGACAGCCTTAACCATGGCCGGAGTGAACTCCGCAGAACCCAGACCATAACGGCCGTTGAGGATAAACGGGGTGATCATGGTGGGGTTGGCTTCAGCAGCCTCGCCAACTGCAGCGCGAATGTCAAGATAGAGCGGATCGCCATTGGAACCCGGCTCTTTGGTCCGATCAAGAACGGTGATGCGCTCAACGGTCGGCGGCAAGGCGTTGACCATGGCCGCGGGATCAAACGGACGGAATAGGCGAACAATAACCATACCCACTCTGGCACCCTCTGCAACGAGATGCTCGATGGTGGAAGCTACGGTCAGGGCGCCTGAACCCATGATCACGATAACATCGGTTGCATCCGGTGCGCCGACGTAATCAAACAGATGGTACTGACGACCGGTGAGGGCGGCGAATTTGTCCATGGTGCCTTGGACGATTCCCGGAATGGCGTCGTAGAATTTGTTGACGGTCTCGCGACCAGTGAAATAGACATCCGGATTCTGAGCGGTGCCCCCAATGGAGGGGCGATCCGGGGTCAGGGCGCGCTCGCGGTGGGCAACGACCAGGTCCTCGTCGATCATGGTGCGCATATCGTCCATGGTCAGTTCTTCGATTTTCATAACCTCATGGGAGGTACGGAAACCGTCGAAGAAATGGAGGAAGGGAATGCGGGAAGCAAGGGTGGACTGGGTGGCGATCAGAGCCATGTCCTGACACTCTTGAACATCCTGGGAGCAGAGCATGGCCCAGCCGGTCTGACGGGCGGCCATAACGTCGCCGTGGTCACCGAAGATGGACAGGCCCTGGCACGCGATGGCACGGGCGGTCACATGGAAGACGGTCGGGATCAACTCACCGGCGATCTTGTACATGTTGGGGATCATCAGCAGCAGACCCTGGGATGCGGTGAAGGTGGTACACAAGGCGCCAGCGCCCAGTGAGCCGTGGATGGAACCGGCAACACCGGCTTCAGACTGCATCTGTGAAATAACCGGGATGGAACCCCAGATGTTTTCCTGTTTGGCGGTGGCTTTGGCGTCTGAATCAGCTGCCATCGGGGAGGATGGCGTAATGGGATAGATTGTGATGACTTCACTTGTGGCATACGCTACATGCGTACATGCCTGGTTTCCGTCAATAGTGACCATTTTTCGCGACATAAGATCATTCTCCTTACACGGTGGTTGGTGTTCGCCGGCAGGCGATTGACTACCGGAAACGATTTAAGATGAACGCTATGAAAAGAAGGTTCCGGGAGGAACCTCAAAAACGCATACTTAGCCCGACGTGGTCCGTTTTGGTTCAGCACCTCGTTTTGGGAAGGGGAAGGGCAATCATTGTGTTCCGGGGGAGGAACAGGGGGGCTCCAGAGCTTTTCCGGTTGCCGCCAAGGGTGATTGGTATCCCGGCCGGTTTGCAACAATCTCCCGCCCTCTATCGGAGCGGTCAATCCTCAACAGCACAAAAAAATATTCAATCGGAAGAGCCGAGCGGCCACCGCAATGAATTGGGATTCAGTATATTAGTGGGCCACGATAAACCAAATAATAGCATTATGCAATCTTAAAGCGTTGCCGAAAACCCATACAGTTGCAATGAGTTGTCGTTTCTTATCGAGGCTATGAAAAGCGATGCCTTTGCGGCTCTTTTGATTGTGGCGACAGGGGGCGGATAGAGGTGTGAGAGTCGGTATGGAGAGGGGCCGGCAGCGTGCTCACTCAAGAGAGGGTCGCGGGGTGAAGGCTGCCGGTGGCTCTGTTATTTGTCGCTTTCCAGGAGGTAGTCTTTGATTTTATAGTACAGCGATTCGGGGATTTCGGTACCGAACATGAACTGTTCCGCCTCTTCTCCGCTGATGCTTGCCTTGACGTCTACTGGCAGGGAGCGGAGAAAGGACACCTTGGCTGGGTCGGGTCGTTTTTTTTGTTCTGACATGGCACACCGTTTTGTTGATGTTTGCTCGCCGTAGGCACGGGGAAGGAGAGACGATAAAGAATCTAAACCATAAGAAAGAACAGGGCGCTGAACAAGGCCTGCTCTCTTTTTTTGCCCAGCAGCGACTTTCCTCTCCGGTGCAGAGAGTTTGCGCTCTGTTCGGATTTTTGTCACTGAAATATATTTTATTCGAAAGGGGTTTTTGTTATGCTCCCTTTTTTCTGAGGCGTCATGGGGGAGGGCCATGGTTGGACAACGATCTGCACCACACCAGGATTGGTTAAACGCCATCAAGAAGGAACTAGACGATCGCGAGCACTCCACTTTCAGCGCGTTTGCTTGCCTCAGCCGCAATGCCGTCCGCAGGACAGGAGAAGCTTTGGCTGATCATCGTCAACCGTTTGCACAGGATGCCGACCGTATTCTCCATTCCAAAGCCTACACCCGCTATATCGATAAAACTCAGGTCTTCTCCCTTGTGGACAACGACCACATCACCCACCGGGTGCTGCATGTGCAGATGGTTTCGCGTATTGCCCGGACCATTGGCCGGTTTCTCGGGCTCAATGAGGATTTGATTGAGGCCATTGCCCTGGGGCACGATATCGGTCATCCACCCTTTGGACATGAGGGTGAGCACATCCTTTCGATAATTTGCCGTCGGCATGGGATTGCCTCCTTTCAGCACAATATTCAGTCGGTACAGTTCCTTGATCGATTTGAAAGGGGTGGCGCGGGCTGGAACCTCACTCTCCAGGTTCTCGACGGCATTCTCTGCCATGATGGCGAGGTCCATGCCCGGCAACTGCGCCCGGAGCGGCACAAGGATTTTGCCGCCCATGACCGGGAAATCGTTGCCAAGCTCGACCGTCCGAGCCTGCCACTGGCTCCGATGACCCTGGAAGGCTGCGTAGTCCGGCTGTCTGACACCATTGCGTATGTCGGCCGCGACATTGAGGATGCCATCGAACTGCAGCTGATAGTCCGCGAGGAGATGCCCGAATCCTGCACCGCCGTGCTCGGCAACAGTAACGGTACCATCGTGTACACTCTGGTCACCGACCTTCTCGCCAATAGCGGTCAGGTCCGCCAGGCGGGATTGAACGATGCGGCCAGTGATTTTATAGGCTTCAGCGAGGAGGTGGGCCAAGCCCTGCGCCGGCTGAAGGCCTTCAATTATCAGCGCATCTACACCAACCCTGCCTTTAAACCGGATTGCGCCAAAATTTATAGTTGTTACGAACGGTTGTTCGAGCATTACCTGGACCAGCTCCAGGAAAGGGGCGAGCGGGATTTTCTGCGGTCCATGTCGCCAGCTTATATGGAAGCGCACAGCCCGGCTGCGATGGTTCGTGACTATCTGGCCGGCATGACCGATGCCTATTTCCTGCGTCAGGCCGAGACCATCGGTTGCGAGATTCCGGAGCGGATATGTTTGCCAGAGTAAAAAAATTTCTGCCGGGGGAACGGGCGCGGATGATCCTGATAGCCGCCTGTATCGGCGTTATGTCGGGCCTGGCTATTATTGTTTTTCGTGAGGCCGTTGATCTGGTGCACGAGGTGATTTTCGTTTGGGGCTACGAGGCGCTGGGCATTGGTGACGGCGGGTGGCGCCGGTTGCTGCTGCCGATCCTGCCGATGATTGGCGTTACCCTGCTCATTCCCCTTTCTCTGGCCTTTCCCGGAAGAGTCAACGGATACGGCTTTACCAGTTTTCTCCGGCGGGTCAACCTGGAAAACGGGGTGATCAGGGCCCGTAATATTTTCATCAAGATCATTGCCACTGCCCTGACCATCGGTTCCGGCAATTCAGCCGGGGTCGAGGGGCCGATCGCCCAGATCGGCGGTGCTCTCGGGTCGCAGGTCGGCCAGCGGTTCCGGGTCTCGGGTAAGCGGATGAAGGTCTATATTGCTGCCGGTTGCGCCGGCGGCATTGCCGGCATCTTCAACGCCCCGCTCGCCGGGATGTTTTTTGCCGCCGAGATCGTCCTGCTGGGCACCTATGAGATCTCTTCCTTCTCCGCCCTGGTGATTGCCTCAGCTCTTTCCACCGTGGTTTCCCGTGCCTATTACGGTACGGTTCCGGCTTTTCCCATCCCGGACTACACCATTGTTAACGCCTTTGTCGAAATCCCGCTCTACACGGTCATGGCCATTCTCGTCGGGGTAACGGCGGTGCTGCACATCCGTTTTTTTTATCTGGTGCGCGATCGGTTCCAGCGGCTGCCGCTCCATCCCCAGGTTAAACCGATCCTCGGCGCACTGATTGTCGGTAGTATTGCCATTTTTTTCCCCCAGGTGATGGGGAACGGCTACGACTACATTGCCAAGGCTCTGGCTGGCGACACCCTGGTGTGGCGAATGATGGTGTTGGTTTTTCTAAAATCTCTGGCGACGGCTATTACCCTCGGTTCGGGTGGCGCCGGCGGCGTCTTTGCCCCCGCGCTCTTCATCGGCGCGGTCCTCGGCGGGGCCTATGGCGGCCTTGTCCATCATTTTTTCCCCGCATACACCGCCACTGCCGGGGCCTACGCCACGGTGGGCATCGGGGCATTTCTTGCGGCCACCACCCATGCACCTTTGACCGCCATTTTTTTGCTGTTTGAGATGACCGGCAACTACATGATTATCATTCCGGTGATGCTGACCGCGGTCGTTGGCACCATGACCTCCTCCTGGCTCTACGGGGACTCCATGGACACCGTTGATTTTACCCGCGAGGGCATCGACATCCACGAGGGACGCGAGGTGGCGATTATGAAATCAATCCGGGTGGGTAAGGCGATCACCGAGGATGTTGATTTCATCAGCGAGACCGCCAATATTAATCACCTGCTTGAGTTGTTTCGCTTTGCCCGCAACCATTTTTATTTCCCAGTGATCAACGCCAAGGGGCTGATGGTTGGGGTGGTGTCGATGCAGGACGTCAAAACCGTGCTCCACAGCGAGGAGGAGCGCGTTTGTCATCTGGTGGGAGCCATCTGCACCCGCGAGGTGATCATGCTCACCCCGGACACCAATTTGTATGAGGCGATGAAGCTGTTTGACATCAAAGGGATCGACGAAATCCCGGTGGTGGAGACTTTAGAAGAACCCTGGGTGCTGGGCATGCTCAAGCGTCAGGACGTGATTGCCGCCTACAACCACGAGATGCTCAAACGTGGCATCAATGAGCGGGCTGAAAGCATCCGGATGATCTGTTCAGCGGATTGAGGAGGATCAGTTGTTCCGTCAGTTATTGTTCTTCGGCTCAATAGAGCCAGTAAACATTTTTCCTGAGAAATGAACAAGTGCGGTCCGTGTTTATTCGACTCCGATTTTTTCACGGAAACCTGCCAATCATGAGGCAATTGTGAACATCACCCTGAATTCCTTCGGTTTCAAGCATGGCCATCCCCAGGCCGATCTGGTTTGGGATGTCCGTTTTCTACCCAACCCCTTCTGGGTGCCGGCATTGAAACCACACACTGGCCAGGAGGCAGAGGTAGCTCGCTATGTGCTTGAAAATGAATCGGGAAATCGATTTCTTGCCCTGCTTGAACCCCTGCTGCTCTTCCTGCTTGACGAATATGCAGCCCAGGGACGGGAATCGGTCACCCTGGCCGTGGGCTACACCGGCGGCAAACATCGTTCGGTTGCCGTGGTTGAGCATCTGCGGTCTTTTTTGGAGAAAAAAGGGCTGCAACCGGCAATCTCCCATCGCGATATTGACAAGGAGTAGGTGCGCGGGAAGGGTTCGCGTCGTATAGTGAACAAAAGCGTTGGAAACTCTTATTTTTTCAAGGGAGGATATTATGAAAGAGTTGCTGAAAAACGTGGTGTACGCCGGGATCGGCGCGGCTTTTTTAACCAAGGAGAAAATCGAGGAATTAAAGGGCGATCTGATCGAGAAGGGCAAGATATCCCAGGAAGAGGGCAAGCAGTTTGTCGACGATCTCCTGCGCAAATCGGAAAAAGCCAAGGATCAGTTGGATCTCTGGATCAACAGGCGGGTGGAGGACCGGATCCAGCAGCTCAACCTGGCGACCAAGGATGAGATTGCCGAACTGCAACGCAAGATTGAGGAGCTGCAGGTGGTGATCAACCGGGGTGCTGGCGAGTAATTGTTCGCATGTTCAGTATCAAAAAACTCGGTGCCATAGGCCGGACCTACCGCCACCTCAACCGTTATCACCGCATCCTGCGGGTTCTGTTCAAGTACGGCTTCAACGATCTGGTTGATCGTTTGCACATCGACCAATATCTGGAGTCCGGGCTGCAGATGATTAACCGCAAGCCGCGAGAGCAGATATCGCGCCTTTCCAGGCCCGAACGGCTGCGGCTGGTCTTTGAAGAGCTGGGCCCGACCTTTATCAAGCTCGGCCAGTTGCTCTCCACCCGGCCCGACCTGGTCCCCGCCGATTTCCTCGACGAGCTGGCCAAGCTGCAGGATGATATTCCGTCGTTTGCCCAAGACGAGGTCCGCGCCATCTTCAAGGAGGAACTGGGCCGTTATCCGGAAGAAGTCTTTCATTACTTCGACACCGAGCCTCTGGCTGCCGCGTCCATCGGTCAGGTGCATCGAGCCCGCATGGACAACGGTATCGAGGTGGTGGTCAAGGTGCAGCGGCCCGGTATCGAGAACATCATTGCGGTCGATCTCGAGATTCTGGCCCACATCGCCGAACTGATGGAGCAGTACCTCGAAGAGGTCCAGGGGCATCAGCCCATGGCCATTGTCCATGAGTTTGCCCGCAGTCTCAGCCGGGAGATCGATTTTTCCATCGAGCTGGCCAATATCCAGCGCTTTGCCCGCCAGTTCGAGGGCAATCCGGCCGTCCATGTGCCCCTGGTCTATCCGGAGCTGAGTACCGACCGGATTTTGGTGATGGAATACGTGGTGGGGGTCAAATCCTCCAAGGCCGAGACGCTGCGGGAGCAGGGCTACGATCTCCCCCTGATTGCCGAGCGCGGCGCCAATCTGGTGATGGAGCAGATCTTTGTTCACGGCTTTTTCCATGCCGATCCCCATCCGGGCAATGTCTTCATCCTGCCGGACAATGTGGTCTGTTTCATTGATTTCGGCCAGATGGGGCGGCTGTCGCTCAAGGATAGGGAGGATTTTACCGATCTGGTGCTGGATCTGGTGGCGGGCAACGAACAGAAGATCGTCGCCGGCGTGCTCAAGGTGACAGTCCAACTGGGCGAGGTCGATAGGGAGAATCTGGCCCGGGATCTGGGCAGCCTGATGGACATGTATCTCTACCGCCCTCTGGGGGAACTCGAGGCCGGCAAGATTCTTCAGGATCTGCTTGATCTGGTTTCACGGCACAAGCTCTCGTTCAAACCCGGCCTGTATCTGATGATGAAGGCCTTGAGCACGGTGGAAGGGGTGGGCTTAATGCTCGATCCCAAGCTCGAACTGATCAATTTGGCCAAACCCTTTATGCGCAAGATTCGACTGGGACGGATGCAGCCCGGACGGATCGCCGAGGAAATCTCGCTCACCGGCTCGGCCTATCTCCATTTGTTGCGCGACCTGCCCGAAGAGCTGCGCACCATTCTCACCCAGCTGCGGAGCGGCCGGATGCGGCTTGAATTTGAACACCGCGGCCTGAAATCACTGGGGACAACGTTGGACCGGGTGTCGAACCGCATCAGTTTTGCCATCGTCCTGGCTGCGCTCATCGTCGGCAGTTCCGTGATCATCCATTCCGGCATTCCGCCCCGCTGGCATGACATTCCGGTGATCGGTTTGATCGGTTTTTTGGTGGCCGGTATCATGGGCTTCTGGCTGCTGCTCTCCATCATCCGCCACGGCCGGATGTAATTTTCTCCGGTGGGCCGGGCTTGGCTCCGAAACTCCGGAACGCAGGCCTCTTTTTTCAGTACTCTTGAGGCGGCAAAGGTCGCCCTGCACCATTGATTAGGCGCCACCCCATGCATATCAAAGAATTCTCCCAAAAATGCGGCCTCTCCGCGCACACCCTCAGGTATTATGAAAAGATCGGCCTCTTGCCCGCCGTTGAACGGACCGACAGCAATCATCGGCGCTACTCGGAACGGGATGTGATCTGGATCACGTTTATCAAGCGGCTCAAAGCAACCAATATGCCGCTGAGCGACATTCAACAGTATGCGGAGTTAAGGGAACAGGGCGAGGGAACCGAGGAGGCGCGGATGCACCTTCTGATTGCCCATGCCCGGCGGCTCGAGCAGGCTATTGAACACGAACAGGAGCACCTGGAGCGGCTGAAAGAAAAGATCCGGTGCTATCAGGAGTTGCTCTGCCGGTAAAATTTTCTCCTTGACTTCGAGTTGACTCAAAGATGTAGGGTGGAATCATTCGAAACGATTTTTGGACCGGCCATTGCCCGTCCAGAATGATTGGATCCCATGCAACAACAAGGAGAACATCATGGAAAACCAGGACCGGTACCAGCGCGGTTGGGAAAAATTAAGGGAGATTGACGGCGAGGCCGGGGAGCGGGTCGTGGAAAGTTTGGGCGATATCGCCCCTGATTTTGGCCGCTACCTGATCGAGTTTCCCTTTGGCGATATCTACTCCCGGCCGGGGCTTGATCTCAAATTGCGGGAAATCGCAGTGGTGGCAGCCTTAACTGCGCTGGGCAACGCCGCACCCCAGCTGAAGGTGCACATTCATGGGGCACTCAATGTGGGCTGCTCGCGGCAAGAAGTGGTTGAAGTCATCATGCAGATGGCGGTGTATGCCGGGTTTCCCGCCGCCTTGAACGGGCTGTTCGCAGCCAAAGAGGTGTTAAAGGAGCGCGACGAGTCGGGGAAATCATGACCCCCCGATGGTCGTTTGAAGAAGAACAGCGGCCACGATAGCTTGCGGAAAGGGAAGGGAAAGCAATGGCAACAACTTTCCCTGATCGTCACAGAAAACGGGTCCGCCATTCTCAATAGTGGCGAACCCGATGCCGTTCCACACACCGCCCCTTCATGATACGTTCTTTTT
>JBBQCO010000116.1:0-10127 GCA_038318785.1 Desulfobulbales bacterium | reverse complement strand
CATGATGGATATATCGCTTCCCTTCGGCTTTGGCTGTTCTGCAGGCCGAACAAAAAGCCTGCAACGCGGTGATATCCATCTCCACCTCGGGATTGAACTCAATGACCACCGTGTTAGCCTCCAGTAAACCCGCGCGGATCTGGCCGATGAAGTCGGCAATGGTTTCTATGGTCAGCCGCTCACCGGAGTTGATGACGCACTCGGCCTGCTCTCGTGCACTGTTTACGTTTTCCTGCTCCATCGAATTTCTCCTCTAACATCAAACCGGTGGTTATGGTCATTTCCGTGCTTGCGGGGTTGCAGGCCGGCTGCTGGCGATAAAACTGCCGAACAGGGCATCGGACTGGAGAATATGGGTGGTGAGCCAAGCGTGAAGAAAGGTAAGGATTTCAAGGGATACCTTTACAGTCCCCCGCTGGTAATCCTTATGCATCTCCGACACTCTCCTGGTAAACAGTGCATGTTCACTCACATGCTCCGCCAGCCCAGGATATGAGCTCTCCTCCATCCAATATTCTTCAGCGGAAAAATGGTAGGTGGCATAATCGATAAGGTCGTCGAACAGCGCACTTAAATCCTGGTCCTTTTTCTTGCTGATAAAATCGTCGTAGAGCGTGTTGAGCAGCAGAAACAGATGCTGATGATGCTCGTCAATGTTGGTAATACCGATCACATAGAAGTGCTTCCATTCATAAGCAACCATAGTTCCCTCTACATTTTCTACGGCCCTTGGGCCTTTAAAAAAGATCGACATTATCGCCGAATTCAGAATCAGTATTGGTCGATTCCGCTATGGCCTGCACGGAAGCAGCGGTGGCCTGCACCCCGTGCCTTCTGGCGATGTCCTCATGGATGCGCCGTTCGCTTTCCATGGTATATCGCTCCGCCATGCGCCGCAGGTCTTCCTTGAAGGCCGCACTGGCCGGTAATACATTTCTGGACTCGACAAAAATCTGCTGAAGATGAGCCAGGACCGTGTCTGCCATGACTTTGGCCCGCTCATGGACATTAATGCCGCGGTTAAGCGTATCTATCTCTTCACTCAATGCATTGACCTGATGTTGTACTTGGGAAAGCAAGGAAACCACTTCCATCCCCATGGTTTCCAGGATGTCCAAAATTTCATGCAGCGTTGCCTTCATCTCACTGAGTTTGGCCGCGAGAGTGGCCTCGCCGCTTTTGGCTTCGGCAAAGAGGGTGCCTGTGGCAGCATGAATTTGGTTCAAGGTGGAGGTGATGGTATCCGTTCGTTGGGCGTCCCCGTGCGAGAGATGGCCTATTTCCTCGGCCAGCACGCACAGGGAGGCGCCTTCCGGACCGGTACTGGCCGCCTTGATCCGGGCATTGAGCGCTATTATATTGATATCTTGGCCAATCTCTTCAATGTCAAAGACAAAACCGGTGATTTCACCCACGGTATCGGTCACTTCTTTCATGATGACCGCCAGGTCGTTGTTGGTTTCGCCGCAGGCGGTCAGCAATTCGGTTATCGAGGACATATGGAAGGCCACATCATCAATGAACGATCGTCCCGCGGCATTGCTCATCCCGGAATTGGCGTAAATATCCTGGGCCATAAGCTTCTGCTGACCAACGATATCGGACAAATTGCTAATGATCGAAGTCACCGCTGCATAGAGTTCCGCCGAGGCAAACTGCAATTGAGCCTCCTGAAGTTCGCAGACATCTCCTGCCCGGCTGATCACCTCCTGCCTGCTGGCCTCGTCGTGCGGGGCGGTCTCGAGACTGATGGCTTCAATCGCGGGCAGTAGCCCTTCCAGGGCCTCGGCGACATGTTCGACCTGTTGCCTGAAAATATCGTGGAACTGCATGGACTGGACTACTTGACTGATATGGTTTGCATTCTCGGTGGAAGTCGAGGAGATGGTACTGCCCAATCTAAAAAATTGTTGATTCGTTGCTTCGAGTGCAGTGATACTGGTGACCGTGTTGCCGAGTGTTGACAACACCTGCTGTTCTTGCGTTGACAGGGCTGATTGAGCCCAGTGCATGTTTTTTGCGATCAAAGAAGAAAGCAGCATTTTATGTTCATTGATTCTCGCTGATTTTTCTTTGATCTGCTTGGTAAGCTTGTTGATATCAAGAGCAAGATTGATAAATTCTCCGCCTATTTCTCCAATATGGGCACTCTCTGTTTTGATGAGCACTTCAAGAATATATAGATTCTTGCTCATTTTATTGAACCCTTCCAGTGGACCGACAATCTGTTCCAGCTGCCCTTCGACCATACTGAAGGTGGTGCAGTAATTGGAATTCTGAATCTGGGTGTGTTCGAGATAGGTTTCCATCTCATGGAGCATCTGGCGCAGTTGTTCGATCAAGGTTTGCACCCGCTCGCCCGAGGCCACCTCCACGAGCGTGTGGGCGGTCTGGGAAAGCGTGGAGGAACTGAGATAAATGTTCTGCATCTCGCTGCCGATCTGGAGAAATTCGCGCTCAGTGGCCCCGGACAATTCGCGAAGCGTCACGAGGGAGGAGGACACGGTTGAGGCCCAGGCGGCAAAAGAACAGGATGCGGAAGGCGGGGTGCTATTCTCTCCGGGAAACTCACCGGCGGCGTCCAACCGCTCAAATGCAGTTGAGACAGCCCCGGCATGCCCCTGTCCCTGGCCCCTGTTACCGGCCAATAACAGAATCGGCCCCACCAACCGCCGCATACCATTGAGCATCCTGTTCATTGTTCGCTCGAGTCCTGAGGGATAAGCTGTTCGATTCGTTTGATTTCAGCCACCAGTTGGTCACGACTGAACGGTTTTTCCACAAAGCCGACACACCCGTTTTTGAGCGCATCGATGACCAGGCTGGTGTCGGCATAGGCGGTCATGATCAAAACCGGCAAAGTTAAATCCATCCGGCGAATTGCCATCAACAGATCAATGCCATTGGTGATGGGCATCAGATAATCGGTGAGGACCAGATCGAAATCATGGCCTTCCCCGGAAAGGAGATCGAGTGCCTGCAGGGCGCTGTTGACCCCGACCACCGAATATCCCTTGCTGAGCAGGCCAATCTTGATGGACTCGACCATCATGGTTTCATCATCGACTACGAGTATCTTCATTCTCAACTCCCTTACCCACACACGAGGTCTCCAACAACAGGCCAGACCGCCATCAACTCAAAATCAGGGATATATTTCCCCCTGCAATCCTTGGCACAAACGTAGAATGTGCCAACTTGGAAACCAGACATCGCTTCGAATCGTTGTTCGATCCTCTTCGAGTCATCTGCCTGAACTATGGCAAACGCCATGCCACATGGCGCACTGGCGAAAAATATTACAACAAGTTACTGATTAATAAGGTATTTTACAAAAAATAGCAGGGAGTGACGGAATTGGAGCGAGGGAAGGGCACGAGGGACGACTAGTCCATTTTGGACAAGCCAAGCAGAAAAAACAACACATTCAACAAGATAGTCCAGTGTGCCATTTTGGAACAAGCAATCCTTTATGGCACAGTTAGACTATGCCATACGATTGCAGCTTGCGTCGAAGGGTATTCAGACCTATGCCGAGCAACCGCGCGGTCTGGAGTTTATTCTCGCCCGTTGTGCGATAGGCATTGAGAATATGGGCTTTTTCCATGGTAGCCAGTGGAACAACCACCATGGAGGATGGGGG
This sequence comes from Desulfobulbales bacterium, assembly GCA_038318785.1. Lineage (GTDB taxonomy): Bacteria > Desulfobacterota > Desulfobulbia > Desulfobulbales > Desulfobulbaceae > Desulfobulbus. The sequence goes on along the minus strand of JBBQCO010000116.1, from coordinate 6,484 downwards.
CGGCGTGGAGCGATGTTTCCTGGACACTGCCGCAGTTACATAGGCGGGAAAATGGTGGATCGAAATCGATTTCCCTTTATCAGCCAGGCTTGCCGCGTATTGCACGATTGATTTGAGTTCTCTGATATTGCCCGGATAGTCATACGCTCTGAGCATGGCCCAAGCCGGCTCTTCTATATCTCGGCTGTGACCGCCGCCATACTCCCGCAAGAATTGGTCGACCAGTAAAACGAGATCCCCTTCGCGCTCCCGCAAGGGAGGTAAATCCAGCCAGGCACCGCACAGACGGTAAAATAAATCTTTGCGGAACAACCCCTGGTCCTGCAGTTTATCCAGTTCGGAGTTGGTTGCGGCAACAAAGCGGACATCCACCCCCATGGGCCTGCTAACCCCCAGTTTGAAATACTCGCCTTCTTGGAGTACCCGGAGCAGTTTTCCTTGCATTTCCAGCGGCAGACTGCCGATCTCGTCGAGAAACAATGTGCCGCCAGATGTTGTTTCGAGATAGCCTTTGCGATCCTGCACGGCACCTGTGAACGCGCCTTTGGTATGCCCGTAAAATTCGGACTCAAACAGGGTGGCGTTCATGGACGACATATTTATGGGGGTGAATGTGCGGCTTGCTCTGGAACTGGCCCTGTGGATGGCTCGAGCCAGGAGTTCTTTGCCGGTGCCTGTTTCTCCTGTGATCAAGACCGGCACCTTGCTGGCGGCATGGAGCTCCGCTTCCTTCATGATCTGGTACATCTTTTCCGACTGGGTGATTATGGGGGCAAAGGCCTCGGGAAAAACCAGGTTCGGGGTTTTTTTCTGCTTGCCGATTCGTTGAATTTCCAGAAGGTTTTTTCGTTCCAGTGCCTTGAAGATCACGATGAGCAGTTCTTCCAGATTGAGCGGCTTGATCCGGTAATCAAACGCCCCTTTTTTTATGCAGCTCACAGCTAGGCTGGCCTCGTCGGCGGCGGTGACCATAATGCATTCGGTCGCGGGGCTGCAACTTCTGATCAGATCGAGCAGCTCGATGCCGCTCATCCCCGGCATAGTGATATCGATGATGGCGACATCCACCACCTCGCCCTGCTGTAGCAGGGCCGCCGCTTTCCGGGGGTCGCTTTCCATGCGGATATTGCGAAATCCGCTAATCAGAAGCCCCCGTTCGAGGCTTTCCAGAAAATCCTGCTCATCATCAATCAAAAAAATACGGGATTGCATACCGGTTATCCTGCTGTCAATGGGTTGACCGATGCCGTCATGGCTTTGAGTAGCACGCGGAAAACACTCCCGGTGCCGGCTTCACTTTCGACCTCGATGCGTCCGCCCAGTTCCGCCACCAGTCGCTGGGTGATGGGCAGGCCCAATCCGGTGCCGATGCCGGCTGCCTTGGTGGTGAAAAAGGGGTCGAAGATCTTTTGCTGAATTTCGCTCTCCATGCCGCAGCCGTTATCACTTACCTCAATGCGCACGTCCCCTCCGGGTCCATCAGGCCCGGTTATCTTCAGCCGTACCCAGGAGTCCTCCTTGTCCATCGCCTGGATGGCATTAATAAGAAGATTGACCACCACCTGCTCTATCGCCAGCGGATCGGAGGTCAGGGGCGGCAGATCATCAGGAATATCGATTTCAAAAGTCTTGACGGTTTTCCTGATGCGGCCCTGGCAAATGAATATCCCTTTCTCCACCACCTGCTTCAGGTCAATCCTCCGTCTCTCCCCGTTTCCCCGCTCGCGCACAAACTCTTTCAAGTTGCCGACAATCTGGTTGATCCGGATGGAACCATGCTCAATATTGGTCAATAATTTGAAGCAATCCTCCCGGAAAACTGCATAGGGCAGATTGAAAACCTGCAGATCCGGATGTTCGACAACGTACTCATCGACAATGGGCAAGAGGAACTCAAGATACGATCGCAGGATCGGAGTGTTGAAAAATATAAAATTATTGGGGTTATTGATCTCGTGGGCAATCCCCGCGATCAGCATGCCCAGGGTGGCCAATTTTTCGCTCTGAATGAGCTGCCGGTCCATCATTCTCGCCTGGGTGATGTCATGAAAACGGATAATCGTTGCCTTGATCGCACCCTCCTCATCCTTGACCACATCGACAAAAACCTGTTCGATCCGGCCGGGATCCATTTCCCCCTGGCGCTCAAAGGATCCGGCATACCCCCGCAGATCTGAGAAAGGCCGATCACATCCTTCGCAGGGCCCATCCTGGTGGCGGAAGGCGGCAAAACAGAATTTACCGATGGCCTCGTCATATCTGCTCAAACCATAGTAGCGCAAGGCGGCCTGATTTAACCGTTGGATCCGGAGCTCCCCGTCCAGCATGATCAGAGGATCAGAGATGCCGTCAATCGCCATGGTCAGGGTGGCCTTGCTGTTGAACAACTGCTGCTCGACCTGTTTGCGCTCTTCCATCTCCCGACGCAGCTGTTCGTTGGCCGTAATCAGATTGACCGTGCGCTCCCGCACCCGCGTTTCCATTTCGTCGCGGGCTACCTGGAGAGCCTTCTCGATCTTTTTGTGCGCGCTGATTTCGGTATGGGCAACAACCACCCCTCGATTATCCGCGCCCAAAGGCGTAACGTTCATGGTGAACCAGCGTTCCTGCCCTGGCAAATGACAGGGGTATTCCAGATTAAAGAAAGGCAAACGGCCATCCAGCACCGCCTGAATGCCCTCCAGGCTCAGCCTGGCCTCATCCGGAACCGGTATGGAATCCTGCGGCCGGCAAGCGGCCAGATAATTGGCGCCGACCTCGGTATTGGTCATCGGCTTACCGGACTCGAGACTGTTTTCCCGCGCAAAACAGCGCCAGGGCTCATTGACCGCGATGATCACGCCGTTGGCATCGAGCACCGCGATCTCCGAGGTGACAGAATCGAGAATCGCAAGATTAAAAGCCTGACTGTCCTCCAGCGCTGCCGTCCGCTCCTCAACCCGCTGCTCCAGCGTTTGATTTATCCGGCTGACCTGGGCGAACTGATCCGAGAGCTGCTCCGCCATCGCCCTGAAGTTATTGATGAGGTGTTCGATCTCCTTGATACCGTTGGCTGGCCAGGCAATCGCCTTGCTTTCCGGCCCCAATCGAATCGGCAGGTCCTGGGTGATCAGGCGGAGCTGTTCAAGGGTACGCATGGACCGGCGGCTCAACAATTCCGCCAGGGCCAGCGATCCGAGCATAATCAGAAACAAAAGGACCAGCTTGCCGGAATAATCGGCAGCGAGGTGTTGCTGAAATGGTGCCACCGGTTGCTCTAGAATCAATTTCCATTCTGCAAGATCACCGACAACTCGTTCGGTAACATACAACGACTTCTTCCACCGCTCCATTCTAGGGGTATGAGACAGTATAGCCGGCACCCATTGACTGATTGCAGCGTCAAGACGACTCAGCGTTCCCTGCTCACGCACAAACGGGGACGCAGCCTGCTGATCAAGACGGTTGGACATAATAACATGACCATTTGTATCCACCAGGGTGTAGAGCGTGGCGCTCTTGGCGAAATTGTGGTCAAGAGAAGCCTGCATCTGTGTAAGGCTCAAGATACCGATGATATAACCGCTGTATTGTTCGTGGATGATGATCGGCGCAAGTATACCGACCATCGGCTGGGAAGGCCCGATCCTGGCTATGACCACCTCCGAGAGCATGGGCTTTAGGGCCTGCTTGAGCTGCAGATTAAAAGGCCGGTCCGCAAATTCTTTACCGATATTCGTCCTGCCGGACTCATCGACCAATGGGTGGTAGGCTTGTACGGTGGCTGAACTATCGAGCAGTCCAATCCGCAGAAAATTGGCATCCGCTTTTTGGCTCAATTCCAGATAGGACTGCATCTGTGGCAAGGAAGACACAACAGCGCGGTCTGCCAGGTTGATGACGGCTGCTTTCCTGTCCGCCATCCAATTGGTCAACAACGCATTGACCCGATCACTGTCGCGCATGAGAGCCAGACGAATATCGCGGTCGATTTCGGTGCAATCGATGCGACTACTTACTGCCAGCATGATCAGAACCGGAAAGAGGACGAAGAAGGTCAGCAGGTTGCAGACAATATCACCAAACGAGATCTGTGCTGCATGCGACCGGAGGGTGAAACCGGTAAAAAGCAACCTGGCGACAAGGACATTGGCAATACCGTTGACCGCCTGCTTGATCATGGTGACGGCAACATTGTTGAAAGGAACATCCATGATCAGATGGTAGAAAAGATACACCAGTGGCATACCGACGATCAACCAGTAGAGCGTATCAGCCAACACCATCCGTATCTTGCGGCGCTCCATCAGCCAACCGACCACAGCCACCTCGGCGGTCATGATGATGATGGCATAGGGGTGATTCCAGAGGACATAGGTATAACTGGCGATTATGGCCGCAGCAAGGATACCGCGGCCAAGACCGAAGAACTGCAGCGCCAGCATGGCGAAAATACTACCAAAAAGAAAATCTACATCAAGAAATATTTCAAATCTTAAATAGTTGCCCACAAGACCAGCGGCAACCATGACCAACATAAAAGGGAGGCTGGATCTCTCCAACAGGGCGGAGTTGGTCTGCGGCACAATAGGCATGATGGATACTGGAGGCAGAAGGAACGGATGGCTCGGTTCGAGTGGTTTCTATATATCCTGCTTCGGTCCGGAAGGCCAGAAAGGATTCCCGGACAAGAGGTGCGGTGTGCGCCGATCCCTTTTCCCGGAGGGATATCCGCTGCAATGGATGGGCTGACGGATGACAGATCCCAAAATTCAGTTTACTATAGCCCCGGCGATCTCGACGAGATCACTGCATGCCACAGACAATACGTAAATGCTTCATTCCATCCGTGGGTTCGCTCAACGCCGAAGAAATCGTGAGGCTGTTCATGCCTGTCCACGTTACCTGCAACCTGTTTGAGGGGAAAATGGAATCAATATCGACAGATCAACAGCAACTTTTTCAATCGTGCGAGATTCTTTTCGGCACGGACCTGCATATTTCCGGAGAATTTCTTGAGTACCTGCAGTTCAGCGGCTTGAAGGGCGCGTATCGGAAACGGGCCATGGAAACACACCCGGACAGATTGATCGGCACCGGCCGATCAAGGTGGCAGGAGGTGAATGAGAATTTTCACACCATCCACAGAGCGTACGAAAATCTGTTTCATTTCCTGAAAACCAAAGAGAATCGTCCGCAGAAAGCGGACTCTTACCCCTCGCGGGCAGCTGCCGCCTGTTGCCCATCCCACACATACCCCGGGCAGCAATTTGGCCACAAAAGCTCTCCGGAAAAGGGTCGGCAACCCGGAGCGTCTGCCTGGAACAGTCCCAAGTCCAGTGGATGCTCCTCCACCGAAAGCCTCTATTGCGGCCCGCTGCCCCACCGACGACTGCTCTTCGGCCACTTCCTCTATTATTCAGGCTTGGCCAGTTGGCAAACCATTACCCGCATACTGACCTGGCAGAGAATCGAACGCCCTCGAATCGGTGAACTGGGACATCGCTACGGTATGCTGAACCGAGAAGATATCACCCTAATCCTCCAAAACAAAGTCCCCTTTCAGACCTTCGGCCAGACAGCGGAGCGCATGGGAATGTTACGTGCAGATCAGATACGGGTGCTCCTTTTCCAACAACAACGCCTGCAGAAAAAATTCGGCACCATACTCCTGGAAAAAAATCTTATCACTTCCCACGAATTACACGAATTGCTCGAGCAATTCAAAAAACATAATGCCATAGCCTCGTAATGCCTCGAATTGAATAAGGAGCCAAACTAAACAACCACTGACTTGAAGTTGGGGGGGGCTCTCTGTGGACTGAGAGTCCAGCAATGCAGAGTCTGATTACCACTGAAACTCAGCCGATTTTTTTCGTGGTAGGATGCTATTTGTCCCACCAGTTATGTCATAGTACTCCAAACATCACCTACAAAAGGAGTACACCATGGCCAAAAACAAAATTCAGTTCCAGAAAGGGTTGATATGGAAACAGGGAGTATTAGCGAATACTTCAAATTTTTTGTTGCCTTGCTGGCTATTGTCAATCCAGTAGGGACCATTCCGATCTTTATTAACCTTACATCCAATCAGGATAAGTTGATCCGCAACAAAAATGGATCCATGGCTTCCATCTCGATGGGGATAATTCTCCTTGTTGTCCTATTCAGTGGGGAGGCCATCCTCCGATTTTTCGGGATATCTGTGGGCTCTTTCCGGGTTGGTGGTGGTATCTTGATATTACTCATGGCTATATCCATGCTGAATGCCAAAATGAGCAATGTCAAACAAACGAAAGAAGAAGAGCTTGACTCAGCCGAGCGTGATAGCGTGGCCGTTGTGCCCCTTGGCACTCCTCTCCTGGCTGGCCCTGGAGCGATCAGTACCGTTATTCTCTACGCCCAGCGCTATACATCTGTTGCACACTATGTATATATGTTTGGCGTTATTGTACTTCTGGCCTGCCTGACCGCATTTTTGTTCCGACTGGCCCCCACTATTACC
>JBBQCO010000115.1:0-10149 GCA_038318785.1 Desulfobulbales bacterium | reverse complement strand
ACCCAGACCGGCCAAGGCGATATGATGCAGGCCCGCTGGGGCTCGCACGGCGATTACGAACTGATCGCCCTGGCCCCCTCCTCGCCGCAGGATTGCTTTTACCAGACCATCCGTGCCTTCAACCTCAGCGAAAAATACCGGGTACCGGTCCTGATCATGTCTGATGAGATTGTTGGCCACATGAGCGAAAAGGTGACCATCCCCGAAGCGAGCACCATCCAGCTGATCGACCGGCCCAAACCCACCGGTCGCAAGGACCGGTTTAAGCTCTACGAACCCGGCCCCAACGGGGTGGCTCCCATGCCGGCCATCGGCGACGGCTTCAATATCCACGTCACCGGCCTGACCCACGACGAGCGCGGTTATCCGGCCATGACCGTCGAGGCCCAGGAACAGATGATGACCCGGATCAAAGGCAAGATCCGCAACAACCTCGACGACATCATCGAGACCGAAGGCTACCGCATGGAAGATGCCGAAATCGTGATTGTCAGTTACGGCGTCTCAGTGCGCACCGGTTTAGCCGCTGTTGATCAAGCCAGGTCCCTGGGCTACAAGGCCGGCCTTCTGCGACTGGTCACGGTTTGGCCTTTCCCGGAGGCGATGATCCGCGAGATCGCCACCCGCGTCAAAGGCTTCATCACCGTGGAGATCAACCTCGGCCAGATCCATTACGAGGTCGAACGCTGCACCGGCGGCAAAGCCCCCGCCTATCTCGTGGGCAGTGCCGGCGGCAAGATCATCCACCCGGACAAGGTGCTGGAGTGTATACAGAAGGAGTTTAGCCTGTAGCGGTTGAGCCTTTGAGCAACAACCCAAACAACCTACAGACTAATCGACCTACAAACTCAACAACCTGAAGAAATATGACCACCAATCCGAAAAAACTGGCTAAACAGCCGGAACATCCGCTCGATGACCTGATCCGCACCGAACGCATTCCCCACATCTGGTGTCCGGGCTGCGGCATCGGCACGGTCTTTTCCTCCTGCCTCAGCGCCATCAAGGCCACCGAGATTCCCTATAACAAATTCACCATGGTCTCGGGCATCGGCTGCTCAGCGCGCGGCGCGGGCTACATCAAGCTCGATTCCTTCCACACCACCCACGGCCGGGCCATCCCCTTTGCCAGCGGCATCAAAATGGCCAATCCGGAGTTGAAGGTGATTGTGTTTTCCGGCGACGGCGACCTGTTTGCCATCGGCGGCAACCATTTTATCCATGCGGCCCGGCGCAACATGGACCTGACCGTGATCTGCGTCAACAACCTGACCTACGGCATGACCGGCGGCCAATGTGCGGCCACTACCCCCAATATGGCGAAATCAACCACCACGCCGCTGGGCAACCCGGACGCCCCCTTCAACCTGCCGTTGCTGGCCTATGCCGCCGGGGCCTCGTACGTGGCCCGCTGGACCATCCTCCAGACCAGGGACCTGACCACCGCCATCAATGAGGCCATTGTCCGCAAAGGCTTTTCGTTCATCGAGGTGCTCTCCCCGTGTCCCATCAACTACGGTCGCCGCAACAAAGAAAAACCGCTCGACACCCTCAAGCTCTACCAGGACCGGACCATTATCAAGAACGGCGCTGATCCGGCCCGGGCGGACATTGATTTTGAAAAAGGCGTGATCATCGGCAAGTTCATCGACATCGATCGTTCCACCTGCGATGATCGCTACACCGAGATGCACCGCCCCTGCAGCGACGACTGATTGTTTTCCATCCCCCCCTGCTTTGGTAACGACCACAACCATGAGTACACACGCACACACCAACCAGACCGAGATCATTGTCACCGGCTTCGGCGGCCAGGGCATTATCCTGGCCGGACGCATCCTTGGCATGTCGGCCTCGCTCGGCGATAAAAAAGAAAGCACCCTGGTGCAGGCCTACGGCCCGGAGTCTCGCGGAGGCGCCTGCAATGCCCAGGTGATCATCTCGGACCGGCCGATCCACTACCCCTACGTCAACACCCCGCAAATCCTGCTGGCCATGTCCCAAGCCGGGTACGATAAATTTGCCCCCACCCTGGTGAAAGACTCGGTTCTCCTGGTCGACCAGGATCTGGTGCACCCGGAACAGGTTCCCTGCGACCACTTCGCCATCCCCGCCACCCGGATGGCCGAGAATCTCGGCAACAAAATGATGGCCAACATTATCATGATCGGTTTCTGCACCGCGATCACCGAGGCAGTTTCCAGCGAGGCGGCCAAGGCGACCATCGCCGAATCGGTGCCCAAGGGGACGGTGGAACGGAATATCGAAGCCTACACCAAGGGATTCGACTACGGTCTTTCCACCCTCAAGGGCCGGATAAAACGGGCCGCCGGCCAGACAGGAGCCTTGGCGCAATGAAACGACAGAAAGAACGCCTCTATCGGGTGATTGTTGCCGGCGCCACGCCGGAAGGCATCGCCGCTACCAACAAACTGGGCGAACTCGGCATCCCGGTCACCCTGATCGACGCCGATCCCGACCTTGACCGCAAACTGGCGGCCGAGGAATACCGGCTGCCCTCGGGGTTGAGCTTTAATTATGCCCACCGGCCCGGATTGATCCGGATTATGCGCAACAGCTCGATCCGCACCCTGCTGCCGGCGCGGATCACCTCGATCAAACACACCCCCCAGGGATTCAGCGTCCGCATCGATCAAGAGCAGACCTTTATTGATCCTGACCGCTGCGCACTCTGTGGCAAATGCGTGGCCGCCTGTCCGGTGGAGCATCCGGAAAACGGCAAGGCCTTGCGTTACTCTGCCCGCACCAGTTTGCCCGGCCGCCCCTACATCGACAAGCGCAAACAACCGCTCTGCCAGGAGAATTGCCCGCTGGGTGTTAATGCCCAGGGTTATATTGCCTTGGCCGCCCAGGGCAAATATGACGAGGCTCTGGCCCTGATCCGCCTGGATAATGTCCTCCCCGGCATCTGCGGCCGCATCTGCACCCACCCCTGCGAGGATGCCTGCAGGCGGGGCGGGGTTGATGATCCCGTCTCCATTCGCGCGATCAAACGGTTCCTTGCTGACTTTGAGGGCGCCGAGACAGCCCAGCAGGACGCGACCGGTCAGGAACCGGCCGCGCACGTCGATCCGACCCGGCCGGAGAAAATCGCGGTGATCGGGTCCGGTCCGGCCGGTATCGCCGCCGCCGCCGATCTGGCCCGCAAGGGGTACGGCGTCACCGTCTTTGAAAAAGAAAAGGAAATCGGCGGGCTGCTCCGCTACGGCATCGGCGCTCACCGGCTGCCGCGCTCCATCCTGGATCGGGAGATTGCCCTGATTGAACGGATGGGCGTTACCTTTGTCACCAGTCAGGCCATCGATCTGGCGGGCGACTTTGACCGTCTGACCACGGAATACAAGGGGTTGGTCCTCTCGACCGGCACCTGGCACGACCGCAGGATGGGAGTGTCCGGTGAGGATCTGGAAGGTGTCGAGGGCTGCCTTGCCTTCCTTGCCCGCCGGCAGTGGGACAATCTGACTAGCCTGCCCGAACGGGTGGCGGTGATCGGCGACGGCAATGCCGCTTTTGACCTTGCCCGCACCCTGGCCCGCATGGGCGCCACAGTGAGTATCATCTCCTGGTTCGGTGCCGCGCATATTCCGGCCGACCCGGACGAGGTGCGCGAGGCGGTCGAAGAAGGCATTACCATCGTGGATGCCACTCAAGTTGTTGCCTTCCGAGGAGAAAAGAACCGGTTCAGCCACATCGAGTGCATGCGCACCGTCCCCGGCCCACCCGATGCCCGCGGTATTGCCTGGCCGGTTTTTGCCGAAGGCCAGCAACCCTTCAGCCTGGCCTTTGACCGCGCCTTTGTCGCCATCGGTCAGATAGGTGGGTTCGATGCGCAAACGTTCGGTGGCCGGATTGCGGTCAGTGAACGCGGCTTCATCGAGACCGACCAGGAGCTGCACACCTCCCATCCTCACGTTTATGCCGCCGGCGACACCGTCTCCGGCCCCTCTTCGGTTGTCAAGGCCATGGCCTCGGGCCGTAAAGCAGCGCGGACGATACACTTCGATCTCACCGGCATCCAAGAAGAACGACCTGTTTCCCGACCGGAATCCAAGGATTTCCGCTGCATCCCCGAGGACCTGCCCAAACAGCAGCGCACATCGATGCCCGAGCGGCAGGCTGCCGAGCGCAAGAGCAATTTCTCCGAGGTGGCCCTGGGATTTAATGCCCTGCAGATGGCCGCCGAGGCCAGCCGTTGCCTGCAGTGCGGTGTTTGCTCCGAATGTCTGCAGTGCGTGGCCGCTTGCGGTGCACTCAAGGCCATCGACCACTTTCAGGAAAAGGAAGAGATCGTTGAACAATGCGGCGCGGTGATTGTCGCCGATCCGAATATCGCCCCTAACATCAAGGGCGATGACATCATCCGTGCCTATGGTCCCAAGGCGGCGCGGTCCGACGTCAACGACATGATTATCCGCGGCTTTGACGCTGCTGCCCGGGCTATGCTGCTCCTGGGCGGGGCCTCCAGAAAAACCAAGGGCCACGGCCTCTCCGTCTCTGTTCCTGATGCCGGCCTCTCCCCGGAAATCCGCATCGGCGTTTTTGCCTGCCGCTGCAATGACTCCCTCGGCTGGCTGAGCGGCATGGACGAATATCTGGCCCAGTTGCCCGTCACGGATCCGGCCATCGTCCACACCGAGATGCTGACCTCGGCCTGCGTCAAAGAAGGGTCCTCGGCTATCATCCGGGCGATGCGGGAAAAAGGCATTACCCGGATCGTGCTTGCCTCCTGCGTCTGCTGCCCGCTCAACTTCGTTTGCAGTGCCTGCACCGACCAGCGCAGCCGGTTGAAGAGCAACCTCTTCAACGGCACCGGCATCAGTCGCTCGATGGTTGAAACCTGCAATCTCCGCGGCGAGATCCTGCGGTTGGTCGAATCCGACCCGGACCTCGCCCTGGAACGGTTTCAAGGACTGTTGCAACGCTCGATCCAGCGGACCCGTCACCTCAAACCGCTGCTGGCCGTGGACCGCAACTACAACTTTGCCGCCGCCGTTATCGGCAATTCACCGGCAACCATGACCAGCGCCCTGACCCTTGCCGATTCCGACCACGAGGTCTTCCGCTTCGGTACCGCCGAACAGCCGCTCAGCGACCTGGTCGACCACGCCAATATCCACAATTTCCCTGACTGGCATGTCAAGGGGATCAAAGGCACCATCGGTGACTTTCAGATCCTGGTTGAATCCGAGGATCATAGTCAGATCCTTCGCGCCGGTACGGTCATTCTCGGTGAAAAGGCACGGCGGCGTATCGCCTACACCCATCAGGAAGGTTTGCCGAGCGCCACCGTCGAGGCCGTGATCCAGGAACGCGGCGTCAACGGCATCCCTTTCGCCTACCCCTGCGCCACCTCGGTCCCTGGTTTGTACCTGGCCGAACCGCCTGATATCAACGTCTCCAAACTCAAAAAAGGAACGGCGGCGGCGATGATGGTGGCGGCAGCCATGCCGCGCGGGCCGCGCCAGTCCAAAGGATTTACCGCAGCCATCGACGGAAAACTCTGCCGGGGATGCGGCCGTTGCGCCAATGTCTGCCTCTACCATGCGGTCACCCTGCAACCCAACGATGTGGGGGGCTGGCACGCCTTTGTCGACGAGGCCCTCTGCAAAGGCTGCGGCAACTGCCTCTCGGTCTGCCCGACCGGCGCCGCCGACAGCCCCTACCGCAACCGCGCCTATCTCGAGCAAGCCCTCGAGGAACTTCTCTCCAGGGACAGCGTCCATGAATAAGCCAACCACCGACACCAAAGTGAATATCCTCCTTTTTCTCTGCAATTGGGGGGCGCATGCCGCCTTCCTGACCCTGCAGGACCAGCGGCGCCCCATCCCCAACGAGATCCGCATGGTGCGCACACCCTGTGCCGGCCGCATCGACCGAGCCATGCTGCTCAAGGCCTTTGCCAAGGGAGCCGACGGCGTCGCCCTGGTCGGCTGCGAGCCGGGAACCTGCCGCTACGGCAGCGGCACGGCCACCTCCCAGCGCAACACCCAGGATGTGCAGCAGATCCTCGACATCATGGGATTAGGGAGTGAACGGCTGCGCTTTGCCGCTTTTCTTCCGGAGCAATCAGAGGAGATGCTCACTTTTCTCGAAGACTTCAGTGCTGATATCCGCACCCTCGGCCCAGCCGGTATTCAGGCAGCGCCCGTGGTCCCGGTGCCGGATCCGGCCGCGCGCAAACAGGAACTCAAACAGCTGGTCGAGACCTACGACATCCATGCCTGCCAGGATTGCGGCAAGTGTTCCTCTGCCTGCCCCCTGGCCTTGATCGGCAAACCCTTCTCTCCCCGCGCCATTGCCTCGGCAGTGATCACCGGTGGCATCCATGCCCCCGGTGTTCAGGAAAATGCCTGGTCCTGCCTGACCTGCGGGCTCTGCTACGACCGTTGCCCCTCGGCAGTCAATTTTCCGGCGTTCATCAAGGATCTGCGTCACCTCTACCGCCAGACCGAACTTCCAGGCCATGAGGTACACGGCGGATTCTTCCATTCGTTGATGCGCTCGATGACCTCAAAGACGATCACCCCCAAACGCTGGTCCGGCCTGCCCGAAGAAATCCGTATCGATCCGGAGAGCACTACCCTCTTTTTCGGCGGCTGTGCACCCTATTACGACATCTTCTTCAGTAAGCACAGCGATGTGCAGACAAACAAGATCCTGCTTGACAGTCTGCGGCTGTTGAACTTCTTTGATGTTGCCCCCCGGTTGCTGGCAGATGAACGCTGCTGCGGTCACGACCTCTTGTGGTCCGGCGATAAGGAAAATTTCACCCGGCTCGCCCGCCTCAACGTGGACCGACTGCACGAACTCGGCATCGAAACCGTGATCACCACCTGCCCGGAATGTTACATGACCCTGCACACCACCTATGCCGAGCAGGGGTTGGAGCCCCGTTTCAAGGTCGTGCATCTCTACGATTTTCTGGAGGAACAGATCGACAAGGGTGCGGTCGGCTTCAAACCGCTGGAGCGTTCGATCACCTTCCAGGACTCCTGCCGCCTCGGCCGTCTGGAGAACCGGACCGACCTGCCGCGCAAACTGCTCAAACGGCTCAAACCGATCAAGTTTGAAGAAATGAAGGAATCGGGCGGGGCCGCTATCTGCTGCGGCAACTGTGCCTGGACCGGCTGCGATTCCTACAGCAAGGCCATGCAGGTGAGAAGGCTCGAGCAGGCCCATGCCACCGGCAGCGACCTCCTGGTCACGGCCTGCCCCAAATGCCAGATCCACCTCAAGTGTGCCATGGAAGACCCCTTCCGCCGCGAACAACTCAGTATTGAAACCATGGACCTGACCAGCGTTATCGCCCAGACCATCCGCTGGGAATAACCTCTTTTTTATTTTCGGAGAATGAGCATGTCAAAAGCAACACCCCCAAAATCAACCGCTTCCGGTGATCATGATCCCCGGATCGGCGTCTACGTCTGCCACTGCGGCCTCAACATCGCCCAGACTGTGGACTGCAGTCGCGTTGCCCGCACCGTGGAGAACGAAGACGGCGTCATCATTTCCAAGGACATCGTCTACGCCTGCTCCGAACCCGGGCAGCAGCAGATCAAGCAGGACATCATCGACAACGGCCTGGACCGGGTGGTGATCGCCTCCTGCTCGCCGCGCCTGCACGAGGCAACCTTTAAGAAGATGATTGACTCGGCAGGGCTCAACCCCTACATGCTCGACATGGCCAACCTGCGCGAGCAGTGCAGCTGGGTGCACATGAACGACCGCGCCGGCGCCACCCTCAAGGCGGAAACCCTGGTCAACATGTCGATATCGCGGGTGCGCCACCTGCAACCGCTGACCGAGGAAACCCTGCCCCTGACCCCAAAAACGCTGGTTATCGGCGGCGGCATTGCCGGTATTCAGGCGGCGCTTGATCTGGCAGACAGCGGCTACGACGTCACCCTGGTGGAGAAAAGCCCTTCAGTGGGCGGCGTCATGGCCCAGATCGACAAAACCTTCCCCACCATGGACTGCTCTATTTGAATCTTAGGTCCTAAGATGACGGATGTCGGTCGACATCCACGGATAAAGCTGTTGACGTTGAGCGAAGTTGTCGATGTGAAAGGGTTTGTCGGCAATTTTAAAGTTAAAATCTTAAAAAAGGCCCGCTATGTCGATGAGACCAGTTGCACCGCCTGCGGCGAGTGCGCCAAGGTCTGCCCGGTGGTGCGGCCCGATGAATTCAACATGGGGTTGGGATCACGCAAGGCGATCTACTCGCCCTTCCCCCAGGCGGTGCCCTCTTCCTATCTGATCAACGCCAAGGAGTGCCTGGGCCATAACCCGGCGGTGTGTTCGAAGTGCGTCGAGGTCTGCAGCAAGGGGTGCATCAATTTCCACATGTCGGATGAGGAGATTATCGAGGAGGTGGGCACCATTATTGTAGCCACCGGGCTGACGCCCTACGATCCGACCGAGATGGACGAGTACGGCTACACCCGGTTCGACAACGTCATGACCAGCCTGGAGTTCGAGCGCATGGTCAATGCCAGCGGCCCCACCAAGGGTTCGCTGGTGCGGCCTTCGGATCGGGAGCACCCAAAATCGGTCGGGTTTATTCAGTGCGTGGGCTCGCGGTCGGCCAAAAAAGGCGCCCGCTACTGCTCCAATGTCTGCTGTATGAACACCATCAAATCGACCTTCATCATCAAGGAGCATTATCCCGACGTCGATGTCAAGGTGTTCTACATCGACATCCGCGCCTTTGGCAAAGGGTTCGAGGATCTCTATACCCGCAGCCGCCGCATGGGCGCCCAGTACATCCGCGGCCTACCCGGATCGGTCGAGGAGACGGATCAAAAAAGCCTACGGGTGGCGGTGGAGAACGCGGCCACCGGCAAGCTCGAGTACCATGACCTCGACATGCTGGTGCTCGCCCAGGGCATGAAACCCGCGCCCTCGACCCAGCGGTTGCAGGAGATCATGGGCTTGCAGTTGACCTCGGATGGTTTCTACCTGGAGGCCCATCCCAAACTGCAGCCGGTCGATGCCGCCACCCGCGGCATTTTCTTTGCCGGCTGCGCTGAGGGCCCCAAGGATATCAAGGAGAGTGTCACCCAGGCCTCGGCTGCGGCCATGCGGGCGGTCCGGGTGATGCACAAGGGTGAGATCACCACCGAACCAATCACTTCGGTTATCATCGCCGAGAAATGCAAATCCTGCGGCAAGTGCGCCGAGGTCTGCCCGTATGGCGCCATCACCGTGGACGTTAAGAACAAAAAGCCGGCGGTGGTCAATTCGGCAGCCTGTGCAGGCTGCGGCACCTGCTCGGCCGAATGCCGGTTCGACGCCATCACCATGAACCACTTCACCGACGCCCAGATCCTCGGCCAGGTCGACACCATGCTCGACACCGCCCCGGAAGCAAAAATTCTGGCGTTCGCCTGCAACTGGTGCTCCTACGCCGGGGCTGATTACGCCGGTGTGTCGCGCTTGCAATACCCGACCAACGTCCATCTGATCCGAGTGATGTGTTCCGGCCGGGTGGATGAAAAATTCATCTGGGAAGGTTTCCGCAAGGGCGCCCCGGTGGTGTTGATCAGCGGCTGTCATATCGGCGACTGCCACTACATCGACGCCAACCACTGGACCGAAAAACGCGTGGCCCGGATCCACAAGAAGATGGAGAAAATCGGCCTGCGTCCGGAACGGCTGCAGCTAGAATGGATCAGCGCTGCCGAGGGTATTCGCTTTGCCGAAACCATGCAGCGGATGGAACGGGTCCGGCAAAGCGTCACCGCCGAGGAGATTGCCGACACCCAAAATATCCTCAGCAAGCTCTGATTGTGTTGTAATATCGACGATATAAAAAAAGCCGGGTCCATGGACCCGGCTTTTTTTGTGGAAATACATCCTGCGTGGGGGGCGGTCCGATTCCTCTCTTTGGGGACGATTCGGGCTGTTGAATGGCGGGTAGGTTTTACCCCTCTTTTCCACTGCAAAAAGTAAAAGATGCCGGGTGGTGTCTCGTACATAAGACTGAATCGGACAGTACTGAGTCCCCCTAACCATAGAGCCGGCAGACCTCTCGTATCAGCTCCGCTCTCCATTCCTCCCCGCCCATGACTAGCAACATCCTCAAACTCAATATCTTCGCCGCCCTGAAGATGATGCTCTTCCCCATGG
>JBBQCO010000114.1:0-10169 GCA_038318785.1 Desulfobulbales bacterium | reverse complement strand
TTGACCGGGGCCTGTCCACCAGGATCCGGGGCAAGGCCGACTTGGAAGATTGGGTGGGCGAATACACCCCGGACAAGGTGCGCGATATCCTCCATCGCATGTGGCCCGACACCATCCTACCGAGAACAGCCGTAGCTGCGGCCACCCTGGTTCCCGTGCCAATGCGACCGGCTCAAATGTGTCCGGGCTGCGGTCACCGCAGCGCCTTTCATGCCATCAAACAGGCCCTGCCCGCAGACGGGGCCATCACCGTGGCCGACATCGGCTGCCACACTTTGGGGTTTCAGGAACCCTATGGGATGGGCGAGGTCCTGCTCTGCATGGGCGCTTCCCCCGGCATCGGCTCCGGGTTGGCCTTGTTCAACGATAAGCGCCCGGTGGTCGCCTTTCTCGGTGACTCCACCTTTTTTCACGCCGGCATCCCCGGTATCATCAACGCCCTGTTCAACCAGCACAACCTGACCCTGGTGCTGATGGAAAACGGCACCACCGCCATGACCGGCCATCAGGATCATGCCGGTTCCGGCCGCAATGTCAACGGACCGGCCGAGGCCATCCCGATCCGGCGGGTGCTGGAGGGTCTGGGCGTGCAGCACATCTTTGAGACCGACACCTACCGCCAGCAGGAACTGACCGAGATGATGCGCCAGGCCCTGGCTGTCGACGGTTTCAGGGTGGTTATTGCCCGGCACCCCTGCATGCTGCTGTTCAACCGCAAACAGCGCAAAAAGAGCGATTACGTAGCCCGTCACGTCAATATAGATCAGGATCGTTGCACCCGCATGCATGCCTGCGTTCAGCAATTTGCCTGCCCCAGTTTTTCGCGGGCAGCGGATGGTTCGGTGACGGTCAACCGGGAGTTGTGCATCGGCGACGGCTCCTGTCTGCAAACCTGCCCTGCCGGGGCGATCACCCGATAGGGCCACAGGAGCAACTCTATGCAACCCTTCAATCTCTATCTCTGCGGTGTTGGCGGCCAGGGAATCGGCCTGCTCTGTGAAATTCTCCTGCGGGCCGCCGATTATGCCGGTTACACCGCCATGGCAGTGGACACCCACGGTCTGGCGCAGCGCGGCGGCACGGTGGTCTCCCATATCCGTCTCGGCACGGTTGTCCATACTCCCCTGATCCCTGAACGGACGGCGGATCTGGTGGTGGGGCTCGAACGGCATGAGGCGCTGCGGGGCGTCCAGACGGCGCTGCGCGATGGTGGCACGTTACTCTATTATGATACAGTCCTGCAGCCGCTGGGCGTCCGCTTGGGAACCGAGGCAGAGACCAGTGGTGCTGATATTGACCGCGCCTGCGATCAGCGAGGGATCACCGTGCATCGAGTGGTGCAAGCGAATCTGGTTGATCCCCGGATGCAGAACATCGCGGTGCTCGCCCGTATGCAGCGACTGCAGCTTGTTCCCGGATTGGAGACGGAACATATTGTGCGGGCCATGGACGATCTGCTTGCGGGCCCGATGCTGGAGGCCAATGTCAAACTCTTTCAAACTGCCGAGTAGCGCGGTCACTCATGGCAACGTCCAGGCTCCGTCGCTTCTTGATGCCCGATCTGAAGAGGAGATTTGTTCTTCGGCTGCTGCTGGTTATCCTGGCTGCGGTGGTCGTTTTCACCCAGATCTTGATCCCTTTGCGCATCGAGGGCCGCAGCATGGAGCCGACCTATGACGACGGCGGTTTCAATTTTTGCTGGCGGGGGCGCTACCTCCTGTCGGAACCCGAACGCGGCGATGTGGTGGTGATCCGATTTGCCGGGCGACGGGTGACGCTGCTCAAACGGATCATTGGACTGGCCGGGGACACGGTCGAATTTCGCAACGGGTCGCTTTTTGTCAACGGGCAATGGGTTAAGGAGCCGTATGTGCGCATGCCATCGGACTGGAATCTTGCGGCCCGCACCGTGGAGCCGGGCAAGGTCTATGTGGTGGGCGATAACCGCGCCGTGGCTTTGGATCGCCACCATTTGGGCCAGGTGGAGCAGAAGCGGATATTGGGAGGTGTGGTGTGGTGAGCGGAAAGGTTGTTGTCGTCGTGTTGATCGTCCTGGTCGCAGCTGTTTGTACCTTCCGCTTCTGGCCGAGCGATGAACGGGCGATTCGTAAGCAGTTGGCCGTGATCGAGGAGTCCGGATTCAAGGAACCGACGGAAAAGTCCATCGAGGCGCTCTTCAAGGCCAAGCAGATCGCCGAGTTATTCAGCGATCCCTGTCGGCTGACGGTTACATCCGCCAATCATGTGGGCGAGTATCCCCGCAAGCAGATTCAGGACCGTATTCTCATGGTGCGCGCTTCCTATACTCAGGCGAGCGTTGCCCTGCACGATATGACCATCGACATTTCCGAGACCAACACCGCCGTGGTGCGCTGCACTATCCGCCTGCGCGGCGAAGGCAGGGGCGAGGCCATTGCCGATGTCCATGAGCTCCGGGCCGAGATGGGGAAAATCGACGGCAAATGGCTGTTGACCGCTGTGGAGATCGTTGAGGTGCTGGAGCGGTAGCGCTTTTCACCCCGCGACTAACAAAATCAGCGCCATCGACCCGAAGGACAGCAGGGTCGACATCACAATCACCGCCGAGGCCAGCTCGGTGTCGGAATGGAGCTGGGAGGAGAGGATGTAGATGGCGGTCGAGGTGGGCAGGGCGAAAAAGAGCATGCTCACCTTCCAGGCCAGGCCGGTGACCCCGAACAGCCACAGCAGCAGCAGCCCCAGCAGTGGCAGCACCGCCAGTTTGAACGCAGCCGAGGCCAGGGCTAACCCCATGTTGTCGCGGAGATTGGCGAAGGTGAGGCTGCCGCCGATGGAGAACAGGGCCAGCGGCAGGGTGACCTGGGACATCAGCTTGAGGGTGTTGTCGATGGGTACGGCAAAGGAGCCGATCATCCGGGAATAGAGGATGCCGGCGACGCAGGCGATAATCAACGGATTGGCCAGCAGGTGCTTGAGGGTGGCGGTCAGCCGGTTGCCCTGGTTGCGGGCGTCCTCGCCGTACCAGATCAGCACCGAGACGCAGAGGACGTTGATCATCGGGATGATCAGGCCAATGAGAATACCGTACAGTTGGACGCCAGCCTCGCCGAAGGCGTTGATGACCACCGCCATGCCGATGTAGGTGTTGAAGCGGTAACAGCCCTGGTTGAAGGAACCGGCTTGAAACGCGGCCACCGGCAGGAAGCGGATAAACAGCAGGCTGAGGCCGCAGACGCCCAGGACAGCCAGGGCCGAAGCCGGCAGGTAGCGCCAGCCGCCGTCAAACTGGAGCGGGGCCGAACCGATCTTCCAGAAGAGCATCAGGGGAAAAAAGACAAAATAGACCAGTCGGTCCGAGGTGCGAAGAAAAACCTCGTCGGTGATGCGCCAGTGCTTGACCGCCGCGCCGAAGAGGATCAGGGCCAGGACCGGAAAGAGGGCGTTGAGCAGAATCATGGGGCAATCAGCGGTTAGGGGGAAGGGGAGGCCGGCTCAATTCAGGCGATGGCGTAGCGAGGCCGGCGGATACGGGTCTTTTTGCAGCGGGGGCAGTGTCCTGGCGGTTGCGGCCGCTTGCGTTCTTCGAAAATAAAGCCGCAGCCCAGGCAGACCGGCGGCTCAATCACCAGCCGCTTGCCCTCGACCCTGAGGCTGTGCTCGATGTGTTCGAGGTGGGCGTAGATCTCCTTTTCGCTCTGGTGCAGTTCCTGTGAGAGTTCGCGTGCGCCAAGGGTTTCGGCGGCCAGCATTTCGATGATCTGTTTGCGGATGGTCGAGGGGCTGGTTTCCTTTACCTGCTCCATGCCGCCTCCATGGGGCTTGCAGCGTGCAGTTCCGTATACCCTCGGAGAAAACGATCCACCTTCCTCCTGCCGATCCGGGTCAATTCCTGCATCAGGGCAAAGGGAATTTCGCTGAGATTGTAACGGCTGCAGAGCAGTTCGGTCATGGCGATCCACAGATGGCCGGTCATCTCGGCATCGGCGAGAGCGCGGTGGAAGGTGCCGTCGGTGAAGATCCCCAGGTGGCTCACCAGGGTGGCCAACTTGTGGTTGGGCGACTCGGGATAGAGACGGCGGGCCGCCAACACGGTGCAGGCAATGGGGTTGGTTCGTTCCCGGCCGACCAGAGCCAGTTCGGCATCGAGAAACTTGCGGTCGAATCCGGCATTGTGCGCCACCAGAGGGGTGTCGCCGATCCAATCGGCAAAACGGGTCATGACCTCTTCGCAGGGCGGGGCCTCGGCCACCAGGTCGTTGCTGATCCCGGTCAGGGATTCGATGAACCAGCTGATGGTGAAGCCTGGATTCATCAACTCCTGGAAGCGGTCGACGATCCGGTCGTGTTCGATGCGCACCGCCCCCACCTCGATCGGCCGGTCGCCGTAGGCTGGAGACATGCCGGTGGTTTCAAAATCAAGGACAATGACAGCGGGACTGGGCATGGGCAGGATCCAAAAACGGTAAAGGAAACGGGTGGATGACCGAACAACCCACCTGATCGGTAAAAAAGGTGGTCGCAGAGATCCCGGTGAAAATCGCAATGCGGATCGTGGATGAATCGGGTACAGTCAACGAGTTGATACTCTAATCCACCTTCAAACTCAATGCATGGAGGAAATGATGCGGCCAGATGAAATGCGGGAAAAAGCGATTGAGCTGTTCACCCAAAGGTTGCACTGCAGCCAGGTGCTGGCCATGGTTGGCCTGGAAAAACTGGGCATCGAAGATCCTTCGGTGATCAAGGCCCTCGGCGCCTTTGGCGGCGGCATCGGCGGCACCGGCAATATCTGCGGGGCGCTGGTGGGCGCGGCTTCGGTCATCGGCAGTCTCTACAGCCGGTCCAGCCTCGAGGAAAAGGAAAACCCCCGGATGTGGGCCGCCACCAAGGCGGTGATGAAGAATTTTGAGGAACTGGCCGCGCCGCACGGCGGCATCAACTGCTGCCAGATCGCCCGGGTCAACTGGATGGACCGGGATCAGGTGAAGGATTTTTACGGCAATTCCGAGAGCCGGCGGCAGCACTGCATCAAGGTCGTCGGTGACACCGCCAAGGCCCTGGGTGAATTGCTGGAACAGGAGGCCGAATACATGGCCGCCAAAAACGCGGAGCAAAACAAAGCCAAGTAAGCCAGGCGGCGTCCACCGCTTGTTTGTATGCTCTGCGCGGCGCAGTTGTTGTCATTCCGAAAACCGCACATTGCCAATAAATGCCGGCTTGAATGCAAGCTGGGAGACGATAAGGCAGCACACGGCTGCCTTTTTTCATGGGAAAAGGATTGTGTATGGAAATGTTCAATTTTTCTGCCGGTGAGACCAGCCGGATTAACCGGGCCCTAGGCTTCGTCGGCAAACAGGAGGTCGACCTCGATCGGTTGACAGCTCGCACTTTGATCGTCAAGACCGAAAATTTCGCGGATGAATGCGAGCAAGTGGCGCCTTACTTCGCCGGTCTTGGATTGGAGAACAACAACGCCCGTCTGGTGTTCAACACCTCCAAGGATGGCGCCCACAAAATTCTGCTCAACAAAGCGAACATTTCCGGCCTCTCCTACATTCACACTCTGGTCAACGAGTTGGTCCATCTCGGCAATCTCAGCCGCTACAATGCCGATCACGGCAACGTCTACCGTTTAGAACCCGAGCAGGCCATTGCCGACCACTACTACGAGTTTCTTCTCTGGACGAAATTTCAGGCGATGAAAATCGCCACTCGCGCCCATGCCTTGGTCTCCTGGCATGAGATCAACGGAGAGGCCCTGCCCAATGACGGCCACTATCAGTTCGCCCAAGTGGCGTTTCCCGGAGAGGGGGTCAACGCCGCCTTACAGGGTGTGCAAGGTGCGGAAACCATAGCCACCTGGCGCGAGGGATTCTGGGATCTGCTGGAAGAGCTGGCCTTTTATTTCGGCCGGCTGGCTTTTTATCAGCAGGAACCACGTCCCGGCGATTTGGACGAGCACTATCCGGCGGCGGTGATCGAAGAGACGGTGGGGCTGTATAATTGCCTCGCTCTGTATGCAGCCCTGCAGGCGGCTCGAGATTATCCCGGCTGGCTCGCGGAAAAACACAATTTACGCAAGGCCATTGTTGGTATGCAGGAACAGGGCAAACACCGATACGAACCAAGCACCTGATCTTTCAGCGGAGAGGAAAGAACGGGCAAAAAAATGGTGCCTGTCTTCTGATGCGGCGGCAAAGCTGCCTTGTGGATCCACCTTTTTTTGTTACGATGAATTATCAACTGTGCCCTCGGCACGATGAGGTGTTCATTATGAGTACCCTGACGATCTGTCCCGGATGCGGGGCCAAAAACAGGATTCCGGCGGAGAAACAACATCTCGCCCCCAAATGCGGCCGTTGCGGTGGTTCACTTGCCGGCGCCCCGCTTTCCGGAGTGGTCAATCCTCTCACTGATCCCCAGTTCTATCAACGGGTCGAGCAGTCAACCCTCCCGGTGCTGGTGGATTTCTACTCACCTACCTGCGGTCCATGCCGCACAATTGCTCCCGTTCTTGAAACCCTGGCCCAGGAGTATGCCGGGCGTCTGCTGGTGTTCAAGCTCGATACCTCCACCCAGCAGATGAGTGCGGCCCGATTCCAGATTCGGGGTGTCCCCACCCTGTTGTTTTTCAAGCGTGGGCAACTCATCGATCAAGTGGTCGGCGCTGTGCCGCGCTCGGAGATCGAGCAGCGGATTATCTCCCTGCTGCAGTAACAACAGGAGCATCCTGCCCGGTAACGAACGGCCGAATTGTCTCTGCTCGGTCCCATTCCACACCGTGCTACGGACAGCGTTGGCGTGCTGCCACCCTCTTTTTCATTCAATAAACGGCTTAAAAGTTCGCGTGAGCTTACTCTTTTGCTGGGGTGGGCACAATGGCGCTCCCGCCTCCCAAGGACTTGGAGAGGGTGATATGATTCTGCAGCTGGTTGAGCCGGTTCTCCGCCAGGGCAATTTCCGCCTGCCTCCGGTTTTCCTGAGCGTCGAGCCATGATTTGAGGGGGCTGCCGCCTGCCTGATAACGAATCCGATAGAGTTCCTCGGTTTGTTGCGCTGTACTCAAAGCCTGTTCTAGTTTCTGGGCCTGTTCCCGGTACTGTTGCCGGGCCGATAGACTGTTTTCGACATCAGCCAAGGCACTGTAGAGGGTTTGGCGGAAGCTAATTATCGCTTGCTCATACTCAGCCTCTGATATTTTGATGTTGCGCCGCATATCCCGCCATTGGACAAAAGGCAGGACCAGGTCAGCCCCCAGGGTAGCGAGGGGATTGCTCAAGAAACGCGCCAGCTGCTCGCTGCTGCCGCCGAGTTGGCCGCTCAGATTGATGGCCGGGTAAAAGGAGGCTCTGGTGGCATCGGTGTTTGCCAGAGCTGCGCGCAACCGGGCCTCGGCTGCACGGAGATCGGGTCGCCGGCTGAGCAGGTGCGCAGGAAGGACTGCGCTTACTTCCGGGACTGTTGCCCTAGAGAGATTCTGCGGCTCGGTTGTTTTCAGACTCTGGGGCGGACCGTCAAAGAGAATGGCGAGGCTATTGCGGGCCTCGACCCGTTGCTGGATCAGGGTTGTGTGGCTGGCCTCCTGGCTGGCGAGGTTGCCTTCCGCTTCAAGAATTTCCAGGTTGGAAGCTGCCCCTGCCGTTTTTTGCACCCGCACCAGCTGCAGGGTCTGTTTGGCATACTCGATGCTGGCCTCGGATTGACGAATTTGCTGGTTCAATGAGCCGATTTGCCAGTAGAACGACGCGGTTGTGCCGATGAGAGAGAGCGCTGTACCGGCACGATCTTCTTCGGTGGCCATGGCCTCCCAGCGGGCAGCGTCATAAGCACTGCCAAGTTTACCCCAAAGATCCAATTCATAACTGACCGCAGCCGAGGCCGCAGCATTGCGAATTTCCCTGTTTCCTGATCCAAGATAGCGGCTGATCTCGCCGTTGCCCTGTACCGAAAAACTCGGCAGCCGTTCGCTGCCTGCCTGGTCAGCCTGCAGTTGCGCCTGACGCACTCGAACGGTTGCCGCCGCCAGATCGTTGTTGCGCTGCAAGGCCTCGGTTACCAGATGGTTCAACGCGGGATCGCCAAATTCTTCCCACCAGCGATCCTGGGCGGGTCCATTGATTTCTCCTTGATAGGTCCAGGTGCTTGGCAGGGTGACCTGAGGTGTTTGGTAGGGTGTGTGCATCAGAGCCGCGCACCCCGTCAGCAAAAAGGCCAGGGTAAGAAGGCCTATATATCTGCATGTACATGCTTTCATTGAATTACTCTCTCGTCAGGGCAATAACCGGATCGAGCCGGGCGGCGTTGCGGGCGGGGAGAAAACCGAACAAAACGCCAATGATAGTGGAGCAGAGGAAGGCGCTGACGATGGCGGTGGTGGAATAGATCATCTTGAAATCGGCACCGGAGAGCGAAACTGTGATCCCGATACCTAGAGCCAGACCCACCCCCAGCAAACCGCCCATCAGGCAGACCAGTACGGCCTCGATCAGAAACTGCTGCATGATGTCGCTGTGGCGGGCCCCCACGGCCATGCGTACCCCGATCTCCTGGGTCCGTTCGGTCACCGAGACCAGCATGATATTCATGACGCCGATGCCGCCGACCAAGAGCGAAATCAGGGCAATGGAAGAAATGAGCAGGGTCATGGTCTGGGTCGTTTTTTCAATGGTCTGGCGAATGGCGTCCAGGTTGGAGACAAAAAAATCCTTGGTGCCGTGGCGCTGGGTGAGCAGCTTGACAATGCTTTGTTCGGCAATGGCCGTGGTCACATTGTCTGCCACTCGCACGGTGATGCTGCGCAGGTACTGTTGCCCGGTCAGCCGGTTCATGGCCGTGGTGTAGGGCACCCAGATGTTGAGGCTTTCGGTGTCGCCGAAGCTGGTGTCCGCCTTTTTGGTCACGCCGATGATCCGGCAGGGAACCTTGCCCAACATCACCACCTCACCCAATACCTTGTCTGGTTGGTCGCCGAACAGGGAGCGTCGGGTGTTCTGGTCGATAACCACGTCCTGGGCGCTGCTGCGAACGCCATCGAGGTCAAACAGTTGTCCCTCGGCCAACTCCATGCCCCGCACCCGGAAATAATGCTCGCCCACGCCGTTCACCTGGGCGGTGACGCTGATATTGCGGTAGAGCAGGGTCACCGATTTGCTGATCAGCGGGGTGACTGTATCGACATAGGGTTGCTGGCTCAGGGCGTCGGCGTCGCGGGGGACGAGCGTGCGGATTTTGCCGGAACGCAGGTCGCCCCAATCCTTGCCTGAATAAATGCTGATGGTGTTGGTTCCCATAGCACTGATATCCTTGAGGATACGTTGCCGGGAACCTTCACCGAGCGCCACCACCGAAACCACCGAGGCGATACCGATGATGATGCCGAGCATGGTCAGCAGGGTGCGAAGCCGGTGGGAGGCCATGGCCGCCAGAGCCATGCGGAAGGCTTCGGTAAAGCGGTCGTAGTGGGCTCGCCAGGGATGGGAGGAGGTGAACGCCGCCGGGACAAGGGTGTCGGTTCGCGTGGTTTCCTTGATTCGTCGGTCGGCAATGATTTTACCGTCGCTCAGTTCAATGATCCGGTCGGCATGCTCGGCCACCTGCATGTTGTGGGTCACCAGAATAAGGGTGTGGCCGTCATCGTTGAGTTCCTTGAGGATCTTCATCACCTCCTTGCCGCTGACCGTGTCGAGGGCGCCGGTGGGCTCGTCGGCCAGGATGACCGATCCGCCGTTGATCAGGGCCCGGGCAATGGAAACTCGTTGCTGCTGGCCGCCGGAGAGTTGACCGGGAGCATGCTCGAGCCGATCAGCCATGCCCAGGCGGGCCAATAAATGGCGGGCGCGGTCTTGCCGGGCCTTGGCATCGATACCCGCATAGATGGCCGGCATCTCGACGTTGGCCAGGGTGGAAAGACTGGCCAGCAGGTGGTAGCGCTGAAAGATAAAGCCAAAATGTTCACGACGCAGGTAAGCCAGTTCGTCCGGCTCCAGCTGTCCGGTTTCCTGGCCATTAACACGGTAAGTGCCACGGCTCGGCCGATCAAGGCAGCCGATGATGTTCATCAGCGTCGACTTGCCTGATCCGGAGGCGCCGACAATGGCCACCATTTCACCGGAGGCGATGGTCAAGTCAATGCTGTTGAGAACGGTCAGCAACTCGTCGCCGGCAGGATAGTCGCGACAGACGCCCCGCAG
>JBBQCO010000113.1:0-10246 GCA_038318785.1 Desulfobulbales bacterium | reverse complement strand
GCATACGCTTGATGTCTCGCAACTGGATCTGACCCCAGCTCGCCCCACCCCCCCGTTGTTCATGACCCGCGAGGAGGTTGGGCGTCAGCACATCCAGCAAAACCGAGTCGCCCCACATGGCAAAATTAAAGGAAAAGGAGGGGCCGCTGAACTGCTCGGGCTCAATCCTTCCACGCTGTATTCACGCATGCGTAAACTTGGCTTCACCTCCACACTCACCGCACCAGGGGTCGACATTTCGCCCTCAAAGGGTTGACATTTCACCCATCGCTACAAAGCAACCGCTCCACCCCTTCCTTTCCACCACAAAAACATCACCAAATCAGAAAGATAATCGAATACCCTCAAAAACTCTAACTGGAGCGTTTTGTGCAAACATTTAAGCATGTTCCTTTCCCTCATCACCCTACATCCCGTGCCGGAAGATGAATCCAAGGTCATTGACATACTGGATTCAATTCAGGGCTTGATCGCAGCCAACGCCGATTGCCAGGACTGCCTCTTCACAGCGGGGATGGGCAAATCGATCTGTTACATGGAGCGATGGCGTACACGCGAAGCTCTTGACCGGCACCTGCGCTCACACTTGTACTGTCGGGTGCTGGAGGCGATGGAGCTTTCACGGATACCGCCGACGGTCGAATTTTATACCATCAGCGGCATCGGCGGGCTGGATTTCATTGAAAATGTCCGCCTTCATCCGGTGAAAGCGGATACAATCGAACGGACATGACGTGTGGATGCCCCTATCCCTTGGGGCTGACTGCGCCGACCACGGGCCGGGACGAAATATCACCCCGATGCAGTCCAGAGAGACGTGTGCGATCAGGGCGGCCCAACTCTTCGAAAGAAGACGATTCTCACCCTCTGTGAATCACAGGGAAACCAGACACCAACTGGTGCATCATACATTCGGTCATTTTTCGTTTGAAATTCTATTTATATCGTACTTTTAGATTGCAGATTTGCGTTTTTTAGTTTGAATCAGAGAAAAGGTTGTTCAAAAATCATCCCCACCCAAAAAGGAGCAGAACATGGACACACTAAACAAGAGAAGCATCATGAAAAGAACACTGCAGGTATCGATGTCGTTGTTGCTGGCACTATTCGTGCTAACCCTGCCCCGAACTTCACAGGCTGCCACAGCCGGAGAAATCAATCGTGACGTCGACGGGGCCTTGCAGACCCTGTACCGGACCACCCCGGCTGCAAAAAACCTGGCCAAGATTGCCAAAGGCGTCCTGGTGTTTCCCGATATTATTAAAGCAGGGCTGATCGTTGGCGGACAATACGGCGAAGGTGCGCTCCGGGTCGGCGGCAAGACGACCGGCTACTACAGGTAGGGTCGAGCACTGGCGCGTGGATCCATTCACGTTTCCAGCACCCGCCACGTCGAACGCAGCAGGCGGATTTCCCGCACTACGCTCTCCTGCATGCTTCACACCAAGGTTTATGAGACCTGTTCCACTGACGCTGCTTTCGACCATGCCCTTGACACTCGGTAGCCATCAAACAGCCCCAGGCCGCCATAAAGCCATTGCCTACTCCACCGCTGCCAGCCGAAGCCCCGTCGTTTCCGTGATCGCATCAAATGTCGCCGTATCTTCTTTTCCACCCAGTCTTGAATGTAGTTAAAGCACTGACTCGAGTTCCCAACCGCGAAGTAGTTTACCCAGCCCCGTAGAATCGGATTAATCAAATGGACTATGCGATCAACGGGTTGGGATTGATGGCTTCGGAACACCTCTTTGAGCTTTTGCAGCAGCGCCGTGCGCTTTTTCAGCTTAGGCGCATAATACGGTCGCCACATCCCCTTGAGACTACGGGTGCGACGAAAGTCAAACCCAAGAAATCCGAAACTTTCCCCGAGACTTAGGTCCACGATACTGCTTTTTTCTTCATTAATCTCAACCTGTAGTTTGGCAAATTCTTCACGTAGCCGCTTCTCCACCGCCCTCATCAGCCAGTCATGCCGCCGATGTGCATCGACCAGGATCACCATGTCATCGGCAAATCTTGCATATTCGACATAGGTGTACTGGCCAGAGCGTGTGACTTCCTTCGCCCGTTCCAGCATCCGGTCCACCTCATTGAGGTACAGATTGCTGAGCAATGGTGAAATCACACCGCCTTGCGGAACACCTTGTTTACCTGAGGCTTTCAGCATCACTTTCAGCAAATGCATCACGTCGTTGTCGTTGATGCGTTGCGCTACCTTTTTCAACAGAAGTTCATGTTGAACCGTATCGAAATAGGCCCGCAGATCAAGATCAATTACGCGCGTCTTATACTGAGCGATTGCCTGTGCCACCCGGCTCACAGCTTCCCGTGCCGCCCGCTTTGGCCGATAGCCAAATGACCCCGCTTGAAAATCTGCCTCGAAAACCGGTTCCAATATCAGCTTAAGCGCACCTTGCACCACACGATCACGAATCGCCGGAATCGACAGGATCCTTACTTTACCCCCATCCTTTGGTATTTCCTGCTTTCGTGCCGGTAGAGGCACGTACGTGCGCCCAATCAGTTCGCCCTGTATCTGCACAAGAAATGTCGATACACCCTGCGCTTCGATGTCCGCAAACGTAACGCCGTCAATCCCAGGCGCCCCGTCATTTTTCTTGGCCATCTCATACGCCAGAAACAGTGCCTCCATCTTACAGACATGGACGTACAAACCCCAAAAACGCCAGGACGGTTCAGCCTTCGCCTTGACGTATATTCTCCTTCGCAGATCCTGCAATCCAATGGACGCTTTTGTCATGTCGCCCTTGCCTCTCATGTTGTCAGAGAAATTACAATGCAGCAGGGATCCTTCACTCCACAGCCATTACGCCGTTTCATCGTTACTACGATCCCGTCCGCCTCCCTCCCGCCTTCGACCTATTTCCCGGGTTGTCCGGTTATAAGGTCTACCTTGCTCCGACGATTTCGCGTCGGGACGAGTAGGGGTTCTCCAGTTGCTTAGCGTGTCCTTGTCACCGTGCTGTCGCTACCACCCCGCCAAAGTGGAATAGTCGTGTCGGTCAGATTTCGACTACCCATGCTGCCTTCGCCCCACGGTTACGGGCTCGACCTTCGGATTTTTGCATTCTCGAGGCCACTTCTGCGTTTACTTTCGTTACGGCCCGGTTGACTCGCACTTCCCCAAAGAAAGTCTTGTCGATAGGCTTCAGAGTCTTGGTTACCCGCCACCCTGCTATCCAAGCTACGGGGTTCTGACTCTTTCCCCGACAGGTCTATCTCCTGCTGAACACGCCAGCCTTCGCTGGACGCACAACCGTGGCTGCCTCCTACGGCTTGCAGGCAGGGGCGCAGTCCTATGGCTACGCCCTGTTCTTCCTCGATAACGAAGGGATTCAATACCTCAAAAACAGCAAGGGATGGGAAATCGGTGTCGGCCCCAGCATTGTTGTCGTCGATGAAGGGGTTGCCCGTTCACTCACCACCACCACGGTCAAATCCGGAATCTACGCCTTCATCTTCCAGCAAAAAGGGCTGATGGCCGGAATCGGCATCCAGGGCAGCAAAATTACCCAGATCACACCGGATAAGTAAGAAGACATCCATCACAACACAAACCAGAGGACGAGACGCAATGAACACAATGCAATCCATAACCAAGGGTCTGGTGATTTTACTGGCAGGAATTTTCCTCCATGGCTGCGCCTCTGCACCCAAGGACACCACCACTGGTTTCCTCAAGGAGTATCCTCAGTTCCAAGCTGGACCTTCTGACGGCATTGATCAGATCTACACCAAACCGGGGATGGATCTGAAAAAATATAAAAGAGTGATGCTGGATGAGGCCAAGTTCTTCCTCAAAAATGATGCCGCCAGTCAGGGACTGCAGGCCAGCGAACTGAAGGAATTGTCTGACACCTTTCACAAAGCTGTCTTCGAGGCCATGGGCACTGCTTACCCCTTGGTTTCCGAGCCGGGCAACGATGTCCTGCGGGTTCGGCTGGCTATCACCGATATCGAAACGAGCAATCCGGCAATGAGCGGCATCACCACGGTGCTGCCGGTTGGCCTGGCCGTCAGTGTCGTTAAAAAGGCGGCCACCGGTTCCTACACAGGAGTAGGGGGCGCGAGTATGGAAGTGGAATTTCTTGATTCGATGACCAACGAGCGGCTTGCCGCCGGCATTGACACCTTCAACGGCTCGAAGATGAGCGGTTTCAGCAAGCTCGGGGCCACCAAGGAGGCGTTTGAGTTCTGGGCCAAAAGGCTGCGGGTAACCTTGGACAAATCCCATGGCTCGAGTAAATGATGGGTGAGGATGTTCAACAGGTTGTCATTCCCGAAAACAGGTCGTGCGGTTTCCCCTTGGGATTCCGCCTTATCGCCTGCCGGAATGGCAACCTTGCCGTTCTTGGGAAAAAGCATTCAGTACTCGCAGATGGCAGCTCCTTCAATGAGTGAGAAGCATAAACCCAATGCATGACCGGCGCCCATTCATGACCCTGATTTTTGCGCTCCCCCTGGTGGTCTGGGGGAGCGCGTCCCTGTACTACTCGCCGCTCCCCACCCCCTTATCCATAGTGGCGGCGGCCGGTTTTGCCCAGGCCTCGCTTGCAATTTTTCTTCTAACCCGCACCTGGAAAAAGGCAGCAATCCTCTTTGCCGCGCTTTTCACCGTGCCCCTGGTCTTCTTTCTCCTGCAAAAGCCCTCCAATGAGCGCAAGTGGCAGCCGGATCTGGCCCAACTGCCGTCGGCCACCATCGAGGGTGACAGGGTTACCCTCCACAATATCCGCAACTGTGACTACCGCACCGAAACTGACTTCACGGTGCACCACTACGATAAAACCTTTGATCTCAATACGTTGACCAGTCTCGACCTTTATCTGGTGGATTGGGGCTTGGGGAGTGTGGTCCATACCATGCTCAGTTTCGGTTTCAACAACCGCGACTATGTCGCCATCTCTATCGAGGCCCGGAAGGAACTGGGAGAGGGCTACTCCACCCTCCGAGGCTTTTTCCGGCAG
Source organism: Desulfobulbales bacterium (assembly GCA_038318785.1). Lineage (GTDB taxonomy): Bacteria > Desulfobacterota > Desulfobulbia > Desulfobulbales > Desulfobulbaceae > Desulfobulbus. The sequence goes on along the minus strand of JBBQCO010000113.1, from coordinate 5,258 downwards.
TATGAGCTGACCTACGTGGTGGCGGACGAGCGGGACGTGGTCCGGCTGCGAACGAATTACCGCCAGGGAGAAACGGCGTACCTGTACCGGGTCCAGGGCGACAAACAACTCTTCCGCGAGGTCTTCCTCGACTATCTGCGCGCCATAAACCAGTTGCATGACAGGCCGGCATGGTACAATGCCCTGTTAACCAACTGCACCTCCGTGCTACGCGGCCATACCCGGCCGTACTTTCGCAAGATTTTCTGGGACTGGCGGTTATTGGCCAACGGTTATGCCGATGAGATGGCCTATGAAAAAGGGACGCTGGATACCTCGCTGCCCTTTGCTGAACTGAAACAACGAAGCATCATTAATCCCAAGGCGAAGGCGGCCGATCAGGACCGTCAGTTTTCCCTGCGGATCCGCGAGGGACTGCCGGGTATGAGCCTATTACCACCACCCAACACCCAATAAGAGAAGAGCTTGCACACCACAACCAACGTCATCTCCACCCTTAAAAAAAGGAGCACCCAATGAAAAAAACATGCAACATCAAGGTACTGGCATTGGCGGGCGCCCTCGCCGGTTCGGCCGCGATCCTTCCCTGCCAACCGGTCGATGCCGCCGATTTCATGGATCTCGACCTCGAAAACACCCCCATCGTTTTCGGCCTGGGAGCGGGCATGTTTCCCGATTACGTCGGTTCCGATGATTATACCGCCGGCGCGGCCCCCTTTTTCCGTTATACCTTCAAAGGGCAGGAGCAGTATGTCCAACTCATCGCCAACGAACTGACCGTCAACATCCTCGATGACGAGATGGTTCGTTTTGGCCCCTTGGCCAACTACCGCTTCGGCCGGGACGACAATGTCGATGACCCGCTGGTCAGTCAAATGGAGGAAATTGAAGGCACCATGGAATTGGGCGCTTTTGCCGACGTTGTCTGGGCCAACGCCAGTGAGAAGCGCCAGCGGTTCATCGTCGGGGCCAAAATGTATCAGGATGTCGGCGATGAAAGCGACGGATTCCGGGCCAACCTGAGTGCCCGCTATTGGCAACCGGTGGCCAAACCCGTTGACCTGAATTTCAGCGCCGGCATCGCCTACCAGGATGACAAATACTCCGATCACTACTTCGGAGTGAATGCCGAAAACGTCGGCACCTCCGGCTTGCCCTTCTTTACCGCGGACGGCGGCCTGAACGAATACTATGCCCTGGTGGGGGCCAACATCTACCTGAATAAGAACTGGCTGATGAGTGTGGGCGTACGCGCCTCTTCCATAACCGGTGACCCAGGCGACAGCCCGATTGTCGACCAGCGGGGAGATTCGACCCAGTGGGTCGGCGGTATCGGTGTCGGCTACATCATGTGGTAACCTGACTGCCAAATTCTTCTTCGCCAAACGAAATATCTGCAGGAGTCGACATGAAGGGTATCTCCTTATTATTCGTGCCCCTTGGCCACCGTTTGCGGTGCGCCTCCGGTGCATTGTGGCCTGAAAAAATGGGGCTATCCTTGTTTTGTCGAAGTGGTCGGCTTCTCTTGCTCGTCCTGATCACCCTGGGCATGACCGGCTGTGCCACAACGGTGGGGGTGCAACGAAACGACCCCCGCGAATCCTATGCCCAGATCAACGTCAGTGCCATCAACGCCGACGACTACAGCCGATTTTCCCACGATGTCCTGATCCGTTTCAACCTGGTTCAGGCCTTTCACGAGGATCCCCAGCAGGTCCTCACCTTTCTCCACCACGAGGCAGAGAAAGATTACCGCAACGATCTGCTCTTTGCCCTGGCTGAACTCAATTATTTTGTCGGTATGCGGTACAGGGAGGACGGGATCAACACGTCGCATCCCCACTTCTTTGCCTCGGCAATTTATGCCTATTTTTATCTGCTCGGGAAAGAATGGCTGGAGCCTCCCAGCCCCTTTGAACGGCGTTTCCGGATCGCCTGCGATTTGTATAACAGCGCTCTGGCTGAAGCCTTGGCCGATGCCGACGGCAACCTCCAAATCGCCCCCGCCAAGGTGGATCTGCCGGTTGGCCGTTTTGGCTTTTCCCTTGATACCAAGCAATTCCATCAGGAGATGGATCATTTCGAGAAATTCATCGCCACCGACCGCTTCGGGGTCAGGGGACTCAGCCGGAGAAACCGGGAGGCGGGGCTGGGTGCGCCCATCATTGCGGTGGAAAAAAAGCCGGACGGAGCCCCCATGTACCGAACCAGTCCGGGAACCCTTTTCCTGCGATTTAACTGCCGGCTGAAGGAAATTGAGGCAGAGACCTGCAACGGCACCCTGGAGTTGTACTCCGCCTACAACCAAACCGAGATCGTGGTCGGCGACACCAAGATTCCTCTGGAGCGGGATGTGACCGCCCAGCTCGCCTATACTATCGATCAACCGTATGTCCATGGGCTCGGCTTGAACGAGTTTCTGTACGGGACGAGCTTTATTAAAACCGGCGTCTTCTATATGCAGCCGTATGAACCGGACAAGATCCCCATCGTCCTGGTACACGGCACCTTCAGCAGTCCCGTTGCCTGGGCGGAGATGGTTAATACGCTCCGGGCCGACCCCGTCATCAACCGGAACTACCAGATCTGGAATTTTTTCTACGACAGCGGCAAACGGATCGGCATCTCGGCAAACGAACTGAGAGAGGCCCTGAGCGCACAGGTGCAAAAAGTTGACCCAGAGGGAACCAATACCGCTCTGCGCCGAATGGTCGTCATCGGCCACAGCCAGGGTGGACTGCTCACCAAGCTGACCGCCACCGATACCGGGGAGGCCTTTGTGCGCATGGTGACCGGCAAATCGCTGGCGGAACTCAAGGTGACGGACGAAGATCGGAATCGCCTCGAAAAAGAGGCGGTCTTTACAGCGCTGCCTTTTGTCAAACGAGTGATCTTCATCTCGACCCCCCACCGGGGCAGTTTTCTTTCCAAGAACTGGGTCCGAACCCTGGTCCTTAAAATGATCACTTTTCCCAAAGGGGTGCTCCAGTCAACGGCGAACCTGATGAAAACCGTTGCCAGCTTGGGCATTTCCGAGGTCCAGGCGCAGCAGTTTATTGCCACCACCAGCCTTGATGCCATGTCGCCCGACAACCCGACAATTAAGGCTTTGGCGGAGATCCCCCTCGCCCCAGGGGTCAAGGGGCATTCCATCGTTGCCATCGACGGCGATGCAAAGCCGCCCGAAGGTGACGACGGCGTGGTGTTGTACACCAGCGCCCATGTGAAGTATGTGGCATCCGAGTTTCTGGTGCGATCCGGCCACTCCAGCCAGGGCAATCCCCTGGTGATCGAAGAGGTTCGCCGCATTCTCCTGGAACATCTCAAACAAAATGAAAAACAACCAGAAACGGTGCGTTGATTGTTCTCATCCTGCCAACCTGCTTCAACATTCTTCGGTCTGGTCTCTATGGACCTCTCCTCTCGGAGGGAACAACCCCTTTGAAGGTTTCCGCGCACTGCCTTAGCTTTCTTATGCACCTGGCCCTGGTGGTGTTCCTCCTTTTGGCCCCATTGCAGAAGGGTTGGGCGGCACAGGTTTCCGTGACACTCCCGGACCCCCAGTTGCTCGTTTCCCCTGCTCTTCTCAAAGCCAGAACCGAGGAAATCACGAAAGCGACCGGTATCGACGAGAATACTAAAAAACAACTGCTTGAGTTCTACCGTAAAAGCCTTGAAAACCTGGAGACGGCCGCATCTCAGGAGGCCCAGGCCAATAAATATGTCCAGGCCATTGAGACGGCGCCCGCCGATATCAAAAAGATCCGGGAAGGGATCGACAGGCTCGCCCATCAGCCCCCACCGCAAGAACAGGAGGGCGACCTTACCGATGTCCCGCTCAAGGAGATCGAGCAGCAACTCCTATTGGCCCGAGCCAACCACACTGAGATAGAGGCGGATCTAGCGGCCCTAACCCGTCAACTTGCCACCCAGAACGAACGACCGGTCAAGGTGGGCCAACGGCTTGCTGAAATTAAGGAAATCGAGGGGACTCTAGCCACATCCCTCAAAGGAGCGGCACCTGAAACCGAATCCCCACAAATAACGGAAGCACGGCGCTGGATGCAGCAGACCCAGATGCAGGCGCTGCACAGCGAAACCCGCATGCTCAACCAGGACCTGGTGAGCATGCCCATGCTGGTTGAACTGGCTAATGCCCAACGGGAGGCAGCGTTGGCACATTTGGAGGGAGCCCGCTCCCGGATGCTGCGCCTGGAGGCAAAGGTCAATCGCAAACGCCAAGATGAAGCGACCCTGAGCATGGGCCAGGCCCAGGAGGCGATGCGGCAGGTGGCGGGCAGTCCTCCCGTCCTGCAGCAGGCAGCAGCGGCGAACACCGTCTTAGGCGATGCACTGCAAAAAGTAACCTCTGCCCTGGAAAAAGCGGGCACGGAAAAGGAGTCGCTCGAAAAGGACCTGAAAAAAACCGAAGAAAGCTTCAGAAACACCAAACAGAGGATTGAATTGGCCGGCTTAAACCAAGCCGTTGGTCTCCTGTTGCACGAACTGCGGCGGACGCTCCCCGATGCACGACTCCTGCGGAAAAATATGGCTAGAAATGAAGTAGCCATCGCCGAGACCGGTTTGCTCCAGGTGCAGCATCGGGAGGAACGCAAACAGCTCGACGATTTGGAGGGGTATGTGGCGGAACTCACCGCCGGCACACCACCGGATGAGTTGGAAACAATTGCCACCGAACTGCGCCTACTCCTCACCAGCCGCAGGGACTTCCTTGACAAGATTATCACCTCCAATCAGGCCTACCTGAGCCTGCTTGCCGAGCTCGAAGTTTTCCAGCGCAGTCTCCTCAAAGCCGCGGTCGCCTTTGACAGTTTTCTGGCGGAACGACTGCTGTGGATGCGGAGCACGCCGTTGATGCATTTCAAGGATCTCCAGAATGTGCCGCACGAAGCGGCTGTTTTCATCGCTCCCGGTCCATGGCTGGCCACCGGCAAACTGCTGGCCACTCAGGTGGTGCCATCGCCGATCTTCATCTTGGCTGGCATGATAACCATTGCCCTGCTCTGGGGCAAAAGCCGCATGCTGGCGCGACTTGAAACCGCTGTCCGCCTAGCCGGCAATCCGGCCTCCTATACCTTCACCCTGCCGCTGCAGGCGTTCGGATTAACCTTGCTGCTCGCCCTGCCGGGGCCGCTGCTGCTCATAACCCTTGGCTGGCAGATGAATGTCCAGGAGGATACGATAGAGTTTTCCCAGGCTGTGGCCATAGGCCTGATCGCCCTATCCTACCGTTTTTA
>JBBQCO010000112.1:0-10402 GCA_038318785.1 Desulfobulbales bacterium | reverse complement strand
CACCCCCCAGGCCGCCAGTGCGCTGCCGCTTTTTATCCCCCCCGAACGAAGGGCCCATGCTATCACCTTTATCTTTCTCGGCTGGTCCCTGGCTGCCGCCATCGGAATACCACTGGTCAACCTGACTGGCTCGCTGGTCGGCTGGCAGGCGGCCTATCGCCTCCTCGCCGCCGCCGGTGCCCTTGCTGCCGTGGCCGTTTTCACAACCCTGCCTTCCGGTTTGAAAGCCCATCGCCTGTCCATAGCAGCCTGGGGAAAGGTGCTGACCTCCAACAAAATATGGTGCATCCTCGCCATTTCCAGCCTTGCCATCGCGGGTCAATACATCAAATATCCCTATATTGTCGTTGACCTGAAATCCCGACTGGCAACCGGTCCGCTGACCACCGCCACGCTCCTCTTGGTGTATGGATGCGCAAGCATCCTCGGAACCATGAGCGCCACCTGGGCAGTTGGTCGACTGGGCGTCCGCACAACCGTCAGCACCTTCCTCGGCGTTATCCTTCTCGGCCTCATCCTGTGGGCCAGCCAACCCGCCTCCCTCTCGCTGACGGGTTTGACCCTCTTTATCTGGGGAATCGGCATGAGCCCGGCCATTGCCGCCCAGCAGGCCCGCCTTATCGAGGCCGACCCGATTGCTGCCTCGGCTTCCACCTCCATGAACACTTCTGTTGTCTACCTGGGCCAGGCCGCAGGGACCATCCTTGGTGGCCATCTGCTGACCGGCGGGTACACCATCCTTTCCGGCGGGGTGGCCATTTCTCTGCTCGCCCTGGCGCTGCTGACCTCAGTGCTGCTTCACCGCCGCCTTCACATCTGAGCCTGTTGCCTCGCCCTTCCGGGCGAAGGCCTGCCCCCTTGCGTCCTTTTCATTTTTATTGACAAGCTTCCATCGGCTTTGTAAGCAGGCCCCTGATTGACATCGCGGTTCTCCGCCGCAGAGGACGGCCGGAGAGCATTTCGCCATCGGAAAACAAAACGTATCGTCGGAGACATTTCATGAACAGATTGGTTCTCTTCCTGCTCCTGTCCGCGCTGCTTTTTTGTTCCGGACAACCCGCATCTTCTGCCGAGGAAAAAAAAATGAAAGACGGACTTTATGCTAAAATAACAACACCTAAGGGCGACATCCTGCTCAAACTCTTTTACAACAAAACGCCCCTGACGGTCATCAATTTTGCCGGCTTGGCAGAAGGGACCCTCCATCTTGGCGGCAGCGGCAAACCCACCGGCACCCCTTTTTACAACGGCCTGACCTTCCACCGGGTGATTGCCAATTTCATGATCCAGGGTGGTTGCCCTCTGGGTACCGGCACCGGCGGTCCCGGCTACACCTTTGCCGATGAATTCGACCCGAGCCTGCGCCACGATGGCCCCGGCATCCTCTCCATGGCCAATTCCGGCCCTGCCACTAACGGCAGCCAATTCTTCATCACCCATGGCGCCACCCCCCATTTGGACGACAAGCACACCGTCTTCGGCCGAGTTGTCGAGGGACAGGACGTGGTCAACAAGATCGACAAGGGCGATGCCATCAAAGAGATCGCTATCATCCGGGTGGGCAAGGAGGCCGAAGCCTTTAAGATCGATCAAGCCGCCTTTGACGCTGCCCTTGCAGCCATCAAGGAACGAGAGGTCGGTGCAGTCAAGGCGCAACAGGAAAAAATCAAAAAAATGATCAAGGAACAGTGGCCCAAGGCCGTGCGCTCCGACTCCGGCTTATATTACCAGGTCGAGGAGAAAGGGGAAGGCCAGACGCCTGCGACCGGCACCACAATCAAGGTCCACTATACCGGCCGCCTCCTTCTCGGCAACCGCAAGTTCGACAGTTCCTATGACCGGAACGAACCCATCGCCTTTCCGGTGGGGGCAGGCCGGGTTATTCGTGGTTGGGACGAGGCCTTGAGTCAAATGACCAAGGGCGAGAAACGAACCCTGATCATTCCGCCCGAACTGGCGTACGGCGAGCGGGGCGCGGGCGGCGTCATCCCGCCCAATGCCTGGCTGGTCTTTGATGTCGAGTTGGTCAGCTTCTGATTTTTCTTCCTCCGATCAATAAAAAAGGCGGGGATTGCTCCCCGCCTTTTTTATTTCCCTGCTTTCTTCCGGATAATCAGTACTTGAGCCCCATCCGGTCCCGCGCCAAATCGAGGGTGAGAGTTGCCTTGGCTCGGGCCTTTTCCGCTCCTTTGGCCAGAATCTGGCGCAGATAATCGGGGTTGTCGAGCAACTCTTTTTTCTTTGCCCGCGCCCCGGCAAAAGAGTCGTTGATCAGTTCGAACAGATCCTGTTTGAGATAACCATAGGCGGCCCCGCCGTTGACATACAATCCATGCACCTCGCGCATCTTCTCCGGCGACGCAAAGAGTTTGAGCAGGGCATAAAGGTTGCACTTGTCGGGATCTTTGGGCGCCTCAACCGGTGTGGCGTCGGTCTGAATGGCCATCACCCGTTTGCGCAGCCCCTTTTCATCGAGAAAAATAGGAATGGTGTTGTCATACGACTTGGACATCTTCTGCCCGTCTAGTCCAGGGATAATGGCGGTGGTCTCGTTGATTTCCGGCTCAGGGATCACAAAGGTCTCGCCATAGGTATTATTGAAGCGGATGGCGATGTCGCGAGCCACTTCCACATGCTGCTTCTGATCCTTACCCACGGGCACCACCTGTGCCTGATAGAGGAGAATATCAGCGGCCATCAGCACCGGATAGGAAAAGAGCCCGTGGCTGGCCGGAATGTTCTTGGCGACCTTGTCCTTGAAGGCGTGACACCGTTCCAAAAGCCCCATGGGCGTGAGAACGGACAACAGCCAGGTCAACTCGCAGACCTCCGGCACATCGGATTGCACCCAGAAAATGCATCGCTCCGGATCAAGGCCCAGCGCCAAAAAATCGGCCGCCGCTTCCAGGGTACCTTGGCGTAGCCGATCCCGGTCCTGCACCGAGGTCAGGGCATGAAGATCAACGATAAATACATACAGTTCCGCCGATTCCATATGGCGAATCATCGCATGCATCATGCCGAAATAATTGCCGATATGGAGTTTTCCGGAAGGTTGAATTCCCGACAGTATTCGTTTCATGAGGCTCTCTTCTTCAATAGATGGGGGAAAAATGTACAAACCGCACCCTTATAGCGCACTTACAAAAAAAATGGGAGTGCGGAATACCCGCACTCCCAAAACTCCAGCCGCCCCACGTTGGTAGGGAGACAGGCTGCTTATTTTACTTCTTCAAAATCGGCATCAACAACATCGTCATCATCTTTGCCACGCTTGCCGCCGGCAGCACCCGCTCCGGCCCCACCGGCACCGGCATCGCCTGGCCCGGCTCCCTGCTGGCCCTTGGCCTGGGCGTACATCAACTCAGCCAGCTTGTGCGAAGCCTGGGTCAGAGTTTCCGTCGCGTTCTTGATGGTCGCCGTGTCCTCAGTTTCCATCGCCTTCTTCAGATTTTCAATCTCTTTCTCCACATTGCCTTTGGTCTCAGCATCAACCTTATCGCCCAACTCGGTTAAAGTTTTGGTTGTCATGTGCATCATGGAGTCGGCGTTGTTCCTGGCCTCAACCAGTTCCTTACGCTTTTTGTCTTCATCAGCATGCAACTCGGCATCCTTCTTCATCCGCTCGATCTCGGCCTCGGAGAGCCCGGAAGAGGCGGTGATCCGGATCGACTGCTCCTTGTTGGTGCCCAAATCCTTGGCCGATACATGGAGAATGCCGTTGGCGTCGAGGTCAAAGGTGACCTCGATCTGGGGCACGCCGCGCGGCGCGGTTGGAATATCGGCCAGCTCGAAACGGCCGATGGTCTTATTGTTCTGGGCCATCTCCCGTTCGCCCTGGAGCACGTGAATCGAAACCGCCGGCTGATTGTCAGCAGCAGTCGAGAAAACCTGGCTCTTCTTGGTCGGTACCGTGGTGTTTTTCTCGATCAATTTGGTCATGACGCCGCCCAGGGTTTCGATGCCCAATGACAGCGGGGTAACGTCGAGCAGCAGCACGTCCTTGACATCACCCTTGAGCACGCCGCCCTGGATGGCCGCACCGATAGCCACAACCTCATCGGGATTGACGCCTTTATGCGGATCCTTGCCGAAGATGGCTTTCACCTTTTCCTGCACCTTGGGCATGCGGGTCATGCCGCCCACCAGGATGACCTCATCGATGTCGGCCGGATTCAACCCCGCGTCCTTGAGTGCAGTCCGGCAGGGGCCTTCGCAGCGATCGATCAGATCGTCGACCAGACTCTCCAGTTTGGACCGGCTCAACTTGACGTTGAGATGTTTCGGGCCGGAGGCATCAGCCGTGATGAAGGGCAGATTGATGTCGGTTTCCATGGCCGTGGACAACTCTTTCTTGGCCTTTTCCGCCTCTTCCTTCAATCGCTGCAGGGCCATCTTATCGTTACGCAGATCAACACCCTGGTCGCGCTTGAACTCGTCGGCCAACCAATGAACAATGCGCATGTCAAAATCTTCGCCACCGAGGAAGGTGTCGCCATTGGTCGATTTGACCTCAAAGACGCCGTCGCCGATCTCGAGGATGGAAACGTCAAAGGTGCCGCCACCGAGATCGAATACCGCGATTTTTTCCTCGCCTTTTTTGTCGAGACCATAGGCCAGGGAGGCGGCTGTCGGCTCATTGATGATCCGCATGACATTGAGTCCGGCTATCTTGCCGGCATCCTTAGTGGCCTGGCGCTGAGCGTCGTTGAAATAGGCCGGAACGGTGACCACGGCATCGGTAACGGTCTCACCCAGATACTCTTCGGCGGTCTGCTTCATCTTACCCAAAATCATCGCCGAAATCTCAGCAGCGGTATAGGTCTTCCCGCCCACCTCCACCACAGCATCGCCACCAGGACCCTCAACGATATTAAAAGGGCTGACGCCGATCGATTTCTGCACTTCCTTATCGGTGAATTTCCGGCCGATCAACCGCTTGATGGCAAACAACGTCCGCGTGGGGTTGGTGACGGCCTGACGCTTGGCGATCTGCCCGACCAGACGCTCGGCACTGTCAGAAAAAGCCACGATCGACGGCGTTGTCCGGTTTCCCTCACTGTTTTCAATAACCTTAGGGTCACCGCCCTCCATGATCGCCACGCACGAGTTGGTGGTCCCCAAGTCAATCCCTATTATTTTTCCCATAATACCAGTCTCCTGTCTCTCCTGTATTTATATACTCGGCCAAAAAGCCTGAACAATCGTCACTGCAATCAATTCTTTTTCGCTGCTGCGTGACCGAACCAAACCTGGTCAAGACACTTTTGCCGGGCCGCTGGAAACAACCACTTGGGCATGCCGCAGGACCCTGTCTCTAAACCGGTATCCCTTGGCAAACTCCCGCAGCACATGGTTGGCGGGCACCTCTTCGCTTGCCTCCATGGTCAGAGCGTCGTGCTCGTCCGGATTAAAGGTGCGGCCGACAGCGGTCAGGGGCTCCACCCCATACCGTTCCAAAGTGGCCACCAGCCCCTTTCGGGTCAACTCCACCCCTTGCAGCATGGACTCTAATTTCTTGGCATCATCCACGGCAGCGGCATTGCCCTGCTCAACGGCCCGGTCAAGATTATCTAAGGTGACCAGTAAGTCGCGAAGGATGTTCTCGCCGGCGTATTTGAGCAGCTTGCTTTTTTCCCGCTCCATCCGCTTCTTGAAATTGTCGAACTCGGCGGCCACCCGCATCAACTGATCACGGGTTTCTCCCATTTCCCGCTGCAAAGTCTCTGCTTCGGCTTCTTGCTGCTCTCCGGCCTCCACAATAATTTCTCCATTACCCAGGTCTTCGGGAACCTCTATAGATTGCTGTTCACCGGCAAGGCCCTGTTCTTTTACCTCGTCTACCACCTACGCTCTCCTTGTTCTGAGTTCCTGTTGACTCGCCCCATGGCTCAGACCCAAATTCCGCAGTTTGTTCGCGGTTAGGCCGGTCAAATCTGGTGCCAACAATAAGTATGGCAAAATCCAGTGTCAAGGGAAGAGCACCGGGAATTACAGGGGAAAACACTGCGGAAAATTCGAAGAAAAACGCAAAGAAACAAAAGTGAACCCACAAAAAAAGCCCCTGCCGCCAAAACGGGCGACAGGGGCTGCAACAAATCAGCGATCAAACCTTCGTCAACCGCAATGGGCACAGGTCTGATGCGAATTGACGTAGCGCTTGATGCTGCTGGCAATGGTATTGAAAATTTCGACAAAATCTTCCTCGTTTTTCTCCAGGAGAGTAATGCGGAAGCCCTGAAGATCGGTGGCAAAGGAAGAAAGCGGCACCACACAGATGCCGGTGGACCCCAGCAGATAATACACAAAACGTTTGTCCGGCTGAATATTGGAACCTGAGACCAGATGTTCCACAGTTTCGCGCACCTCGTCGATCTCGATCGGCAGGGTTTGATGGTGGTTGAGCACCCATTCCTCAAAGACCGCACTCATGTAAAAGGCACCATTGGTGCGATTAGCCAGGAGCCCTTTGACACCCTTGAGAATAGTGTAGGCCAGGTTGGAATAGCGCTCATAGCGTTTGATTCGGCTCTTGAGATGCACCTTGTACTCGGGATGCTCCTTGATTCGGGGCAGAACGGTCTGGGGCAGTGTGGTTGAGCAGACCTCGAGCATCTTGGCATTGAGGATCGACTGGACGTAGGTGGCAAACATCGGGTCGCGACGGCGGTTATAGACCTCGATCCAGCCGCAACGACTGCCCGGCCAGGGCATTTCCTTGGAGATGCCGCGCATGCAGATCGCCGGTACCTTGTCGCCGATTACCGTGCACAGCGGTGCCGAAACCGTACCGTTATAAGTCATGTTCTGGTAAATCTCGTCGCAGATAATGAAGAGATCGTTCTTCTCACAGATCTCGACAATCGCCCGCATCACGTCCGCCGGGTAGACGGCGCCGGTGGGATTGTCCGGATTGATCACCAGGATACCAGCCACCGCCGGATTGTACTTGATGTGGTTTTCGATATCTTCGAGATCCGGGTACCAGAGGTGATTGGGATCAAGGATGTAGGTCACCGGCTGATCACTGGCATGGGCAGCCTCAGCCGAAGAGTGGGTGGTATAGCTCGGCGTGGGCACAATCACCCGGGCGGTCGGCTTGAGAAAACCGTAGACCTTGGAGATCGCGTCGCCCAGGCCATTGAAGAAAATGACATCCTCGGCATCGATCTGCGCCCCGCCCATGCGATTGGTGCAGGCCGCCACATATTCACGGGTCGCCAGCAGCCCCTTGGTCGGACTGTAGCCATAGGTAGTGTCTTCGTGTACCGCCTCAGCGACAATTTCCTTCATCCAGTCCGGAACCTGCTCGCCCTTGGCGATCGGGTCACCGATATTCTCCCAGTTGACCTGGACACCCATCTTCTGGAGTTTCTCGCCGACACAGACAATATTGCGGATCTCGTAATTCAGTTCACCCGCGCCGATGTGCAAAATATCAGTTCGCATTGCAACTCGTTTAAAAAAACTTCAATTGATTGTTCTGGGGGAAGGAAGACGATCGTGCCATATCAGCCGGAGCGCTGAGACGAACGGGTCTTCTGGATACAAAAAACAAGAGGGGGTCTTACCACGGAGGACAGGAGGCGTCAACCGCCCTTTGCCCGAGATTGCAGAAGAGCACATGCCTTTTCGCCGGCAAGCGGCGGTCCCAGTTGCGACCCCTGGGCCTGATCACACCCATGGGCGCGGAGAAAAACCAACTGCTCCTCCTGCTCGACCCCATCGGCGAGCACAATCAAACCGAGGGTGTGGGCGAGAGCAATGATGGCTGCCACCAGGGTTGCGGCCTGCTGATCTGCGGGAACGCAGGCAAGCAATTGCCGGTTGACGGCAAGACGTTTGATCGCCACCTGCTGCAGACGGGCAAGCGAGCATCTGCCTGCGCCAAAACCGTCAACCGCCAGACCTATGCCAAGGCGTCCAATCCGGCCAAGAACTTCCAACTCCTGGGTTGAGGCCTCGGCAACCGTGTGTTCCCGCAACCCAAACACCAGAAGACCGGGAGAAATCGCATACCGGGCCAAGACCCGATCGAGCAGGGGAAAAAAATCAGAGTCAAGCAGTTGACGAGAGGTGATCGGGACGGCGATTGGCACACACCCCGCACCCAGCTTCTGCCAGGATTGCAGGGCCAGACAGATTTTCTCCAGTCCCCACAGACTCACCGCGGCCAACATACCGCACTCCTCGGCGGCGGCAAGAAAGGCATCGGGCAGAAGCCGCCCCATTTTGGGATGGTTCCAGTGGAGCTGGGATTCAAAGCCAACCAGTTGGCCGCCGTTTAGGGCATACTGCGGCACATAGTCCAAGCGCAGCGCGCCTGATTGCATGGCCTCCCGGAACTGCCGCTCATCCAGTTGCGGCCGCCGGCCGTTGTCGGCAATCTCTTTCCGGAAAAATTGAAAATTACTGCGGCCTATCTCCTTTGCCGCATACAGGGCAATATCGGCGCACTTGATCACGCCTTCAATCTCATCGGAATCATCGGGAAAAATGGCGATGCCGATACTGGTGGTGATGGAGAGCGCATGCCCCTTGGCAGCGATGGGTTCGGTCAGGGCCGCCATGATCTTCTCGGCGACCACGGCCGCATCTTTGCGGTTGCCCACGGCCTCAAGGACAAAAACAAACTCGTCGCCGCCAAGCCGGGCAACGGTATCGGACTGACGGCACTGCCGTTGCAGCCGTACCGCCACCTCAACCAGCAGAGCGTCGCCGACATCGTGGCCCAAGGTGTCGTTGATGTTCTTGAACCGGTCAAGATCAAGAAAGAGAATCGCCACGCCGGTCCGGTTCCGCTCGGCTTTACTGATTGACTGGGTGAGCCGATCGCGGAATAATAAACGGTTGGGCAGACCGGTGAGGGTGTCGTGATGCGCCAGCCGGTAGAGGTGCGTTTGGCTGTCGCGCAGTTCTTTCTCGATGCGCAGCCGATCAGTGATGTCGCGTGCCACCTCGATAATGCCATACAATTGCCCCTGCCCATCCCGCAGCGGCGAAACCTCCAGCTCAAAGGTATTGTTGACACTGTTGCCATGATAGGGGTTGTGAATAAGCTTGGCTGGCTGTAGCTGGTTGCGGATCTCCGCCACCGGACAAGGGAAACGCAGGTCCTGGCAGGGTGTCCCGGCTCCGCAGAACAGCTGATGGCATTTCTGCCCTTGAAGGATCTCGACTTCCCCATTGCCGCGAACTAAAAGGGCGGCAGCCTGGTTGATCAGGAGAAGGTTAAAGTCAAGATCAATGACCATCACCGGGTCAGCGGCACTATCGATGACGGTCTGGAGAAAATTGCGCTCAACATCGACTGCGTCGTGCAACTGCTGCTGCACCACCGCCAACGCCTGCTCCTGCCGCTTCTGCAGGGTGATGTTCTGATGGGTACCGGTCATCCGCACCGGCATGTTGTTTTCATCCCGCTCCACCACCCGGCCCCGGTCGAGAAACCAGGCCCACTCGCCGTTTTGCTCCCGAACCCGATACTCGATCCGGTACTCCTCGGTTGAACCGGCCAAATGCTCGTTGAGCAAGGCCAGCACGCGCTCCCGGTCTTCCGGGTGGATGAAACGCCGGGCGGTGGCCGGATTCTCGCTGCCTTCCCGGTAGTCGAGCAGTTCCCACTGATCGGGACTGGTGTACATTTCGCCGGTCTTGATATTCCAGTCCCAGAGGCCGGCCTGGGAGGCGTGCAGGGCCAGCTCGTAGCGTTCTTCCGCCTGTTTGAGCTCCTGCTCCCTGAACTTGACCGCTTCAAAAACAAACAGTTGCCGCAAGGCCTGGGTGATGGCCTCGGCAAGTTCGGTCACGGTTGCAACCTCTTCGGGAGCCGGCTCGATTGACGAGGGCAACTGGAGGATAAAAAAACCGGAGAGACTGGAACTGCAACGAAGAGGGGCGCAAATGGCCAGGGATGGGACAGGTTCACCGGGCACGGAACAGAGGCGGCAGGAACAGGCGGCACAGAGGACAGCCTCGTTGGAGTCGGATTGGAGAACCCGAGCGCCGCAATCCGGCAGCCTTCCTTCCCGCAGCTCAGCCATTACCGGGGCGATTTGCTCACCCAGCCCGGTTTCGGCGGTGATCATGCCGCCCGCTTCCTGGTCCAGCAGCACCACCAGGGCGGAGCTATACATTCCGTGCCCGGCCAGCCGATCGCACAGGCCCTGGAGCAAGGCGGGGAGGTCTCGCTCCTTGATCAGGAAGCGACAAGTAACGTAGGCAGCCTGCAACAGGACTGACGATCTATTCATTCGGTTCAGAGGCCGAGCAGTAGAGTTTCCGGGAACAGCACAAAGAACAAACACACAATGTGTGACTGAAACTCACCCAAGGCAGTTGCAACCACAGTCTTTTCTTTCCGGCCTTAGCTTATATTATAACTTTTCAGCTTGTTCAAGAG
>JBBQCO010000111.1:0-10535 GCA_038318785.1 Desulfobulbales bacterium | reverse complement strand
TAACTGGGGATTTCCAGGCCATCAATGGTTTCCATGTCGCTGGAGCGCGGTTTGGCATACTGACCGGCAATCCGGCCGACCTTGACCACCGGTTTGTTACCGGCATAGGTGAGGACGACCGCCATCTGCAGCAGAACCTTGAGGGTTTCGCGGATGTTGGGCGCGGTGCAGCGGGAAAACTCCTCGGAGCAATCACCACCCTGGAGGAGGAAGGCCTCGCCTTTGACCGCCTTGGCCAGCATGGCCTTCAGGTCCCGAATCTCTCCGGCAAACACTAGCGGCGGGAGCAGGGACAAGGTTTGAATGATTTCATCGTAGCGTTCCTTGTCCGGCCATTTGGGTTGCTGCAGGGCGGTGAAGTTGTGCCAGCTTGTTTTACTCCAGTTGCGGGTATTTTCCATGGTCGTCGTGTCGGGTAGGGGTTATCGGGAGTCGCCGGTGTGTTCGGTAAACGGCAACAGCGATCAGGTTTGTTGTTCGTTGGCGTCTTTGAGGCAGGTGCTGCCAAAACAGCAGACCTCCTGATCAAAGACATTGAGAATACGCAGGGCTTGATCCCGTTT
This sequence comes from Desulfobulbales bacterium, assembly GCA_038318785.1. Lineage (GTDB taxonomy): Bacteria > Desulfobacterota > Desulfobulbia > Desulfobulbales > Desulfobulbaceae > Desulfobulbus. The sequence continues at coordinate 9,972 of JBBQCO010000111.1, read as the reverse complement.
CTCCGGATCGGCAAATGGCTCAAAAACATACTCCTGCACCAGGGTTTCCGCCTGCTGCCGGTCGGGAATGCAGGCCATACCGGTGGCCAGGACCTTACCCCGCGCCGTTTCCAGCAATTCCGCATCCCGGCCGTTGGTGACAACAGCCAACGGAATGCGATACTCGGGTTCCAGAATCCGTGCGGCCGCAATCGCCGCCTTTTCTCTGGTCACCAGCGAGCCCGGGCCGTAGCGAAGAATAAACAACCGCCGGCCATTGACTCGGGCGGTGAGCTCGATCAGCGTCTGCACCCGGTTGTTGTTAAAGCAGGAGTTGATGGTCAACCGGGGCTCCAACTCGTCTTTGCCGTATCCAAGCTGTTCCACCAACAGCCGGGCCAACTGCTGCCGGATGCGCTCGTCATCGGTGTCAGGCAGGACTTCGCCGGTGAGATAATCCTGCAATTCACCGTAGACGATATGGTGTCCCGAAGTATCGATCATGGACATTCCCGAAAGGAAAGAGACGGACCACCGGAAGGGGACAACGATGCAAGGCAAACCGGCCGGAGCTGTTTCGGCGTCGTGCTCCTCCCTTTCCGCCGCAGCTCAATCAAAGACAAAGGTGTAAAGAACGGTAACGGGTTAAATAATCGTGGAATGCTCTTTTTGTCAATCCTCAATTTTACCAACCTGGGGGATCTGGGCACGCCGGATAGGCTGCCGACCGGAACCACGACGGAGGAAAGGCTGGATCCGGCCCGGAAATCGGGGTATGTTTGAGCTCTTTGTCCCGGTCGAAAGCAAGGTAACGACCTCGACCGAACCTCTCCTTTTCATGTTTCCCGGAAGAACGATGACGACTGTACATGACCCCGCCCCCACCGACCGACAATGGCTGAAGATTACCCTGTTCTGCCCCCTGCCCCTGTTGGAGGCGGCCGCCGACCTCATGGGCGTGCTCAGCGGCTCCGGGGTGGAACAAAGCCCGGAGAACGAATCCGGCGCCTCGATCAGCGGCTTTTTTCAACTGGGTGCGGCAACCGGCGATCCCGATCGTCAAGGGGAAAGCGCCGAGGTAATCCTAGCGCGGGTCAACCAACACATGACCGAGCTGTTCGCCCTGTATGGATGCGTCCCGGAAAAACCGGTGGTCACCTTGCTGGCCGATCAGGATTGGGCCACCAGTTGGCAGCAGTATTTCAAGCCCTTTGAGATTGTCCCCGGCCTGGTGATCAAACCTTCCTGGGAGGCCTACCTGCCTGAACCCGGTCAGCATGTGATTGAAATGGATCCGGGTATGGCCTTCGGCACCGGCCAGCATGCTTCCACCCGGATGGCCTTGGCCCTGATTAAAAAAAGCATGCAGGGATCGACCGACAACAGCCAGGCGCTCGACGTTGGCACCGGTACAGGCATTCTTGCCATGGCCGCTGCCCTCTTCGGGGCCGAACGGGTCATTGCCATCGACAACGATCCGGATGCGGTGAGGGTGGCGTTTGAAAATATTGAAAAGAATGGTTTGGCAGGGAAAATCGAGACCAGCGCCACGCCGGTAGAACACCTCCAGGGGGCTTTTCAATTGGTTTCGGCCAACATCGTCCACGATGTCCTGGTAGAAATGGCCGGAATTTTAGCCACACTGACGGTCCCCGGCGGTCACCTGGTCTTGGCCGGAATTCTCAGCGGCGAGCAGGAAGAAAATATTGTCGGCGTGTATCTCGGCCTGGGTTTGCAACCGCTGGACCGGCTCTATCAGGAAGAATGGGTAGCGTTGCAGTTCATGAAGAAGAAAGATTGAGCCACTCCCGGCGACGATCAGGAAGTGGCTCACCACGCTTCGCCAAAAATTTTCGCTCAGGCGACATTACTTATGGAACTCGAGCTGCTCTCCAGCATTGGGAAGAGGTCGCCACTCGCCTGCCCATTCATGCCCAACCCTGCCATTTTCAGATAATTATCAATAGCTTCGGCTAAGACCGAATCGATTCCTCCCGATGCGGAGGCCAGGTTTTCCGAATTGGATGTTGGTCCTTGCGGACGCTTGGCTTCCATGGCGGCCACGGCCTCATCGGTGCTGAACGAACCATCGCCGTCCTCGTCATAGGTGCTGATGAAATCTACGGCATTCAGCGAAGAACCGGTGGCGTTGTTGATGATGCTAACCAGCCCCTCTGCCTCCTCCGCGCTGATAACCCCATCGCCATTTTCATCGGCAGCACTGACCATTTCGGACTCACCCGGTCCTCCGCCCATCATGCCGCCCGGCGGCGGACCTTGCGGACGCTTGGCTTCCAGAGAGGCAAGAGTCTCTTCCTCACTCAACGATCCATCGCCGTCAGAATCATAGGTGGCGAGAAATTCGGAGAGATCAACAGAGACTCCCGTGGCCTCGCTGATCTTTTCCGCCAAGCTCTGCACCTCCGTCGAATCAAGGCCGCCGCTGCTATCCGCGTCCATCGTGCTGAACATCTTGGAGAAATCGGGTTTTTGGGGGCCAGTTGCCTGCTGCGTTTCGCCGGACAACGCACGGGTTCGCATGGTGGCCATCTGGTTGATGTACGAACTGCTGGAACTGATACTGCTGATCGTCATGATACACCTCCTCAAAAATGGGGGCCTGCATTCTTTCCCCGTCCGACCTCATGCCCAAACGGAGAAAGCATGCAAACGTGGTAGGGCCATTCGCGCCTCGGTGTCACCTCTTGTTTCGTCTTGAAAAAAAGCGCGCTCTATTGGCGGGGCAAGAACAACTGCTCAACAGAGCCTGCCCCTGATAAGAGTATCGGTAAATCAGCGGGTTTTGACTGTTAATTCTCTGATAAATTATGTTAATTTTTGTAAATTGCCTTACCGGAAACCAACAGGAGGCTTTATGGTGGAACAGCAAAGACTCTTTTCAACCACAACGCGAGCAGCGCCTCAACGATGCAAATCCTGATTATTGACGATGACACCGAACTGTGCGACCTGCTGACCGAATATCTCGAATAGGAAGAGTTCATCGTTTCGGCCTGCCATACGGCGCAACAGGGACTGACTGCCGCCCTCTCCGGCACCTATGCCTTCCTGATCCTCGACGTTATGCTCCCCGGTTACAACGGGATTGACCTCTTGCGGCAGATCCGCCAATCTTCAGCGGTTCCGGTCCTGATGCTGACCGCCCGTGGTGATGCGGTCGACCGGATTGTCGGTCTGGAAATGGGGGCCGACGATTATCTGCCCAAACCCTTTAACCCGCGCGAACTGGTAGCCCGGATCCGGGCTATTCAGCGCCGGGGCGAGAACGGATTCGGCACCTGGCGGACTGCTCCGGGTAAGCTGACTGCCGACGATATCCTCATCGACCTGGGCACGCGGACGGTCTTGCGAAACAATGCGGAAATCCCGTTGACCGCCATGGAATTTTCCCTGCTCCATGCCCTGATCAAGCAGATCGGCGCGGTGGCGAAACGGGATGATCTGGCGCAGGAGGTGCTCGGTCGCAAGCTGGAGATGTTCGATCGCAGCATCGATGTCCATATCAGCAGTTTGCGCAAGAAACTCGGCCACAACGTCAACGGGATTGAGCGAATCAAAACCGTGCGCAGCGTCGGTTACATGTATATCTGCACCTGAACCTCCCCACGGCCCCCTTTATGCGTAGCATTTTTTTTCGCCTCTTCATCAGTTTTTCCCTGACCATTCTTATCGCCGCTCTTGCCAGCGGCCTGATGATGTTCTCATTTTCCAATCGCTCGATCAATTCCTTCCGCAGCGGTTTCCTCCAGCAACTCCAAGGTAACATAACGCGCTCGGTTGCTTTTATGGGGCAAGCCGCTTATTTAATCCGCCAACATCGCGGCGCCCCTGCCTTTGCCGATTTCGTGCAAGAGATCCAAACCTCCATGCGAACTCGGCTCTATCTCTGCATCGACCAAAAAATTTACCCCGAGGAGCCCGCCTTAGACCCTGCCATCACTCAACTGATCGTTTCCGCAAGCAAGAGCGATGAGCCCATCAAGCCCATTCTTCAGGATGAAGGCCGGGAACTTGTGATTATTCAACGTCTCTCCACCCCGGAAGGGCCGACATACCTGGCCATTGCCCTCCACAGGTTGGGACCACCGCCCGTAAGGGGAGATCCACCGCCGCCGCACGAAGGACCGAGACATGATTTTCAACCACCCCATCCCCATCAAGATGGTTTCATAACCTTTATTGGGCGGATAGAGGGATTGCGCTATTTGTTTTTCCTCCCTTTCGCCGGGGTGATCTGCTACCTATTGGCCAGATCGTTTAGCGCGCCCCTGGCCCGCTTGCGCAGGATCAGCCGCCAAATTGCCGCCGGTGACCTCTCGGCCCGAGCGGGAACCAGCCTGGGGAAACCGGGCAATGAAATCGGCGATCTGGCGCGTGATTTCGACCACATGGCCGGACGGATGGAAGGCCTGGTTAACGGCCAGAAACGGCTCCTGCTCGACATCTCCCACGAACTGCGCTCCCCCCTGACCCGGTTGAATTTAGCCCTGGAACTGGCCAAAAAGCGCTTTGCCGAGGACGACGGCAACCTGGCCAGGATCGCCCGCGAGTCCGAACGGTTGAACGTGCTGATCGGCCAGTTGCTGGCCCTGACCCGAAGCGAGGCCCTTGCCATCGATACGGATTCGTCACCGGTCCACCTTACCGATCTGCTGCTGGAGATTGCCGAGGATGTGAATTTTGAGAACCAGAACAGGGGCAAGAGCGTCACCATCCTGGAACTCGAAGCTGCAGTGGTGGCAGGCTCGCGGGAACTGCTCCGGCAGGCGATTGAGAATATCGTCCGCAACGGCGCCTATTACACCCGCCCCGAAAGCCGGGTAGAGATCAGCCTATCGTGCCGCGAAAGCGAGGCCGGAGAGCGGTTGGCGGTGATCCGGATCAGGGATCATGGGCCGGGAGTACCTGAAGATAAACTGCCCCACCTCACCGAACCGTTTTACCGGGTAGCCGAGGCCAGGGAACGCAACAGCGGTGGCACCGGCCTAGGCCTTGCAATCGCTCGCCAGGCCGTGTTCCAGCACGGCGGCACCCTTCTGTTTGCCAATGCTCCGGACCGGGACGGCCTGATCGTCGATATCCTGCTGCCGATCAGGGAAGAGTCTGCGGCAACCGGCTGAAACAACGCGGGCACAACGGTCAACTGCAGCAGCCAAGACATAACTTTTTCTTGACGGCCCGGAGACTCTATGCTAATTAGCCAATCTCTAAATGGACGTGAATTTCGTCTTGAGTCACCACCATTTTTTATGAGCACCATTCCTCGGTAGCTCAGTTGGTAGAGCAGGCGGCTGTTAACCGCCTTGTCGGGGGTTCGAGTCCCTCCCGGGGAGCCAAATAGCAACGGGTTAGACAGATTCTGTCTAACCCGTTTTTTTGTTTGCACCGCATTCACTTACTTCTTTCACCTTCCCTTATCCGGCCTTGCCGCGTTCCCTGTTCCGCTCACTCGGGTCCATAGCGTTACAGTCATGCCGGACGGCAGCCACTATTATCCCGATTTTCTGGTGCAGGTGGCCGGGCGAAAAAAGGGAAACGGTATTCTGCTCGCGGAAGTCAAAGGTGAGCATCTGATCAATAGCCTGAAAAATCCTGATAATGCGGCTGCCTGCCACAGGCTCTACCGCCAGCCGCTGATGGTTATGATGGAGGCATCAGGCCGCTGGATGCCCCTGCGGCTCAACGAAAAAAGCGGTAAAAACGAACCGGACGCAATCTTCCGAATCGGAGCGATGACGGAGTATTAGGGCAAAATTGTCCTTGTGCCGACCATACAATTGTACGAGTTGAAAACACAGGCGCAGGATAACCATCTCCCAAAAGCGGCGAATGATCGCTGTATTCTCCGCATTTATACGGAGAATACAATTGCTTTATGCGGTGAATAGTCGTTATATTCTCCGCAAGGAGAGCGGCAAATGAGTCTTTATATTCATCAACTATCGGATTGGCCACGCTTTCGGTGGGACGACAAAACCCTGTCCCTACGCCTGGCAGATGTGCGTCATAGACAAGGGCGGCTTTTAGGACGCATGGAAGGATTGGGATTTTCGTTGCGTTCGGAAGCTCTGTTAAACACCTTGACTCTGGATGTCTTGAAATCCAGCGAGATTGAAGGGGAAGTGCTGAATGTGGAGCAGGTCCGTTCGTCCATTGCACGGCGGCTCGGCATGGATATAGGGGCTTTGGTTTCCTCGGACCGTCACGTTGAAGGCGTGGTTGAAATGACGCTCGACGCCACGCAAAATTTCGACAAACCGCTTACCCAAGAAAGAGTGTTCGGTTGGCACGCTGCGCTTTTTCCCACGGGGTACAGCGGCCTGAGCCGCATCACCGTAGGCAGCTGGCGCTACGATGCCGACGGGGCAATGCAAGTCGTATCGGGCCCTCTTGGACATGAACGTGTGCATTACCAAGCCCCTGCCGCCACAAGGCTTGAAGCGGAAATGTCGGCGTTTCTGGAATGGTTCAATAACGACGCAGGGATTGACCCCGTCGTGAAAGCTGCCCTCGCGCACCTCTGGTTCGTGACGCTGCATCCTTTTGAGGACGGCAATGGTCGTATAGCCCGTGCGCTGGCCGACATGACGCTCTCGCGGTCAGATGGAACGCCGCAACGTTTCTACAGTATGTCGGCGCAAATCAGGCAGGAACGCAAAGCCTACTATGACGTTCTCGAACAAACACAGAAGGGCGATCTGGACGTCACCATGTGGATTGCGTGGTTCCTTGATTGTCTTGGCCGCGCCTTGGACGGAATAGAAGCACAACTGGAAACGATATTCAGAAAAGCACGGTTTTGGGAAAGCTCAATCACAGCGAGCCTGAATGAGCGTCAACGCTTGGTCCTCAATAAAGTAATAGACGGCTTTGAGGGCAAGCTGACGACGTCAAAATGGGCCAAGATCGCCAAATGCTCGCAGGACACGGCCTTGCGAGACATTCAAGACCTCCTTGGTCGCGGTCTTCTGGTCAAAGACGCCTCCGGCGGCCGCAGCACCAATTATCTGCTGGCTCAGCGTTAAGGTGCACATCGAGGACTTTCCGAAGAATTTAGGTTGTCATATCGAAGCGATAGGGGGAAATCTCAGCCTCTAAATCGACAAGATTTCTCCCTTGGTCGAAATGATGCCCCTGCAACCGCACCCCAAACCACACCCAGCTGCCGGCTCATCTCTCCGGGCAAACAGGGCTGGAGCCGAGCGGCAATGAAGAATGGACAAATTGCGCTAACTGGGTTATATATCGTTTGCTTTCTTTACCCATGGGTCGGTTTCCGACCCATTTTTTTTTTGCAGACCCCGAAGTGTCAGGGTCCACAGATCGGCAACCGACGGAATCAAAAAACGTGAGCAGTCAACACCAAAAAGAAATACAGAAGCGGCGCACCTTCGGCATCATCAGCCATCCCGATGCCGGTAAAACTACCCTGACCGAAAAGCTGCTGCTGTTCGGTGGCGCCATTCAGATGGCGGGGGCAGTCAAATCTCGAAAAACAGCGGTCCATGCCACCAGCGACTGGATGGCGATTGAAAAAGAGCGCGGCATCTCTGTGACCACCTCGGTGATGAAGTTCAATTACCGCGACTACGAGATCAACCTGTTGGACACCCCAGGCCATCAAGACTTCTCCGAAGACACCTACCGGGTGCTGACCGCCGTGGACTCCGCCCTGATGGTGATCGACAGCGCCAAGGGCGTCGAGACCCAGACCACCAAGCTGATGGAGGTCTGCCGGATGCGCAACACCCCGATCATCACTTTCATCAACAAGTTGGACCGCGAGGGCATGGAGCCGCTGGACCTCCTGGCCGACATCGAGGATAAGCTGCAGATCGAATGCGTGCCGCTCAGTTGGCCAATCGGCATGGGCAAGGGCTTCAAGGGCGTCTACGACCTCCATCGCAAACAGATCACCCTCTTCACCCCCAGCCAGGATACTCGCCCCGAGGATTGCATCGTGGTCAACGACCTCAATGATCCCCAGCTGGACGGCCTGATCGGCAAATTTGCCGCCGAAAAACTGCGTGAGGATATTGACCTAGTACAGGGTGCAGCCAACCCCTTTGACCACGAGCAGTATCTTAAAGCCGGCCAGACCCCGGTCTTCTTCGGCAGTGCGATCAACAACTTCGGGGTCCGCGAAATGCTCGACGCCTTTGTCGAACTCTCGCCCCCACCCGGCCCGCGCGCCACCCTCACCCGGATGGTCGACCCGGCCGAAGAGGCCTTCAGCGGCTTCACCTTTAAGATCCAGGCAAATATGGACCCGGCCCACCGCGACCGGATCGCCTTTTTCCGCATCTGCTCGGGCAAGTTCACCCGGGGGATGAAGGTCATGCACCACCGGCTCGGCAAGGAAGTGAATCTGAGCAACGCCACCGTGTTCATGGCCCAGGAGCGCTCGCACGTCGACGAGGCCTATCCAGGCGATATTATTGGCATCCACAACCACGGCACCATCAAGATCGGCGACACTTTCAGCGACAAGGAAGAGCTCAAGTTCACCGGCATTCCCAACTTCGCGCCCGAGCATTTCCGGCGGGTGGTGTTGCGCAACCCGCTCAAGATGAAGCAGTTGCAAAAGGGGCTGCTGCAGATGGCGGAAGAAGGAGCAGTGCAGGTGTTCCGGCCGATTGTCGGCAACGACTACATCCTCGGGGCGGTCGGGGTGCTCCAGTTCGAGGTGACCATGACCCGGCTCAAGGACGAGTACGGAGTTGACGCCACCTACGAACCGCTGAGCTACACCCTGGCCCGCTGGGTGAGCTGCGATAACAAACAGCAGATGCGCGAATTTGAGAAGAAAGCCCAGTTCAACCTGGCCCTGGACGCCGAAGGGCATCTCTCCTACCTGGCCGAGGGCAGCTGGCGACTGGCCCACACCCAGGACCTCTTTCCCGAGGTGGTGTTCCACAAGACCCGGGAATCGGTGTGATCGCGACAAGTGGCCCCGCCAAGGTTCGGTTCAGCGTCATTCCATGCGGCAAGCGTGTTGTCGTTTCGACCGCAGGAAGAAATCTCTTCGGGAGAGCGACGCAAGATCTCTCCCTGCGGTCGAGATGACAGCCGTGAAGTTTCTGTCTTGTTCCCAACCCCTCGAATCTTGACTGCTATTCAGTTGAAACCCTTGTCATGCTCCTGATCCATCCCCCCGTGGCCAAGGCGGGCGAACCGCCTGCGGGCGTCGCTTACCTTGCCGGAAGCCTGCGCTGCCACGGCGTTCCCTGCACCCTCCTGGACGCCAACCTGGAGGGTTTGCTGTTTCTGCTCCAACAGGCCCGTGATCCTCACGACACCTGGTCGAGCCGGGCCTTGCGCCATGGCAACGCCAACCTTGCGGCCCTGCGCACGCCCGATCTGTACCGCAACACCGACCGGTACCAACGGGCGGTGCGCGACCTGAATCGGGTGGTGGAACTGGCCGTCCACCCCCGTCCCGAGCTTGCGGTCAGCCTCGCCAACTACCAGGACGACAGCGCCAACCCCCTGGACAGCCGCGACCTGCTCAGGGCGGCAGAAGACCATCGCAGCAACCTCTTTTTCCCCTATTTCCGCGAGCGGTTGCCCGCCTTGCTGGAGGCGAACAACCCTCGTTTTGTCGGCGTCTCGCTTTCCTACCTCAGCCAAGCGCTGTGCGCTTTTGCCCTGCTCGGCTTCCTCAAACACCATTTCCCGCGCCTGCAGCTGATCCTGGGCGGCGGCCTGATCACCTCCTGGATGAGCAGTCCGCAGTGGCACGACCCCTTTGCCGGGCTGGTTGATCACTGCATTACCGGACCGGGAGAAGGCCCGCTGCTCGCGCTCATGCGCGTTGACCAGCCGCGCGAGGATCTGCCGCCGGACTTTTCCGACCTGCCGATGGCCGACTACCTCGCGCCCGGCCCGATCCTGCCCTACTCGGCCTCGCGCGGCTGCTACTGGAACAAATGCAATTTCTGCCCGGAGACAGCGGAACAGAGCCGCTACCGC
>JBBQCO010000110.1:0-10612 GCA_038318785.1 Desulfobulbales bacterium | reverse complement strand
CCCTGATATTCTTGTGATGCATAAAGCCTCGTTTTGGATGTGTTTTTTTTAGCGGGAAAACTCTGTCCAGAATAGAGGCTTTTTCAATTTAATCAACTGTTTTTTCGTCGTTATTGCTGGTTCTTTTCAACACCTTTTATTAGTCAGCAAGAACACATTTCGGTTGTAAAATTGCCCTCAGGAACTTCTCTCTTCGTCGTTAACGCGGCATGTGCACACCTACGCCGGGTCCGGCACCGGGTAATCCGGACAAACGCCTGGGATCAGGAGGCCGACGGAGGAAAGAGCCTCTTCAAGGTGGCCACCATAGTCGGGCTCAACTGCTTGAACAGCTCCGCGTTGTACGAACCGTGGTACGGAACGGGAAAGGCAGCATTGCTCAAATCCACATGCTTGATTGTCGGATCGTTGGAGTCGGACGCGTCGCTCTGGGGACGGGTTGGGTCCATGCTTGGCACCGGGAGCTTACCGGCACCGCCGGCGGTCAAGTAGTTGGGACAATTCGCATGCATGTCATTCTGGACGATCTGCTGCGCCGCGATCGCGTACTTGCGCGATGTGGCGGCGGGTGTTCCCTCCGCGACCGCCGGATCAACGTTGACCGTGACAATCGAAACGGTGTAATCGTTGTTCAGATAAATCTCGAACGTCCGGAACTGCTGCGGAAAATCCCGCAACGACGCGGTCTCCACCTGCCAGAAGCCCTGCTCCGGTGCGGCGGGGTCCGCCGAAGGAAAAGCCTTAACCGTATTCATATGCCGATGTCCGGCAATCCACATGAGCACATTTGGTGTTTTCTGCAGGGTCTTGACCAAATCAATGAGACTCACGGCATTCTGGTGCTGGGGCGCGATATTGGTTGTCTCGCCCCACCATTCCATTCCCGCGCCAATGGGCGCAACCCCAATGGGAACGTGGGCGGCGATAATCATCAACTGGTTGTCGGACTGCCCCTTGGCCAGTTCGGCTTGTAGCCACGCCCATCGCTCTGCGTCCAGATAACCATGAGCATGAAAATCGGTGGAGCCATCATCTTCCCTTTGCGTATCGTCCAACACAATCACTTTGAGAGGCAACTTCGGGTTGGGCAGAAAACTATAACACGCAAAACCGGGTGAAGCGCTTTTATCGACCAGATGGAATCCATGGCCGACAGGTGAGGTTGCTGTATTGAAAAATTCTTGTACCCATCCTGTTCTCACCAGTGAACAGCGATCCGGATCAGCAGTGATCTTCGGAGATCCGGCATCAAACGCTGGATCGGTGGAGGGGCCAGCATGGATGATTGTTCCGTATGGAGTCGAACCATCAAGGACGCCTGTATAAAATTTCGGTTCAGAGGTTATTCCGTTGACATTGAACAGTACGGGAAAGGTATGCAGATTCGGTACAAGAATGTCGGCAATGGACCATACAGTATCCGCGATGTATGACTCCCTAAAACCTAGAGCCGGATTCGCATCTACGGGAAAAGTTCCGAGAAAGAAATGGTCATGATTACCCATTGTCTGATACCAGGGGATTGTTTTATCTAATCCGGCTGCCTGATACGGTTTTTGGTAATCAATAGTATCTTCACCAAGATGGGCCCCGGAGCTAGGTTTAATGACTTTGCCATCAATGACATCAATGTAACACCGAAGCTCATTATAGGACGTGCTGTTGCACGTATCGCCGAGCGAGATTCCGAAATCAAAAGGAATCTGTTTGTGTAGAGCATTAACCGTCTGGATTGCTGCGTCTAACACATGCGTCGAATACAACATCACAGGTGAATAGACTGAAGTATTGTTGTAAGCGAATTCATTCGACTGTTGAAAATAAATAAACTGATTTGGTGCTTCCTTATCTGTAATGTGTATATCAGAAAAAGTAAAAAAATTGACAAATTTGATTGTTCTAGTTGAATATATATTGCTGTATCCTTTTGCCATTATATCTGTTCTTTGCATCAAAGGAAGGGCTGATCCAAGAGTCCATTTGCCGTATCCAAACTTGTCGAATTGCTCTATCTGGCAAATTTCTGTTTTTGTGAGACCTGAGATCGTCGTGGGAAAGGAGATCATCTCCTGAAGAGTCGTGGTGACTTTTGGATTTATTGGATATTGCGATATTTTGAGAGGAGTTTTGTCTTTTCCAATCTCTCCGAAAGCATCTGGGCTTAATGCCAAAGCACCGAAAAATCCGGCGGAATAATACATAAATACCCGCCGGGTGATTGTTCTGGAATTAACTGTATCAGTGGTTTTTTCTGGTGCGTTGACAGACATTTTTTTATTACCCTAAGTTGCTATTGCAACAGCTTTACCTGGCTGCTGATATGGTTGATACTCCATTAACTTCTGTTCAAAAATAGATGCGCAAGCCAATTTTGGGACGACTTGCACCCTAAGGTAAGAGTGAGTCGGCCAGTTTAACGCAGTTTGCTAAGAAATCCGAACTTGCCCAGATCGAAAAGCTACCCGGATGGTATAAAGTTTCTCAAATTGATTGGGAGCTGTCCACTCATTGTTTTCGCTATTAACTCTTTCATGCGGCTCTTGTCGGAACCTGTCGTTCCGATGATAAGGGAGAAACTCGAGTCAGTGCTTTAACTACATTCAAGACTGGGTGGAAAAGAAGATACAGCGACATTTGATGCGATCACGGAAATGACGGGGATTCGGCTGGCAGTGTTGGAGTAGGCAATGGCTTTATGGCGGTCTGGGGCTGTTTGATGGCTACCGAGTGTCAAGGGCATGGTCGAAAGCAACGTCAGTAGAACAGTTCTTATAAACCTTGGTGTGAAGCATGCAGGAGAGCGCAGTGCGGGAAATCCGCCTGCTGCGTTCGACGTGGCGGGTGCTGGAAACGTGACATGGATTCACGCGCCAGTGCTCGACCCTACCGCTGGTTGAAATCCAAAAGATGTGTCGCCACACGTCTATTGTAACTACTCAACGATACGTCCATTTACTTACCACCGACAACAAGAAAGCTGGGCAAGTTCTGCCTTCTTTGGAAGAAAGTACACCAAAAGTACATCAACCAATGCGAGTACAGGGTGGATTAGCTATGTAAGATGTTGCAATAAAGAGAAAAATAAAAAAGGTTTCAGGGTTTGATGTAGGCGTAGCCATCCTGCTGTAGTTCGATCAGCGTCACCACCCCGGCCGGGACGATTTCGCAGCCTTCAATCAGGTTATCCGGGTCAACACTGAAGCGGTTGAGGGCATTGCGGCAAACCTTGAAACTCACCCGGGCCTGCTGCAATTGCCAGATCTCCTCGCGATACGGCGCACACTGCTCGGTCTGCAGCAGGGTGACGGCCGGGCCGTTGAAGAGGAGGACCACATCGTAATGTTTTTCCGGGATGGCCCGGAGGAGGTTGCCGACATTGGCCAGGGCGAGACTGAAGGGTTTGACCTCGTCCAGATCGACGTGAAAGACGGCGCGATAGATCATGCGGGTTTCTCCATGCGTTCGGTGACGTGAAAGGCGGCATCAAACAACCGCTGGGTGTATTCCTGTTGTGGATCGGCGAAGATAGCCGCCGCCGGTCCGCTTTCGACGATGCGGCCATGGCGCATGACCGCCAACTGGTCGGCCAGCGAGCGCACGGTCCGCAGGTCGTGGGTAATAAAAATGTAGGTCAACTGGTAGCGTTCCTGTAGATCCTTCAACAATTCAAGGATCTGCTTCTGGATGGTCATGTCCAGGGCGCTGGTGGGTTCGTCGAGAATCAGCAGTTTAGGACGCAGGATGATAGCCCGGGCAATGGCAATGCGCTGGCGTTGACCGCCGGAGAACTCATGGGGAAAACGGCCGGCCAGGGCAGGGTCAAGTTCGACGTCAAGCAGGGCTTGTTCCACCAAGGTTTGTCGTTCTTCGTTGGTGCCGCCGAGGCCGTGCACCTGCAAACCTTCGGTGATGATCTGCTCAATGGTCAGCCGTGGTGAGAGCGAGGAAAAGGGGTCCTGGAAGACGATCTGCAATTCCTTGCGCAAGGGGCGGAACTGGCTGTTAGACAGATCGGAGAGGCAGTGGCCGGTGGCGGCATCGGGGAAATAAAACACCTTGCCGTCGTAGCGGGTCAGGCCGAGCAGGCAGAGAGCCAGGGTCGATTTGCCGGAACCTGATTCGCCCACCAAACCCAGGGTGGTGCCCTGGTTGAGGCTGAGGCTGACTTCGTCGACTGCCTTGATCACCGTTTTGGTGCGCTTGAACAAACCGCTCCACTTGGATTGCATGGTAAAGGAACAAGATATTTCCTTGAGCTCGATCAACGTAGGTCCGCCGGGGCGGGTCGCCTGGACACCCTGGGGCACGGAGGCGAGCAGGTGGCGGGTGTAGTCTTCCCGTGGATGGGTGAAGATATCGGTCACCGTCCCCTGTTCAACGATGCGGCCGCCGTGCATGATCGAAACTGTGCCGGCGATCTTGCGCACCATGGGCAGGTCGTGGGTGATGAGCAGTACCGACATCCCGTATTCGGCTTGAATATCGCGGATAAGATGAAGGATCTGGTCCTGGATGGTGACATCAAGCGCGGTGGTCGGTTCGTCGGCGATCAGGAGTTTCGGCCGGCAGGCCAGGGCCATGGCGATGATCACTCGTTGGCGCTGGCCGCCGGACAACTGGTGCGGGTAGCAGTTGATGCGATACTCCGGGTTGTCGATGCCGGTGCGTTCCAGCAGTTGCAGGGCCCGCTCGTGGGCCTGGGCCTTATTTAGGGATTGATGGAGCAGCAACGGTTCCATCAACTGGTTGCCGATGGTGTAGACCGGGTTGAGCGAGGTCATCGGCTCCTGGAAGATCATGGCGATGCGGTTGCCGCGAATGGCCCGGAGATCCCGTTTGTTCAGAGCAGTCAGTTCCCGATTCTCGAAAACGATGGCCCCGCTACTTACAACTTGGTTGGTTTCCTCCAGCAAGCGGAGAATGGACAGTGCGGTGACCGATTTGCCGGAACCTGATTCGCCGACCAGGGCATGGGTTTCGCCTTCCTCGATTCGTAGGTTGATGGTGTCCAGGACCGGGGACCGGTTGCCCTCGGCGTCAAGAAAGGTAAGGGAAAAGTTGTCGATAGTCAGTAAAGGGGCCATGGCTGTTCCGTCAAAAAGTTGGGTAATGGCGGTACTCTACCCGAGGGGCGGCAGCAGGGCAACAGGAAGATGGCAGGGGTAGGGGAGGCTGGGTAGGCGAGGTGCTGAACAACTCGGCTACAACTGTTGGATGAGTGCTGAGTTTTGAGGCGTTGGGGTATCCGGCACCTGAAGGAGGACGAGCCGAATCGATTTTGCGAAATAAAACGGGAAAAGCGCAAGACACTGTGTATCACCTGTGTGACACATCTAATCCTGCGCTTCTTATGGCAAAATATCCAATGAATTTATTAGATATTTTATGTGTATTGGTCGGGAAGAGAGGATTTGAACCTCCGACCCCAGCGTCCCGAACGCTGTGCTCTACCAGGCTGAGCCACTTCCCGAACCGTATAACGAATATAAAAACATCGAGTACCAAGAAATGCGGCTACCATTTAGCACGGTTTTGCTTTTGTGTCCACCCCTTTTCCATACGCTTCACAAAACACTGCCGGACTAGCCGTGCAAGTCGAACCAGTGGACTCAATCGATTCTCAGGCTTGCTTTCAATGGAGCTTGTCTACAAACAAAAACAGCTGGCCATTGGCCAGCTGTCCTCTAACCGGTGACGAAAGGACGTCTTAGTTGACAGCGTCCGACAACTTGCTGCCCGGTTTGAACTTGGCGATCGTCTTGGCGGGGATATCGATCAGAGCGCCGGTACGCGGATTTTTTGCCTTGCGTGCAGTGCGTTTGACCGTAGAAAATGTTCCGAAACCTATCAGGGTTACCTTGTCTCCTTTGGCCATTGCATCAGACACAGCCATAAGCATTCCGTTCAACGCTTTTTCAGCTGCGGCCTTGCTGATGTCTGCCGCCTCCGCCATGGATTCAACCAGTTCTTTTTTGTTCATTCTTCCCTCCCAGAGTTTTTAGCAGCGCCACAACAGCCAAGCTTTCGCGCCCGACGCGGCATTTGTTAACAACGTCGAAACTAAAATAAAAAAAGAAATCTTTGTCAAAGGAAAAAAAATTGCTCATTAACTAGAAAGCCCAGTTGCACAAGCACTTTGTCACTAATTGCGACGGGGCCGCCTACACTCTGCCTTCAAGATTCAACAGCACCTTTTTTACACCATGATCATGGAAAAATCGTAGTATTTCCGATCTTATATCCGAATCGGCGACAGACTCGAAATTTTGTGTCGAGATTTCAAGACACACAACATCTTGATGAGAGCTGCTCAAACGAGCCCGGCAGCCAGGTAGGCCAAGCCGCTCTAATCCTTTTTCAAAAACTTCAATTCGCCGCAGTCGCTGACTGGTAATTTCCATCCCGACCGGGATACGTGTTGCTAAACAAGAAGCAGACGGGCGATCCCAAGTGGTCAGACCAAGCTGTCGGCTGAGACTGCGAACATCGATTTTATCAAACCCTGCTTCCACCAACGGCGTCGTCACGCCTAATTCACGAATGGCCCGGAGACCAGGCCGGTGGCATTTGAGATCATCGGTGTTTGTGCCATCAATCAGGCAAGAAAAACCTTTTTTTTCCATGCGGTTACGGAATGTGGAATAAATCCGATGTTTACAGAGATAACAGCGGTCTTCTCCGTTCTTGACAAATTCTTTCCAATCAAGAGGGTGCAGTTGGACCAACTCTATTTCACCCCCCTGCGAATATCCGTTTTCAACCAGCCAGTTTTCCGCCAGCCAAATATCTTCCTGTGCCAGTAATTCGGATCGAGCAAAAAGCACCAGCACGTTGCCGATGCCCAAAGTTTCGAGAGCACACTTCAACAAAAGCGAGCTGTCAACACCGCCGGAGAAGGCGAGGGCCACACGACCATAGGACCGCAGTAAGGATTGCAGCTGCTTCACCTTGGCTTCAAGCTGCACTGGGTACCTCTTGTTTGTCCTGGTATATCATTAAACCTAAACCAGCAGGTGAACCCTGCGTATTTTCGTGTAAAGTGGTAAGCCTGCCATCCCCTTCCACTTGCAGTTTTAGCTCACCTTGACTTCCCTTACAGTAGACATCGCTGTGGCGATAATGCCAGCGACGTCCGCTACATTGCTGGGCATAATGATCGTATTGTTTGTCTTCGCCAAGTTGCCGAATTGGGTGATGTACTGTTCAGCCAATCGCATGTTGAGCGCCTCAATACCGCCTTTTTCCTTGATGGTCGCGGCAACTTTATTGATACCCTCGGCCGTGGCTGTGGCGATGTACTCAATCCGCTTGGCATCCGCCTCGGCGATCAACGTGACCTGCGCCGCCTTACCGGAAGCCTCATTGATTTGCTTCTGCTTCTCGCCTTCGGATTGGTTGATCATGCTCTGCCGCAACCCTTCTGACGTGGCAATATCAGCCCGTTTCTGACGCTCGGCGGTCATTTGGGCCTCCATGGCCTGTTTCACCGATATTGGGGGCGTGATATCCTTGATCTCATAACGAAGCACCTTGACCCCCCATGACATTGCTGCCTGGTCGATGGCATCGATCACCTCGGTGTTGATTTTTTCCCGCTCCTCGAAGGTTTTATCAAGATCGATTTTGCCGATGGCGGAACGCAGGGTCGTCTGGGCGAGTTGCGTGGCGGCGCGGAGATAATCGTCAATGCCGTAGGCAGCCTTGTGCGCGTCCTGGATTTCCAAATAAATAATGCCGTCCACCTCCACGCTCACATTGTCTTTGGTGATGCAGATTTGCGCGGGGATATCAACGACTTGTTCTTTGAGACTGAAGACGTACGCGGCCCGATCAACAAAAGGGATAAGAATGTGGAAACCTGCTTCGAGTGTGCGGTCAAACTTGCCGAGACGCTCGATGATAAAGGCGCTCTTTTGCGGGACGATGACCGCACCTTTGACAAGCGTGATGATGACCAGGATCGCGACGGCGATAAGAGCAATGAGTGTTGGGGTCATAATGACGAATTCTCCTGTGATTGTTCAAGATCTGGGAAGTGATGGAACCTGACTGCTGTCCAAAAGAAGGTCGGCCTGAAATGAGTAAGATGAAAAAAAAATAGCGGCGAATTTCTTGTTTAAAGACGAGGGGCAAATTTGATTTTGAGGCAAGACCTGTTGACTTTGTCGACTCCAACGATTTCGGCTTCGGACCCAGCGGGGATAGGATCCTCTGAAACGGCGGTCCACACGGTCCCTCGATACCGCACCCGTGCTTCCCGTCCAGGCTCGATATTTTGATCGATTTTGATCCGTGTACCGACGGATACGTTGCCAGTCTCATTGTTTTCTGAAATCTCGCTTCGTCCCACAAAGATGCGCATGGCTATTTTACGAAGAGTTACAAGCGAGGTCAGTGAGACGACCAAGAAGGCGACAAGCTGGGCAGTGTAAGCGTCCGGAGCAATGGCAGCTACAATTGCGGCGCCCAAACAACCCAGTCCAAAAAAGATGATCACAAAGCCGGGAACGGCAAGTTCGGCGAGCATGATGGCTATTCCAGTTAAAAACCAGATCAGCCACGGGGAAAAATTGATGATCATGTGTTGGCTCCTTTCCGTAACTGTGTTGAAAACACTACAAGGCCAAAAGAGGGGGTTACAGGCATGTTGTAGATGTGTAACCCCTTTATTCGTCTCAAACAAGGTCAAAAACTCCGCTTTTAGGCGGATGATATATCATTTCATCGGTGATTGTTTTCCCTCAGTTGGAACTGGACTTTCAAGTCTTCTGCAGGAAGGACTTGCCAGGACGGAGTGAGTGACTCCTGACCTGCCGGCTGTTGGACCGAAGTTATTTTTTCTTTCTCAGCGCTTTTACCTGTTCCGGTTTTCTGGCCCGTTCTTCGATTTTTTAAGGGCTTAACGGTGCGATACGGAACTGTCCACATTTAACTTGTACATTGCAGTGTCCATGGCTACGCTGTGAACATGGGTACTCAGATAAAAGTTGCGGTACGCGAAAAACCTGATTTGCTAGCCACTCTCTTCGATGAGCAAACCCGTCGGCTATGGGTTGCGGCTGAAGCACAGGTCTTGGGCCGTAGTGGGGTTTCGCTTGTGGCCCGAGCGACAAATATCCGGTGTCGGGAGGTTTGAATCCATCGTGCCTCAGGGTTTGAAATTCCGTGTCTCCGTGACGCTGTTCCTACTGCTTGCCGTGGCGACGGTGTTGACCTTTTTTGTCATCACCTCATTTTGGTTGCGCGAATCTGCCCAGTCGCTGGCTCGCGAAAAAGAGTTGGAATTGGCCTTGCTGGCCGAAAAGATGATCTCTCGCTCCCTGGAAATCCCCAGGCAGGCCAGTTATTTTGCTGACCTCGTAGCGGAAAGCCTCCGGAATACCGGCGCGGTTGCCGGTTGTTCGAAACCCGTTCCCGGTGAAGCAACCTGCATAGGCAATGATCTGCCGGATCGTGAAAGTTTGGCGCAGACGCTGCCCACTGACCACAATTCGGGAAACGGAGTCCGCTCTTTGAGCGGTCTAACCTGGGTAGCTGGTGTCCCTGGAAAGAAATATCTCGACATTGCCATGCGGCTGACCGGTCCCGACCGGTCGACCGGCGTGGTAGCCCTGCGCTATCCCCTTGAACCCCATTACACCAAAGTCCGGGCCACGCAACGGTATGTCGCCGGGTACCTTGGGGTCAATTTGATTATTTTATTGATTATCGGTTTTTTTCGGTTCCGCCGGCGAATATTTCAGCCAGTGGAACATCTGATCCGGCTCACCGATTCCTACACCGATGAAAGCGGGGTGCCCTTTCTCGCCTTGCAGGGTGGCGATGAACTGGCACAACTGGCCGGATCGATGCAGCAGATGCTGGGGCGCATCAAGACGGACCGGGAGAAGTTGCAGCAGCATGTCGCTTCTCTTGAAAAAGCCAATCAGCAATTGATTGCCACCCGCGAGGAGATGGTGCGTACCGAGAAACTGTCTTCAGTCGGCAGGCTTGCCGCCGGTCTGGCCCATGAAATCGGCAATCCGGTCGGCATTGTTCAGGGCTATCTCGGTCTGATCCAGCAACAGGACGTGAGTGAACAGGAAAAACAAGAGTTCTGCGGCCGGGCAGAGCAGGAATTGCAGCGGATCAGTCAACTGGTCCGTCAACTCCTCGATCTTTCCCGGCCGGCCAGCGGCCTCAAAGAGAATGTCGATGTCCATCAGGTATTGCATGAAGTTGTTGCACTCCTCCGGCCTCAGCCTCTCATGGATGGTATTGACCTGCGCACCCGGTTGACGGCGGAAGAAGCTCTTGTTTTTGGTAATGCCGCCCAATTACTGCAAGTCTTTCTCAATTGCCTGATCAATGCCGCCGATGCCATTCATGCGGGGGAGACGAGCGGGAACTGCATCATCGAAATTGCAACCGATTCCCTTAAAGCCGATACAGGGCGCACCATTCAGGTGACATTTTCAGACACTGGGGTCGGGTTTGGCCAAGAGGTAATAGTCAACGCCTTTGATCCGTTCTTTACTACCAAGGAGCCGGGCAAAGGGACTGGGCTTGGTTTGTCGGTTTCTTATGCCCTGATCAAGGCCATGGGGGGGAGTATAAGTTTGATGAACAGAGA
>JBBQCO010000109.1:0-10687 GCA_038318785.1 Desulfobulbales bacterium | reverse complement strand
ATGCGCTCTCTCCTTTGTTCATGCTGTTTTCCGAACTTGTACCCCTCCTTTTCTATACTCCATATTGATGAAGAAATGATGAAGACCACCCAAGGAAAAGCGTTCTTCATCATTTCTTCATCAGGCCTATGGTAATTATGGTTTGTATTTGGGGTAATTCCCTCTTTATAATGCGAGCCTCCGCGTTGCTTCCATCAGAGTGTGTTCGTGCTTAAAAAACCGTATTTTCACTTTTTATAGAGAGAAAAGCCATGATTGTCCCCCAGGAAAATTGTCCCCCGGAAGCTCCTTCCCTTGAATGGACCATCAAATTGCGACAACCTGTTTCCATTGCGGTAGTCCTCGCTTGTTTGGCTCTATTGATCGCAACACCACCCTCCTGGCCGAGCAACAGTGTGGCCAGTCTGCTGGCGGAGACCTTGGGATTTGTACTGATCGTTATTGCCGCCTTTGGCCGCATCTGGAGCAGTCTGTACATCAGCGGCTACAAGGAGGATCGCGTTGTAGTCGAGGGGCCCTACGCTCTGGTCCGCAATCCGCTGTATGTATGCAGCTTTCTTGGTGCACTCGGCATGGGCCTGGCCACGAAACATCTCTTGATCCTGGCCATCATCGCCTGCGCCTTTATCCTCTATTATCCCCTGGTCGTGCTGGCCGAGGAAAGAAACCTGCAACAAAGATTTGGCCAAGTTTATGAGGAGTATGCAAACCGGGTGCCCCGGTTTTTTCCCTGTCAATTCCAGTTGGTTGAACCGGATATCTATCCGGTGAGACCCCGTCATGTCCGCCGATCGCTGCAGGAAATTAGCTGGTTTTTCTGGTTTTTTCTCCTTCTCCACCTCGTGACAGGCCTCCAGCATGACGGGTGGCTGGCAGCGCTGCGCCTTTTTTGACTCTCATGCGAAAACGGGAAATGACGCAACCGGCTACCGTTCATTTTGCAAAGGGCTCAATAAATAAACTGTGTTCGCAACAATGAGAATGACCCAGACCCAACTCAACCTCTTGGGTGCCATCTTTTTTGTCCTTCTGTGCAATTTTTCCTTCTTTCATCATGTTGTTGATGTTTATCCCATCACCCTAAAAAATAGTGGGTTTCTGATCTCCCTTGTGGTGGGGCTGACTGCTTTTATCCTGCTTATGCTCACTCTGGTCAGTTCGAAATATACGACCAAGCCGGTGTTGATTCTTCTTCTGCTGACCGCCTCGATCACCGCCTATTTTATGGACAATTTGAGTGTGGTGATCGATCACACCATGTTGCAGAATGTGTTTCAGACCAATCTCAAGGAAACTGCAGATCTGCTCAGTGTCAAATTACTGTGGTATTGCGCGCTCCTGGGGGTGCTGCCCTCCATTGTGGTCTACAAGCTCCGGCTTGAATCCATGCCCTGGAAAAGAGCTCTCCTGGCTAAAATCAAGACGGCCGCGCTCGCTGTGGTGGTTGTGCTGGGTCTGGTGCTTCTTTTTAGCCGGTTTTACGCTTCTTTTTTTAGAGAACATAAACCGCTACGATATTATACCAACCCCACCTACGTGCTCTATTCCATCGGAAAATATATCAATAAGAACTTCTGCACCACCAAGGAAGTTGTTCGTCCCCTGGGCCTGGATGCTCAAATTCCGGCAACGGATAAAGACCGGGAATTAATCATTCTGGTGGTTGGTGAGGCCGTTCGGGCAGACCGGTTTTCGCTCAATGGGTACCAGCGTCAAACCAATCCTCTCCTGCAAAAGGAGGATGTTGTCTCCTTCACCCAAATGTATTCCAGCGGAACCTCGACCGCCTATTCTGTCCCGTGCATGTTTTCCAATTTTCCGCGTGAGCTCTTCGACGAGCGCAAAGGGGCAACCAACGAAAATCTCCTCGATGTTTTGCAGCATGCCGGAGTGCATGTCTTGTGGCGGGATAACAACTCAGACTCAAAGGGGGTGGCGTTCAGGGTCCCGTATCAGGACTATAAACAACCGGCACTCAATACGATGTGTGATGATGTTGAATGCCGGGATGAGGGGATGCTGGTTGGTTTGCAAGACTACATCAATACACAACAACAAGGGGATATTGTGATCGTCCTTCACCAGATGGGGAATCATGGGCCTGCCTACTATAAACGGTACCCTGCAGCCTTTGAACGCTTTACCCCGACTTGCCAGACCAATCAACTGGATGAATGCACCAATGAAGAGATCGGCAACACCTACGACAATGCGTTACTCTATACCGATTATTTTTTGCAGAAGGTCATCAGTTTGCTGAAAGACAACACCAAAAGTTTTGAAACCGTCATGCTCTATATGAGCGATCATGGTGAATCCCTTGGCGAATTCGGCCTCTACCTGCATGGGCTGCCGTATGCCATGGCGCCGGACAGCCAGAAGCATATTGCCTCTGTTCTTTGGTTTGGTGACAGTTTCAAAATCGATAAAAAAGCACTCCGCACGAAGGTAAATCAACCTTTTTCCCATGCTAATCTGTTTCATACCATGCTGGGCCTGGTGGAAATAGAGACGTCAGTCTACAACAAGGATCTTGATATTCTTTCTGATTGCAAGATTCCGGATTAAGCGTGGAACCCGCAACATTTTGTCTAAGAACGCTCATCTTGTTTATCGGATGTTTTGCCCTGTCACAAATAATCCATCAGGCTGAGCGAGGAAACCCTGGCCGTGACCTGCATGGTGGCTTCCAGCGAGGTTTCCATCTTGGCAATTTCAGACAATACCTCGGTAAGATCGGCGTCCTGATGCCGGGATAAGGTCGACTCCACCAGCAAAAGCGAGCTTTCATGCAGGCTGATCATGTCGTCCATCCGGGCGCTGATGTTGCCAAGCGAACTTTGCTGGGTGCGGACTTGCTCGGCTGCCTCCTCCAGCGGCGTCAATTGGGCGGAGACGTTGGCACTGTCGCCGCTGGTCAGAGCGATTTGCAGGTCCTCCAGGGTGGTGAACACATTGACCGGACTCAGGAACAGTTCTTCGCCGGTGATGTTTTTAGCCACCGTGGCACCAGGGCTGATCTCGATTCTCTGATGATCGCTGGTGCCGGCGTAGGCAACTGGAGTGCCCGAAAAAGGTTGGGTTTGATCATTGTAACCGGCAAAGATATATTTGCCATCTACCTGGGTGTTGGCCAGGTCGAGCAGTTCTGTGCGCAACTGGCTGACTTCATCGGCCAGAGTAGCCTTGTCCGACGCTGACAGACTGTCGTTGTTCGCGGCCACGGCGATTTTCTTGGCTCTGGTCATCAGTGCTTTAATGGAATCAATCGAGACTTCCGCCGCGGAAAGGCTGTCCTGGACATGCTTGCAGTTTTCCACATAGCGTTCACCCTTGACGATGTCGCTGCGGCCACTGATGATCGATCCGACCGAGGAGGGATTGTCCGAGGCCTTGGCCACCTCGATGCCGGTCGAGGATTTGATGTACAACTGATTGAGCGTTGTCGATGTTGTACGCAGGTTGGCCTGCAGGCTGCGATAGGTGGTGGTGGCATAGTTAGAGGTATCCTCGGGCGCGGTGAGGTCAAAGCCGGTGAGAATATCCGAGTTGGAATCGAGATTGGTTTGCAGGGTGACATTTTCTGTCGGCTCGGCTTCGATTTGCGAAACAAGATCCACCAAAATGTCGCTGAGATTGCCGCTGGCGAGGACGCCGTCGGCATTGTAGGACGACCCTTGCACCCGAAAGCCGTCAGCGGTGACCAGATACCCGTCGTCGTCAAAGCTGAAGTTACCGTTGCGGGTGTAGAGACTGGTGTCGCTCGTCGGATCGCTGACGATGAAGAAACCACTGCCCTCGATGGCGATGTCGGTGCCGCTTTCGGTTGACTCAAAGCCGCCTTGGCTGAAGCAGGTCTGGACGGTCTGCACCTGAGAGCCGCGGCCAACCTGGGAATTGCCGCTGGAACTGGCGATATTGGCTGAAAGCAGATCGGCAAAGACTGTTGAGCTGGATTTGAATCCCACGGTGTTGCTGTTGGCAATGTTGTTGCCGGTGACCGTCATGGCCTGCGAGCTGCCTTGCAAACCGCTGATCGCTGAATAGAACGCGCTGGAAAGTCCCATGTTTCCCTCCCCCCTTAAACCGGTGGCCGTTACCGAAAGTCTGTCTTGGGTGAGCCTTATCGATACCGATGTTCCGGTGACATGGCCAGCGGCGAAACCGTCGGCCGTTGAGCGCATCCGTGCAACAGCACTCTCCGTCCTGGAGAGAAAGAGCATGTTCCAAGAGGGGGCGATTCCGGGAACTCCTGCCTGTTGCCGCTACTCCGCACGAATCGATCCTCTCTGTCATGGGTATCGACGGGAAGGTGGTGTTTTTTTTAATGTGATTGCGTAACCTTACCTGTTGTTTGGTCGGTGTTGTGTCGTGGAAGTGTTCGTCTGTAACATTGTGTCTGGAGGCGGGTTGGGCTGATGACAAAAAAAAGCGGCAACCCCTGAGTTCAAGGATTGCCGCTTCCTGTTGATGATAGTTTTTCAGTCTATTAGTTCATTCGTTCCCTTTTTTTATACGAACAAATTTAATTGGTTAGATGTATTCTGTACTTTTTAGCTTTGCCGCCTCAAGGTGATCATGCCGGTCTCCCGCCTCTGCCGTCGACGAACCATCGGTCTTCCCTAGGAGCTGCATGACAGCATTGAGCACCCCGGCCGGTTGCGGGCCCACTCGGGTCTTTTTTCAGCAAACCGTTCCTTACCGGGCTGCTCGTCGTAGGGATGGCGCAGAACCTCGAGCAGTTCCTCCACCAAGGAATATTCTCCTTGCGTCACCTTATCGATGGCCATTTGGGCCAGATAGTTGCGCAAGACGTATTTTGGGTTGACCGCGTTCATCTGCTCCCTTCGTTTGTCGTCGGGCCGGTTGTCGCGGCGTAGTCGCTCACTATACCGGTCGAGCCAGGAGGACAGCCGATCCCGATACGCCGGTGTCAGTTGTTCCGGCCGGTAGAAGACCTCCTGCAGGGGTGCAAGCCGATCCTCGGCGGTCATTGCAGCATCCTTTGGCACCTGGGCCAAGTGCCGGAAAAAAAGGGGCATGTCCGTTTCCACCTCAGGCAGAAGCCGCAGCAGATCCTCGATCAGCGGTCGGTCCAGTTCCGGTTCAAAGGCGGCGAGCCCGAGTTTGTGCGCCATCATCGCCTGCCAGCCCTGCTCGAAATGGCGGGTGTAGTCGCGCAGGGATTGCTCTAGAGGTTCGGTTGCGCCGATCAGCGGATAGAGGGCGTTGGCCAGTTGCGCCAGATTCCAGTGGGCAATCGTGGCCTGCCGACCGTAGCAGTAGCGGCGGCCTTTGGCGTCGGTGGTGTTCGGAGTCCAGGTGGGATCGTAATCCTCGAGCCAGCCGTAGGGCCCGTAATCAATGGTCAGGCCATGGATCGACATGTTGTCGGTGTTCATCACCCCATGGACAAAACCGACCCGCAGCCAGTGGACCATCAGGGCGGCGGTGGTCCGGCAGATTTCGTCAAACCAGCGACCGTACACCTCGGGCGATGGCTCACCCAAATGGGGGAAACCCGTGCGGATGGTGAAATCAGCCAGTTGCTGCAGAACAGAAATTTCATTTCGGGCGGTCAGAATTTCAAAATTGCCAAAACGAATGAAGGAGGGCGCCAGCCGGCAGACCACGGCCCCCGGTTCTTCCTCGGGGTTACCGTCGTAGAACATGTCGCGTTCCACTGTGTCTCCGGTGAGAATAAGGCTCAGTGCCCTGGTGGTCGGCACTCCCAGGTGAAACATGGCCTCGCTGCACAAAAATTCACGGAGCGAGGAGCGCAATACCGCCAGGCCGTCGGCGGTGCGGGAATAAGGGGTCGGCCCGGCACCCTTGAGTTGCAGGGTCAAGTGTTCGCCTTGCTTGTTGACGATTTCACCCAGATTGATAGCCCGGCCATCGCCCAACTGTCCGGCCCAGTTGCCGAACTGGTGGCCGCCGTAGCTGGCGGCATGAGGATCCATCCCCGGCAGCAGGCGGTTGCCGGAAAAAATCTCGGTGAAGAGTTCGGAGCGGCAGTCCGCTTCCGTCAGGTCGAGCAGATTTGCCGCCTCCCGCGAATAGGCAACGAGTTGCGGCCCTGCGGTTTGGACGGGTACCACCCGCGAGTAGCAGGAACCGTGGACCTGACGTCGTCGGTTTTCGCTCAGCGGGTCGGCGGGCAACTCGCGGGTGAAACGGTTGTCGAAACGGAGCGCGGTGAGCGCATGAGGTTGTTCCAGAGGTCGGCTCATTGATTATACTCCTCGTGTGGCAGGTTAAAAGCTGATGGGCCAGGCAGCCGCCGGGTCGCGACCGCGAAAGCCTTGCGGGTGGGAATAATCCGGAGTAATGCTGCCTGCGATGAAAACAATGAAACCCTATCTGGCCGGCTTGGCCGTGGTCTTTATCTGGTCCGGTTGGATCACCATCTCACGCCAAGGTGTCCACTCCTCCTTGCAGCCTGCCGATATCACCCTGCTGCGCTATTGGACGGCCTTTCTCGCGGTTTCACCGCTGATCCTTCGCTATCCTTGGAGACGGTTCAGCCTGCGGCAGTATCTGGTGGTCGGTTTGGGTGTTGGCTTTCCCTACACCATGCTCTCTTTCTACGGGCTCAAGGTCGTACGGGCTGCCCATGCCGGGGTGCTGGTCAACGGCATGCTGCCGGTGCTGGGGGCCGTCGCCGCCTGGCTGTTATTCCGGCAGCGAATCGCCCTTCACCGTTATGCCGCCATCGGCCTGATCTTTTTCTCCAATCTGGTCATGACCGGCGGTTCGGTGTTCACCCTGGACCGAACGGCCGGTATCGTTTTGCTCCTGATCGCCGCGCTCTGCTACACCTTTCACATGACCGGCATCCGTCTCTGGCATATGAGCTGGCAGGATGTGGTGGTTATCGTGCCCATGGTCAACGTGGTCCTCTTTACCCCAATGTGGTACTTTTTCCCCTCTGGTTTTTCTCAGGCTTCCTTGCAAGATATGGCTGTTCAGGCCATTTATCAAGGCGTCATCGTCAATGTGCTGGCTCTGGTCTGCGTGGCCTATGCCATCCGCCATCTGGGCACGATCACCGTGGCTCTGTTCATGTCCTTTGTGCCAGTGACCACCGCTTTGCTGGCCTGGATTGTGCTGGGTGAGGCGCTGCAACCGTGGGAAATGGCCAGCATAATCGGCTGTTCGGCGGGATTGTTGTGGTATTCACGGGAGCCAAAGTCCCAGAATTTGCAGACGACCCGAACGATCAAGCCGGATGGAGACTAAACGGGCAGGACGAAGGAACGCGTGTGCATTGTGGAAGGTTGTGAAGGGGGGCCACCGGGGAGGAGCGGCAATGGCCTATCGGGGAACTTATCGGAATGGTGGCGGATTATAATCCCCTGGCTGATCCGGAGGAGGCGGGCGACAAGATGCTGCGATTGTCTGCTGTGTGCGTGGGAGGAGTCGACCGGCAGCGACAGTCAATAATCGATAGCCGGGGGCGCTTAGAGGACGCGCATCTTCAGATTGCCGACACCCTGTTTGGCGATGGATAGACGTTGGGCCAGGCCATAACTGAGATCGACATCCCGGCCCCGGTGATAAGGACCCCGGTCGGTGACCACGGCTCTGGCTTTTTCTCCGGTTTTTGGATTTTCCAGTTCGACCTCGGCGCCGATGGGTATGTCGCGGTGGGCGATGGTGGCCCCGTGCATGTCAAACGGCTCACCGTTGGCCATGAGCCGGCCTTGGTGGTACTCGCCGTACCAACCGGCAACCACTTTCTCCGAGGCGCCAGTTAAACCGCCTGGTGATTCGGTGGGGATACGAATCTGCTGCCCGACTCGCAGTTTGTTGGGGTTGTCGATCTTATTGCAACGCAGAATCTCCGCCGGATCAACCTTGTATTTTTCCCTTGCCAGCTGCCAGATGGTTTCCCCCTTTTGCAGGATGTGCACGATCTCATGCGTTCCATCGGTTGTCTGCTGGGTCGCAGGTGTCTTAGCAGAGCGGACTTCTGCCTGGTTGGTGGTTTTCCGGGAGGATTGGAGAGCGGTTTCTTGCGCCAGAAATTCTTGAAAGTTGGACTGCACCGAAAGGCCTGATGCGGCGTTTGACCATGAGCCGCGCAACGATGTCGTGCCTTTCGCCTCGGGACGATTGCTTTTCCGCGTTCTGCTGCCCGCTTCAAGTTGCCGGGTAGCATTGGCGACAGTATCATTTTGCTGAATCCTATATTCCATTCGTCTCATTCCTTCCCGTCTGCATACAACAAGCAATCCCTGTCTCCCACGTCGTATCGACCAGTCTTTCTTGAAAATTAAGTTTGTTGGTGCAAAGGCTCACAGGATCAACGATCATTGGCCTGTAATCACCTGTAATCACGAGTTATTCTGGCTGGAGAGATTGCCGGTTCGAGTGTTCTTCTGTGCCATCTGCGGAGAGCAAAGAGGTGTAATATTTTGTTTTTATGACATTTTATTGATAGCAAAAAAAGCCTTGTTTTTCGCTAAAGCTTTTACAGGCCGCCAGCCGATGAAGACATAGGAAATATTAAATGGTGCGTGATCAGGAAGAAAACGGTTACCGAATATTTACTGTACATGGCTGGAGTTCTTTGATTGCATTTGATTAAGGGAATAATCATACATCCAAGGGAGGGAGATATGCGATTCAGAATCAAGAAGGAGAATGACGGAACGGTCTATTCCATTGTTGTTTCAGGGGAAGTGGACGACGATGCCGGGTGGGATATCTTACAGATTGCCCAAACCATGCTCAATATGCCCCATTGCCGGGAGTTGATCATCGACCTGCGGTCAGCGGTGATTGACGATGAGCTCTCCGTGCTGAATACCGATACCCTTGTGTCTGTTTTTGAGGAGGGGTTGCTGAAGAAAGACAGCACCTTGCTTGTCCGTTTTCTGGATGATAGCGAAATTCGCCTCTGTTCAGACCAGCTCCCCTTGGAACCGGCCATTTGTTATACCAATGTGAGCATCGATGAAGCCAAGTTTTACGGCAGGGCCATGAAATGGCTGGAACAGGAAGCCCGATTTTGGGCAAATTGACCTTCAGCCTCCAGCTTTCCGGTATGAAGTCGCTGGAGTGACTCGGGCATTTTTCAGAGACTAGATTATAAAAAAAGCCCCTTGGCCAACCGGTCAAGGGGCTTTTTTTGTTTGCCCGGTATGGCGGGCAAACCCAGCCTGCGATCTGCGGGCGTCACCCCGACAGGGGGAAAGACAATTCGAATCGCAGGTAAGGAAAAATGACCAAGTCGAATAGAAAAAGCCGTCGCCCCCATGGGGGAGAAACCGGTGGTCTCTTCCTGAAAGATTTCAGATGACCTTGTCAACGTATGTTTGTATTAGTTCCCCGATTGATCAAAAAGGCTCGGAGTGAATCTGCATTCCTGCATTGAACATCTGCGACGAATGAGGCTTTTTGGGGCGAACCGAATTGGGCTCATTTGGCTCCTCCAGAGGTTTTGTCACTGAAAAAGCAAGCGATTCTGAACGGATAATCCTGGGATTCGTAAAGCTTCATGAGTGAATGGCAACCACTGGTTGCATGAGAAAAACGCGATACTGTAAGAAGAGAATACATAAACGATAGCCAGCAGAAGACAACGGATAGACGAAACCTTATCCATCCTTTTCTCAAATATTTCAAGGAGTACCCATGTTACGAGATTTATCACTGGCCGCAAAGGCTGCCTGCAGCCGGGAAGATCAGGAAAGTTTGATCCCGATGGTGAAACAGTTACGCGATCTGGGTGAAACTGCTTTCAAAAAGGGGTTGCTTGCTCTGGAAGGTGAACTGATGCAGATCAAAGATCCCTTTCTCAAATTGGGCATCCAACTGATCGTTGACAAGACCGAACCGGAAAACCTTCAAGACATCCTTGATTCGGACATCTACTACAATGAATCCAACGGCAGGGAGCTTTTGAAAAAAATCATTCTTCGTGAAGGATTGCTCCGCATCCAGGCCGGCGATAACGCCCGCAACATCCTCATCTGCACCAAGGTTTTCCTCGGCAAGGTTGATCCGAGCCTCTGGTAATGGCGCCTCTTGTATTGCGTACGGTTCCTTTACCACCCAACTCGCCCCAGGGAGGCGCGGCATGCACGACCAAAAGTTTGTGGACTTGTCCAGAGAAATGCAACTTGAAGAGGTAACGACCAGCTTTCAATACCGAAAAGGGGCAGGGTGGTTTACTCCGGAGGGGATCTTTGCCGGTAAGAACGAGACGGATGTGATCGGAGCCCTGATTGATCTGGAAGAAGCGGAGATCAACGCTATCGGCGACTGCATGGGCGGTTGCTGCATGGTGTCGCCCCAACTGGGGGATTTTGTCGGGAAAGAGTGAAGAGATTGGGAGGGTGAGGTGCTACAAGCAGCGCGACAGATGTTTGAACATCGTGGTTATTGGGCCTCTTCTCGTCCGCACTCTCCGTCCAAGGTCTTTATTGGAAACGGAGGGGTTTTCCGCCGATCTCAGCCGGGCCCTTCTTGGGGGCTGAAGTTGGTCCCAGATGTATCTCTTCCGACTGCCGTTGAGGCTGCGAAGGCGATCTGTTTTCTCTCTCGCCCTCGCTGAGCAGGGTCAGTATTCGGCTCAGCTTCTTGTTGGTATCCGAAATTTCGGACAAAATCTTGAAAACAAGAAAAGGCAGCAGGATCGACATGACTCCCACGAGAGCCAGGATAAACGCCCCGGCAA
>JBBQCO010000108.1:0-10759 GCA_038318785.1 Desulfobulbales bacterium | reverse complement strand
CAAAGGTCTTGGGCCGGGGCCGGTCCAGCAGTTTGATTTCCAGGTCCTCGATCGCCTCTTCCAGGGTATCGGAGAGGGCGAAATAGTTATCCACCACCGCGTCCATAATCACATAGGTTAGGTAATCTGTTCCCATGGAGCGGATGCGGCCCTTGGCATTGGCCAGCCGTTGACGAAGGCTGTTGAACAGTCCATCCGTTGTCTCCCTGAAGGTGAACAGGATATCGGCAAACACCAGGAGAGAAACCTGTTCATGGCGGACAGCCAGGGCCTCGGTGGAACTCAGGGTTTTGACGACTAGGAAAAGGTAGTCGTCGTCTTCCTCGAATTTTGGCCGCTGATGGGTGTTGAGGATATCTTCGAGCACCAGCGGGTGGACGGTGAACTGGTGGCCGATGGCCTCGATCATCTCAATAATGTCAAGTCCCTCGCAGTGGACCCAGAGGGTCGCTCCAGGATTGCGGTGCTGAAGAATGTCGGCAATGGTTGCGACCGGGTGTTCCTCAAAATGATCAGTGCTGTAACTGATCAGAGTGATGCGGCCAGCCGTGGCCGGTTCCTTGCCGACATGGACCAGGGTGCCTGGCGGCAGGCCCGCTTTTTCGGAGGGATAATTGAGGGATTCGGCCATGCGCTCCTCCTTGGATGGTGATGGACAGCGGGTTAGCTTTCTGGCTGTGTCGGAGCGGCAAGGAAGCGTTCCGCGATCAAATCGGCAATCTCCCGGCTCTGGTCAAGCCGGAAGCTCAGGCCGCCCGCGAGCTGCAGATCGGTGGCCACGGCAATCACTCCCCCAACCTGCTCACGCAATAGGGGCGCCTCACTGTCTCGTCTGACCTCGATTTTCGGGATACCGGCGGCATGCTTGAACCCCTCGGCAATGACGATATCTGCTTCGGGAAACAGACGTTGGGCCAACGCCAGCAGGTCGAGACCCGGTGGTTTGCTTTGCACAATCAATTGATCCGGGGCCAACAGGGCCACACTGCCAGCGCCGGCGGCCTTGTAGAGCGCAGTGTCGGTGTGCGGTTGATCGAAAACAATGCCGGTTTCTTTCGTCGATTTAATCACCGCCACGATATAGCCCTTCCCCTTGAGATGGGCCACCACCTGTCGGGCCAGGGTAGTTTTTCCGGAATTATGCCAACCTATAAAACTGATGACCGGAGGCATGGGACTCCTTGCCGGTTGCTCGCCCTTGCTCAGGCAAGTCGACTCGACGAAAAAAAGTTAACGAAAAAACGACTTTCAAGATCATGCGATTGTTATTATTAATTTAATTGTAAAACAACAAGTTAAAATGTTCCGGGAACAGTTCCCTTCTGAACACAATGGGTGCTGACGCGACCGCGATTGATTCTCCGCCATCGCGCAGCCAACGCCGTGCCGCGCCTTTTGATGCTCGGCCACGGCCTGTCCGCCGTCGGAACATGAGGTGCGGTTCTTTTCCACCTGGGAGAAAAAAGTATGCGTATCCAATCAGTTGTGAAAATTGGCGTTCTGTTGGCGGTTCTTGTGGCCCTTCTGGCCGTGGGAGGGATCCTTGCCTTCAAATTCGTGAATCTGGAACAGGTCAAGAATATGTTGACGACCCAGGTGAAAACCGCCACCGGCCGGACTCTGACCATTGCAGGCCCTCTTGAGCTGCAAGCGGGTTTGGTTCCGGTTGTCATCGCCAAAGGAGTGACCCTGTCCAATCCCGCAGGATCAACGCGCTCCGAGATGGTCAAGATCGGTCAAGTCGAGATGGAGGTCGCCCTGATGCCGCTGCTGAAGCGAGAGATTCTGGTCAAGCGTCTGATTGTTTCCTCGCCCGACATCCTGATCGAGACCGATGCCCAAGGACCAGGGAATCTGGATTTCAGCAATCCAGCGGAAAAAAACGAGGCGAAACCAAGTGAGTCAGCACTGCCCTCCGCAAAGGAAGGCGGTGGCTACTCTTTTGACCTCAACGAACTGATCATCACCGAAGGTCTGGTGGGCTGGTATGATCGCGCCTCCCATAAAACCGAGGCAGTGGAGATCAAGAAATTGACTCTGCAGCCGGATAGTGCCGATGCCCGGCTTTTGGCCGTGCTGCTGCGCACCAAGGTTCGGGAACACAACATTGAACTCAGTGGTACCGTTGGCCGGCTTGCCACCGTGCTCGACGGGAAACCCTGGCCAGTCAATCTTAAGGGCACCATTGCCGGAATAACAGTGAGTATTGACGGCAGCATTGCCGAACTCGCCGCCTTTCGTGGCCTAAATTTGACGCTAAAAGCCCAAGGTTCCGAGCTGATCGACGGTGTTCGCCTTACTGGAATTACCACGCCGGGGCTTCCGCAAAGTGCGGGTCCTTTCAAGGTTGCGGCCCGTCTGAGCGATAACGGCGACCAATTGCATCTTGCCGACGTGAATCTTGAAGCGGGAAAACGCGACCTGCTGCTGCTCAAGGCCCAAGGTTCGGTGACCGATCTGACTGGAGCCGTTGCTGTTGATCTGGGGATGGAGATGGAAAGCGACAGTCCAGCTGCCGTGGCGCAATTAACGGGAAACCAATGGCCGATCAAAGGCCCAATCAAAGGCACGGGAAAATTGCAGGGCAGCAACAAGCAATTGCACCTGACCGATGTGGATATTGAAGCGGGAAAACGCGATCTGTTGCTCAACGCCAAAGGTTCGGTGACTGATCTGACAGGAGTAATTGGGGTTGATCTCGCGCTGAAGATGGAAAGTGACAACCTGGCGTCCGTGGTGCAATTGACGGGTAGAGAATGGCCAGTCAAAGGACCAGTAAAATTTTCCGGAAGGGTGCGTGGCAAGAGCAAACAATTGCACCTTACCGACATGGATCTGGCAGCAGGCGCACGCGAATTCGTATTGCTCAATGCCAAGGGATCAGTTGCCGATCTCACCGGAGCAGTTGCTGTTGATCTGTTGATGGAGGTGGAAAGCGATGTTCCGGCGGCCGTGGCGCAAATGACGGGCAATGAATTGCCGATCAAGGGACCGGTGAAACTCTCCGGGAAAGTGCGCGGCAACAAGACGACCATGAAAATGACCGGCCTCAAGGCCACTATCGGCGGCAGCGATCTGAGCGGCGAGTTGGCCGTCGTGACTGTCCCCAGGTTGCAAATCGCCGGTAATTTGGCGAGCTCCCTCTTGAATGCAGCCGATTTTGCTGCCCCGGCGGAACCAGCGGGTCCGGCACCAGCGGGTCCGGCACCAGCGGGTCCGGAAACACCAGCGGCCCAACCGGCCAAGGCTACGAGCGACGACGGCCGCGTTTTTCCCAAGACACCGTTGCCGGTCGCAGCTCTGCATGTCGCGGATGCAGACTTGGTTGTGCAGGTCGGCAAGCTGATCCTAAAGGACAAACAGTTGATCGATGTGGCTGCGACGGTGCAACTCAACGCGGGCCGGCTGGTGGTCAAACCCTTCCGGTTTGGTCTCGCCGGGGGCGTTGTCGAGGGTGAGGCCAGCCTGGATGCGGCCGGCAAAACGCCGGTTGTTGCCCTGCGGATGGATGGCCGTCAGATTGAACTGGGCAAGCTTGACAGCAAGGGCCCGATCACCGGCGGCAAAAGTGATGTCAAAGTCGATCTGAAAGGCAGCGGCGAGTCGGTGCGCGCTCTGATGGCCACGGCCAGTGGAGAGACGAGCATCAGTGTGGGTGAGGGACGGTTGCAGAACAAGGCTGTTGATTTCGCCGCGGGTGATCTGATATTCCAGGTGCTTGGGGCAATCAATCCGTTTGCCAAAAGCGAGGACACCACCCAAATGACCTGCGCCGCCGTCCGGTTGGTCCTTCGTGATGGCGTCGCCACCGCCGATAAGGGGATAGCGATGCGTACCAGCAAGGTGGATGTGGTCGGTTCCGGCACCGTTGATCTGCGCTCGGAGGGTCTTGATTTGTTCATCAAACCCCGCGCTCGCGGCGGGGTGGGCTTGTCGCTGTCCTCGCCCCTGGCGGGTCTGGTAAAGGTGGGGGGTACTTTGAGCAAGCCGTCCATGGGTATTGATGCGGCTGGCACCCTGCGAACCGCAGCTTCAGTTGGAGCAGGTGTCGCCACTGGTGGTCTTTCGGTGTTGGGAGAGTTGCTGCTCGACAAGACCACCACCGATGAGGATCCCTGCCGGACGGCCCTCGGTCAGTCTCAGCAGGGCCAGAGCAAACAGCAGACAGAGCCGTCGAGGCTGGGGCCGGGTAATCTTCTCCGAGAGCTGTTTGGCCGCTAGCCCCCCTGGAACGCTTCATTTGGGTTCGATTCCGGCGAGATGTTGCCGGGCGTCCTGCTTTCACCTGAGGAATTTGTAGGTTGAGAGGCCATCTTTGGCAAACGCTCTTTGCACCTTCACAAAGCGTCCCTTCGCAGGGCTGCGCGGCTGGCATCGTATTTAAATCTCCGATTGTCCTATTTTTTTGACGCCACACCCGGTATCCTGAAAGCGTCCACTGGATCTGTCCATCTCGGCAGTTGTTTCACCCGCCTCGTGCGTGGGTCTTCCGCCTTCTGATTTGCTCACATTCATCTCCCGAACTTCTTTCGGTAGGAGCAATCAGCCCCCCTATGTATCATGTTAAATTTGAAACCTTTGTCATCGGCGGCGCCGACTATATCATTCGTTCCCTGCAGGATCGCCAGCAGTTTCATGACCCGGCAGGGACGGCGGAAGCAATGGGCATCTCCTCGGCCACCTGGTCATTGTTTGGCACAGTCTGGCCTTCGGGTCTGATTTTGGCTGATATCATGAGCAGCTATGATATTGCCGGAATCAAGATTCTGGAAGTGGGCTGCGGGCTCGGCATTGCCAGCCTGA
Organism: Desulfobulbales bacterium; assembly: GCA_038318785.1. Classification (GTDB taxonomy): domain Bacteria; phylum Desulfobacterota; class Desulfobulbia; order Desulfobulbales; family Desulfobulbaceae; genus Desulfobulbus. Next base: position 5,956 of record JBBQCO010000108.1, on the reverse strand, counting down.
TTGCCAATGCGCGCGGGGCTAGCCATACGGCCAGCGATTATCATCCGCTGGCGGACGAATTTCTCCAGGAAAACAATCGGCTCAATGAGTTGCCGTCACAGCATTTCGAGCGCTGCGACTGGGCCGAGGCCCTGCCCGAGGTCGGGTTGTTTGATCTGATCATCGGCAGCGATCTCCTCTACGAGCCCGATCATCCTGCTTTGCTGTCCAGGTTCATCGATCTCCATTCCAGTCCTTCGGTCAAGGTGATTATTATTGATCCGGGCAGGCGGCAACAGGGGCAATTTACCCGCAGGATGGAAGGGTTGGGGTATGCGGCAAGCTTCACTCAGGCAACCCCGTCGCAGACGCAGGACCGCAATTTCACCGGCAAGGTTCTCCACTACAATCGGGAAAACTGAAGCAACGGTTCGCTACGATCCGGGCCGGCGCGGCCGCTCTTTATTCCGGCAGCGGCTTGCTGGGGTAGATCTTGAATTTTTCCACAAATCCCGATGGGTTGTAGCTGAGTTTGGCCTTTCGTAATCCTTCATTGCCGAGATCCTGTTCCCGGTTAATGGTTTCGTAACTTTCCGGCAAGATGGCGGCAAAGGACTGGTTGATGTATTGGTACAGTCCCTTGTACCCGGAGACCGCCTTCTCGAAATGGACGGCAAAGCTGGCGCCTCCAGCGACTTCCTCGCCCAGAACGTAAGCCACCGGCTCCGTTTCGACATAATAGATGCCGCCGCAGAGCTGCAAATCTTCCATCCTTTCCAAGGCCTCGTGGGCCGCCTCATAATCCCCTTGATCAGCCTCGTTCCGCCAGGCATCGAGCACGCGCAAGGCGTCGTCACGGAATTCCTCGCGCAGCGGCCTGGCTGAAAAGATGTGCGAGTTGACAAAAGCTTTGATCAAATTGCGTTTTTTGTGATAGTTGCGGCCTCCCAGGAGAGCGAGGTCCTCTCGGCGATAGAGATAATCGAAATTATCCCGGTCTTCGACTGCGCGGTAGCCTCTCCGTTCAAGCAGTGTCGCCTGCGCCCTAGAGGCGCATTTCATCATTCCCCGGTCGCGAAAGAGTTGTTCCAAATCCGGCAGTTCGGGCAGAGCGAAAGGGAGCATGAAAAAGCTGGTGGCTCTATCCTGGCCAAGGATAACGGGTGTGCCGTCAATCAGCGAAGTAACGGCATATCGATGCGTGTTTCGAAACAGGTAAAGATTGGCGAAGGTGAACTCGGAGATACCGTCGGGCAATTGCTGGAAAAGCGGGTGCAGCAGGGGCCGGAGTTCGAGGGTCAGGGGAGAGGTCTCAGGATACTTGGGAAGCATGAAAAAATCGCTATGCTTGCAACGGGGGCAATTCGTTGTGCAGGGTGCGGTCGACTGGGGCCCGTGCCAGATCGCGGCGGGAAAAAGTCCGTAAGAACGGAGAACCATACCTCATTACCGGCATAATCGGCAAGGTCTGGTCATGGTTTGATCTTCTTTGTGGAAAGGAGGGGAGCGCGGTCAACAAGGTGAGATCGGCCCGGACATGGCGGATCGAGTCTTCGGAAAGACTCTGAAGCCAAACCTCAAAGGGCATGTGGCCCCAGGAAAAAGCTGGGGCGAGAGAGGCCTTACTGCTTGAGGGTTTCCATGCATTCTGTCTGTTGAGGTGTCAGTGGATGCAGCGGCAGTTATTCCTCGGTGCCCAGAACTTTGGCGACAATCATTTGCTTGGTGTAGAAATCGGGTTCTGGTGACTGCCAACTGATAAACTGCTTGATTAGTCGGGAAAAATCGCCGTGATCTACTTTGCACTGGTCACAAATGGATTCGGAATTGTCCCGGTACATGATGATTTTGCTGGCCGGATCGCCGGATTGGTTGAGAGCCGCCATTTTCCGGCAGCCGCAATCAAGCCGGATCACCGCCACGCCCACGGCGTCAGGGCTTCCCTCAAGGATACCTTCAATCATCGCCTGCTCACCTTTTTCGGGGGGAAGGGCGCCCTTGCCACTCGTATGCTGTTTTTTTGCCATTGCTGTCGAACCTCGAATTGGAATTGAATGAGACAGGCTCTACTTACCTTTGTTTTGATCAAGAGCAAACCAAAAAAAAACCGGGTCGCAGTAAGAGAAATGCTGGTGGGCGGATAGGCGCGAAAGGGTTGTCGTCAGCAAGAACCAAGAGGCTTCTTCAGAGGGTAATCGCCTGGATCGAAAATATCTTTTACCTTGACAAACCATGGGCTGTCTTTTAAAGAAAAGCGATTCTTGCGTATCGTTTCACCTTACAGTTGAGGTCGCAATTACATCGTTCTCATGTTTTTAATTTTATTTATTGTGGAGGTTGTGCCATGTGGGAAATCATTGTTGATAAAGATAAATGTTCCGGTGATGAAGAGTGTGTAAACGCTTGCCCTGCGCAGGTTTTTGAAATGCAGGGCGGCAAGGCTGAGCCTGTAAATGGCGACGAATGTCTGGGTTGCGAGACCTGTGTTGAAGTTTGTCCCGAAGGCGCTATCACTGTTACCGAAATCTGATCTGACCGGAACATCGGGTCGATCGATAAGCCCATCCCTTTCAGGGGATGGGCTTATCTTGTTTTTGGGGCTGAGACACCCTTAAGGGAGGCAACGATGAACCCTTTGAGCAAACCCGGAGTGTCGCGCACCGTCCATCTCTTTGCCGCCCCCTTTCTCTGGACCGCCATCGGCGGCATACTGTTGTTTCGGGGGTGGGGATGGCTTGATCCAGGATGGGGTCGACTCCTGTTCCTTGTGGCCGGATTGCTGGGTACACTGAAATCGTTGTTTATTCTCGACAAGATAGCGCAGCGCTCCCTGGAACGTATTGTCATGTTCAAGGACAACACGTGTCTGGGGGCCGTTTATTCCTGGAAAACATGGCTGCTGGTGTTCCTGATGATGTCCGCAGGTTTTGTCCTGCGAAAAATCACCCAACCGGGTCCGTTTATCGGTATTCTCTACTGCGCCATCGGCTGGTCTCTGTGTCTGTCCAGCCGTTTGGGCTGGCGTCAATGGTTCAGACAATTACACCATCATGAAATCGCTTAATCGGGTTGAAATCAGTCGTTCGGCACTGATCCACAATTTCCAGGTCTGCCAACGGTTGGCCGGGTCAACGGCACTCATGCCCCTGGTTAAGGCCGATGGCTACGGCCATGGGATGATCGACTGTGCCCAGATCTTTGCCGACCAGGGCGCGGCTGCCTTCGGCGTGGCTGAGGCCGTGGAAGGCCTGCGCTTGCGCGAAGCCGGCATTACCCAACCGATCCTGGTTCTGGCCGGGGTTATCCCACAGACGCTGCCGTTGATTGTTGAGGCGCGATTGACGCCGGTGGTGCTCGACCCGTCGATCCTGCCCGAGTTGTCCCGGCTGGCAGGAGCTCAGGGGAATGCAATCGGGCTACACCTGAAGTTGGATGCTGGCATGGGACGTCAGGGAATTTTACCGGCTGATTTTCTCGATCTGGCGCGGGCGGTGGCGGCCGATCCTCATCTGCGGCTCGACGGTGTCATGGCCCACTTCCCTCTGGCCGACAACCGACAATCGACCAATTCGGCAGAAGTCCTGCAAACCTTCCTGGCGACAACCGCTGCCTTGGCCGATGTGGTGCCCGGCAAATGCTGCCTCCATCTTGCCAATTCCGGCGGTTTATTTTATGTGGCTGGCGCCCGGCTCGACATGGTCAGGCCAGGCATCGCCTTATACGGCTACTATCCCGATGGTCCCGACGGGTTGGCCGCCGCGCCGCCGCCTCTGCTGCAGCCGGCTATGCGTTTTTCCACTCGGATCATCCAGGTGCGCCAGGTCCCGGCGGGTAGCGGTCTGGGCTACTGGCATCTGTTTACCACCACCCGCCCCTCCACCATCGCGGTGTTGGCGGTGGGATATGAGGACGGCTATCTGCGGTCTCTCTCCAACCGGGCAGAGGTGCTGATCGGCGGGCGCCGTGCGCCGGTAGTCGGCCGGATTTCGATGAACCTGACCCTGGTCGATGTCACCGACCTGCTCGAAGTCCAGGTGGGTGATGAGGCGGTCCTTTTGGGACGGCAGGGCGAGGAAGAAATCACCGCCGATGAGGTTGCCGGTTGGATGGAAACCATCAGCTACGAGGTTCTGTGTCTGTTTGGGAATCTGAACGAGCGGGAATTGATCGATTAACTGTTTTAAATTGCTTTATTTATGTTCGGACCTCGTGATGGAATGGTTGTCCGGTATTGATTGAACACATAGTGCACCTGGTTACGTCATGATAAAATCGAAGATTAAAGAAATTGTTGATCATTGTTTCAGCGAGGGCGTCCGGCTCGGCCATTGGACTGTGGCCGCAGGCGGCCGGTATACCATTGAGGTGCCCAAGCGCGAAGGCCAGGGAGATTTTTCCACCAATTTTGCCATGGTGGCGGCCGGTGTCGACAAGCGTAAGCCGCGCGATCTGGCTGGCCCCTTTGCCGAGCTGCTCGGTAGCCAGCCGATGATCGATCGGGTCGAGATTGCCGGTCCCGGTTTTATCAATCTTTTCATTAATAAGGCAATCTGGGCCACGGTACTGGCCCCGATTTACGAGCAGGACGAGCGTTTCGGCAGCTCCGAGACCGGCGGCGGCCGCAGGGTTCTGGTCGAATTTGTCAGTGCCAATCCCACAGGACCCCTGAGTGTCGGCCATGGTCGCAACGCCGTGCTGGGCGACGCCATTGCCCGGGTCCTGGCAGCGAGCGGCTACGCGGTCCAGCGCGAATACTATTTCAACGATGCCGGCCGCCAGATGCGGATTCTGGGGGAATCGACCAAGGCGCGCTACCTGGAGTTGCAAGGCCTCCCCAACACTTTCCCGGAGGACGGTTATCAAGGCGATTATATTTATGACATCGCCCGTTCGATGATCACCGACGGCGGCGATTCGTTCAAGGATGCTGAGGTCACCATCTTCAAGGACAGGGCTCAGCAGGCAATTTTTGCTGATATCGACGCCACCCTGAAACGGATCGGCATCGGTTTTGACACCTATTTCAACGAGCACACCCTCTACGAGGATGGCCGGATCAACGAGGTGGTTGACACCCTGCGGGCCCGAGACCTGGTCTACGAAAAAGAAGGGGCCACCTGGTTCAAAACCTCCGAGTTCGGCCAGGAACAGGACCGGGTGATCATCAAGGGGACCGGCGAACCCACGTACCGGTTGCCGGACATCGCCTATCATTGCGATAAATTCAAGCGCGGCTATGACTGGATGATCAATGTTTTCGGCTCCGATCACATCGCCACCGTGCCCGACGTGATGGCCGGAATCCGGGCACTCGGTTACGATGATAGCCGGATAACCGTGGTCCTCTACCAGTTCGTTACTCTGCTCCGCGACGGTAAGCAGGTGAAGATGTCAACCCGCAAAGCCACCTTTGTCACCGTTGACGAGCTGGTCGATGAGGTGGGCCCCGATGCCCTGCGGTTTTTCTTCCTCATGCGCAAGCCCGACAACCTGATCGAGTTCGATCTCGATCTCGCCAAGAGGCAGAGCCAGGAAAATCCGGTCTTTTATGTCCAGTATGCCCATGCCCGGTTGTGCAGTATCGAAAAACTGGCTTTGGAGCAGGGGATAGCGGTCGATTCGGCCGACCAGGCGTTGGATCGGCTGGTCGAACCCGAGGAGTACGCCTTGCTCAAGACTCTGGCCGATTATCCCCAGATGGTAGCCGGGGCTGCGGCTGACCTGGCACCTCATCGGGTGATTTTCTATTTGATGGAGTTGGCCGGGCAGTTCCACGGTTTTTACAACAAACACAAGGTGCTGACCGCTGACCTGGAGTTGACCCGAGCACGCTTGGTCCTCTGCGGTGGTTTAAAGCGGGTTTTCCGGAACGGCCTTCATCTGGTCGGCCTGACTGCACCGGAAAGCATGTAAGCAGGGGAAGAGGCACTATGGTTATTTTCTGTTCCAGGCTTGCTTTTTCCGATGGAATACTTAC
>JBBQCO010000107.1:0-10805 GCA_038318785.1 Desulfobulbales bacterium | reverse complement strand
GATTTTCTTGATCGACCGGCTCTGGGCGATGATCGGAACGATGTTGTTGCCTAAAAAGCGCTTGGCCGTCTGCAATGTTTCATAATCCAGGGGATCGACAAAGGCGACACGCACCGAACCGTCGTCGCTTTTTATGGGGATGAATCCGAGGGTCGCCATCAAGTTGTTCGGAATCTTCTCGCACCGTTCCTTATCGATGTTATTGAGCCCGGGTTCTATAAAGGGGTAGCCCATCTGAATCGAGAGGATCTCGATAAAGACCTGTTCATCGATAAAATTATGCTTCACCAGGATCCGGCCGATTTTTTCCGGGGGATCGCTGTCCTGCTGGATGCGGCAGGCGGCCTCCAGGTCCTCGGGGGAGATGTAGCCAAGTTCGACCAGGAGATCGCCGATGCGGATGGGCGAAGAGGTTTTGCGGAGGGTCTCCCGCACATCCTGATCGCTGATGCATTTCAGATCTTTGAGAATCTTCAGAAGGGGGCTGAAGGTGCTCAGTTTGGATTGAATCCGGGCGGCATGCTCCACCTGGTCCCGGCTGACCTTGTCCACCTGGAGGAGCAGGTGAATGATGGCGCTGTAAGTTTTTGTCGATGTCATGGTCATGATGGGGGCTCACCTGCGGACAACACTGTGTTCAACACATGTCGCCAGAAATATGAGAATTCCTTTAAAGAACGAGTATACGGGCTATTACATCCCGGTTCAAGACATTAGCCCTCCCTCCCCATCATTCTTTCAACGAAGACCATACGCGGACGTTTTCCGAAGCGGGATCACTCCCCGAGTCAGGCGTACCCGGAAATGGAGGCGAGGCTCCTCTATAAACGTCCAAACAATAGGTTTTTAAGAGGAAGAAAGAATATTCTTTGTGATCGGGTCTCGGCTGCCTCTATAATACAATGAACTTAGTCGAGGATCGACGTGCCTGCGAAACCCTTGCAGCGCAAGGTAAATCCAAGCCGGATCCACAAAGCGCCGTGGAGTGATCCCTTAATCAAACAGAACATTCTGCCGATGCGAGCCATGCCTTTGCCACCATCCCTGAACACATTGCCTCGATTCGCCATCGCCCAGCTCCTCCTCCTGGCGCAGACGGCCTGCACCTTGGCGGCGAACAAACCACAGACCAAGGCGGGCCGGATGCACCGGATCAATAGCAACAGCAGCACAAACAAGGAGAGCGCTGATGGTGGACAATAGCGACCGGCAACCACTGGAAAATTTTGCAGCCTCTCCCCCCGCTGGTGATCTGTACAGGCTCCTCTTCGAGGAGGCCGCAGACAGCATGTTCATCACCGACCCCCAGGGCCGGTTGCTCGCGGTCAACTCACGGGCCATCGAGCTGCTCGGGTATTCCGGGGAGGAACTCCTCGGCATGCACATCAGCGCCCTGATCCACCCCGAGGATCTTGCACGGGAACCGATTGCTTTCGATGCGCTTGCCCAGGGAAAAAGTGTGACTAAAGAGCGCCGTCTGCTGCGCAAAGACGGCAGCCGTGTCTGGGTAGAGAACCGGGTCCGGATGCTCCCTGAAGGCAATATCCTCGGTCTCATCCTTGATATTACAAAACGTAAGCAGGCTGAGGCGGTCTCGGAGCAGCACACCCGGGAAATTACCGCTCTCCATGCCCTGAGTTTGGCGACCAGCGCGACGCTGTCAATGGAACAGACCTCGATTGCGGCCATGCAAGGCATGTTGGATGCCTCCCAGGCTGACCTGGTCTTTTTGTTCCTGCGCGAAGGCGAACGATTGGTTCTGCAGGCGGTGCTGCCGCCGGAAGAACGAACCCGTTTGGGCGTGGTCCATGAGCACCGGGTAGGCGAATGCATCTGCGGCTTGGCGGCTCGGGAAGCAAAACCGATGTATTCGCTGAATATCCATGGTGATGCCCGCTGCACCTGGGAGGAATGCAAGCGGGCCGGCATCAGGTCCTTTGCGGCCCTCCCCCTGAAGAGCGGCACCGATATCATCGGCGTTATGGGACTGGCCAGCCTGCAGGAGCGAGATTTCAGCGCCCAATCCAGTTTTCTGGAGACCCTGACCCACCAAGTGGCGATGGCGCTGACCAATACCCGGCTCTACGAAGCCGCCCAGCAGGAACTGGCTGAGCGCAAACGAGTCGAGGAACGGCTGCTGCTGACCCAATTCACCGTGGACCAGGCAGCAGAGGGGGTGTTCTGGATGACCCCCGAGGGCTCTTTTTTCTATGTCAACGAAGCGGCCTGCCAGAGCCTAGGCTACGCACGGAACGAACTGCTGACCTTGACCGTGCATGATATTGACCCGAAATTTCCCGCAGAGGCATGGCCGGGGCATTGGGAGACATTGAAAAAGAAAAAAAGCATGGAATTGGAGACTGTGCATCAACGGCGGGATGGCCGCATTTTTCCTGTTGAAATCAAAGCTACCTATCTCACCTTCGGCGGACAGGAATACAACGTCGCCTTTGTCCGCGACATCAGCGAGCGCAAGCGGGTCGAGGAGACCCTGCGGGACAGCAGGGAACTCTTCGCCAAGGTCTTCTCAGTGTCTCCTGCCCCCCTGGTGATCTCCAACATTGAGACCGGCCGTTTCATCGATGCCAATGAGCAGTGGCTACGGATGCTCGAGCACACCCGGGAAGAGACGATCGGCCACACCTCCTACGAGCTGAACATCTGGGAAAATCCCTCCATCAGAACCGCTTTGGGAAAAAAGCTGAGAGAGACCGGAAGGTTACGGGAAGAACCGATCCGCTTTATCACCAAATCAGGAACTATCAAAGATACCCTGTGGTCGGCGGAGAAAGTCACTCTGGGTGGTTCTGAAGTCATGCTGTCGCTCCTCTACGATTTCACCGAAAGAAAAAGAGCAGAAGATGCTTTGCGAGCCAAGACCGAAGAGATGGATCAGTTTTTCTCCGTGGCCCTGGATCTTCTGTGCATCGCCGATGGCAACGGATTTTTCCACAGACTGAATCCGCAATGGGAGAAGGTGCTTGGCTATTCGCTCGCAGAGCTAAAAACAATGCGCTTCCTGGATCTGGTGCATGCCGATGACCTGGAGGCCACCCTGGTCGCAATGAGCCGCCTTGCCCAGCAAGAAACCGTGTTGGATTTTGTCAATCGCTACCGCTGCCAAGATGGCTCCTACCGCTGGATTGAATGGCGCTCCGTTCCCGTCGGCACCCTCATCTACGCGGCCGCCCGAGACATTACCGAACGGAAAGGAGCCGAGGAAACCTTGCTCTTCTCCCAGTTCGCCCTCGACAATGCCGCAGATCAAATGTTCTGGATCGATGAAGACGCGCGTTTCAGGTATGTGAACAACCAGGCCTGCCGGGCCTTGGGCTACTCGCGGGAAGAGCTGCTGCGCATGAGCGTGCACGACATTGACCCAACCTATGGCAGTGTCCTTCGCCCTGACTTTCGCCGGCGACTCAAGGAAAATTCGCGACTGATCATCGAGACCCTTCACCGGACCAAGGACGGCGTCACCTATCCTGTTGAAATACGATCCAATTGCCTGGAGTTTGGCGATCACATTTACAACTGTGCCTTTGTTCAGGACATCACCCTGCGCAAACAAGCCGAACAGGAAGTGCTGCAGCGCAATCGAAGACTCAACGATATCATTGAGGGCACCAATGTCGGCACTTGGGAGTGGAATGCGGCAACCGGGGAAATCCTGATCAATGAACGATGGGCAGAAATGCTGGGTTACCAGGTGTCCGAGCTGGCGCCCATCACCGTCGAGACCTGGAACCTCCTGGTCCATCCCGAGGATCTCGAACGGTCGTATGCCATCTTTGAGAAGCATTTTGCAGGCGAGCTCCCCTATTACGAGTGCGAGCTGCGGATGCGCCACAAGAAGAACCAGTGGGTGTGGATTCTCGATCGTGGCCGGGTGGCCTCGCGAACTCCGGAGGGAGCCCCCTTCCTGGTTTCAGGAACCCACCTGGACATCACCGTGCGCAAACAGATGGAGCAACAACTGCTCGAATCGCACCGGATGTTGCGCGATGTGATTGAGACCATTCCGGTGCGGGTATTCTGGAAGGATTATGCCGGCAGATATCTGGGCTGCAATCAGCTCTTTGCCCAGGACGCCGGACGATCCACCCCGGAAAGCCTTGTCGGAGATGACGATTTCAGCATGACATGGGCCGATCAGGCGGCGTTGTATAGGGCCGATGACCGTGCAGTCATCGAAAGCGGGCAGGCAAAGATTCATTTCGAGGAACCGCAGATAACAGCCGATGGCCGACAGATCTGGCTTCGCACCTCAAAGGTGCCCCTGCGCAACAGTGAGGGCCGGATCTACGGTATCCTGGGGTCCTATGAAGATATTACCGAGTCCAAACATGCCCAGGAAGCCCTCAGAGAGAGCGAAAGTAATTTTTCTCAGCTCTTCGAGTCGGCCCCGGTCCCCATGGCTTTTGCCTTTGAGCGTGATGGGTTCCGGGGGACAACCTGGAATACAGCCTGGTATCGAACCTTTGGGTATTCTCCTGAGTTCGCGGAAGGAGAAAGCGGGAATGATATAGGGATGTGGGCGAACCCGGATGATCGCAATCGCCTGCTAGAAGATGCCGCACAGCTAGAAGGCGCTGATTTCGAGGCCCTCTTGCAGCATCAAGACGGCACTGTCCGCAGTTGCTCCATATACGGCCGTATCATCGGCACCATCGGCAAACGGATACTGACAATCGTCTATCTCGATATCACCGATCGCATGCGGGCGGAGCGGGCCGAGGCGGCCAACCAGGCGAAAAGCCGGTTTCTGGCCAACATGAGCCACGAAATCCGCACGCCGATGAACGCCATCCTCGGCATGACCCACCTGGCCCTGGATGCGCGCAACGCCGGGCAGCAGCGGCGTCTTCTCCAAACGGTGCAGCAATCGGCGGAAGGCCTGCTGGGTATCCTCAACGACATCCTCGACTTCTCCAAGATCGAAGCCGGTCAGCTGCAGCTCGACCAGCGGCCCTTTCGGCTCGACCGGCTCCTGGAAGCCCTCATGTCCATCATGAACGTCCCGGCGGTGGAAAAGGGGCTCAAGCTCGAGGTGCTCAAGGCCCCTGGCTTACCGGAGGCCTTTGTCGGCGACGATCTCCGTATTCACCAGATCCTCCTCAACCTGCTGGGCAATGCGATTAAATTCACCGCCCACGGTTCCGTCATTCTCCGGGTCAAACCGGCGGCGGGCGGGCAGGTGGAGGGAGTATCCCGGCTCCATTTCAGCATCACCGACACCGGAATCGGCATCGCCCCGGACAAACTGGAGGATATCTTCAAGAGCTTCGAGCAGGCAGATACCTCCTATGCCAGGGAGTACGGCGGTACTGGCCTGGGGTTGGCGATCAGCCGTCAGTTGACCACGCTCATGGGCGGGACCATGTGGGTGGCCAGCGAGCCCGGTCGAGGCAGCACCTTCCACCTGACGCTTGCCCTTGAACCCTGCGCTGCCGACTTGGTCGAACCTTCACCCGTTGACCAGGACCACCCTGGTCCGGCGGCCAAGAATCTGCGCATCCTCGTGGTGGACGACAACGAGATCAACCGCGATGTCGCCTCGATGATGCTGGAAAGGGAGCACCAAGTGACCGCCGCCGCCAACGGCCTGGAGGCCCTGGAGGCTCTGCGCGTTCAGACCTTCGACCTTGTTCTCATGGATGTGCAGATGCCGCTGATGGACGGCCTGACCACCACCACCATCATCCGCGCCCTGGAAGAACGCTTGCCTCTACGAGAGAATCTTCCCAAGGAGCTGATTGGGGAGCTGGGCAACCGGCTGCGCGGCGGCCATGTCCCGATCGTGGCCATGACCGCTCATGCCATGGGGGAAGACCGGGAGATGTGCCTGGCCGCCGGCATGGATAACTACATCACCAAGCCCTTCCATCCGAAACAACTCACGGCGATGCTGCGGTCGCTGGTCATGACGGACCCCCACTTGGCAAAAACCGAGAATGGGGCAGGTGAACAATCCTCACCCCACCGAGATGTTTCTAGTCCACCACCGGGTCTGGCCCAGGTGGCCGCCCATCTCCAGGCCACGACCAGACTGAGCCCGGCACAGATCGACCGGGTTCTGGCCGCCACCCGCCTGAGCATCACCGACAATCTCGCCAAGGCAAAAGAAGCCCTTGATGGTGAAGATTACCCGGCGCTCGGCCGAGCTGCCCACACCCTCAAAGGCACCCTGTTGCAATGCGGCCTGGACGAACTGGCGGCAAAGGCCGAAGAGATCGACCTCGGTGCCCGAACAAACAGCGATCTGCCCTATGGACGACTGCTGGAACAGCTGAACACCAGTCTGGCAGGACTGGCATCGAATGATCACAAGGATGCCGAAACATGATGACCAGTTTCAAGCAGAGCAGCCAGGATCACCGCGGATTCACCCTGTTGGAACTGATGGTTGTCATTGCCATCATCGGCACCCTGGCCGCCATCGCCATTCCCAATTATCTCGGCTTTCGCGAAAAGGCCAGGGTCACCCTTGCTATTTCTGACATCAAAGGCATCGAGGGGGCTATCCAAGCCTTCATGTTAAACAACAATCGTCTTCCCAACACCTTGATTGAAGCCGGGCTAGGCAATCCCGTCGATCCCTGGGGTAAGGCGTATGTGTATTATCCCGTTGACAGTGTGCCCATAGGCAAGCTCCGCAAAGACAAAGCCCTGGTTCCGGTGAACACTGATTTCGATCTTTATTCCATGGGATCGGATGGTGCCAGTGTAGCCGCCTTCACCGCCAATGCCAGTCATGACGACGTTGTCCGCGCCAATAACGGCTCCTTGATTGGCCTTGCCAAAAACTACTGAAACGCTATGAAGCTCGGAATATCCTTTCTCAACAGCAGGCTCGCCCGCCGCTTTATTCTCCTGTTTCTCTTGTGCGCCTTCCTGCCGACAACCCTTCTCGTTGGCTTTGCCTACCAACAGGTTAAGGAGCAGTTGTTTGATCACAGCTGGCTGCGGATGGAAAAAGAAAGCAAGAGCTACGCCATGGGCCTGATGGACCGCTTCACCCACATGGAAAGCCTTCTCCGGTTATATGCCCCCTTCCTGGTGGACGACCAAGCAACGGCCCCGTTTCCCCATGACCTGCGCGAGCAAATGACGACTATGTTCTCCGGTCTTGCCCTCTACCGGCCCGAATCCGGCTTAAAAGTGCTCCACGGCCACCTCGATCCGGCGATCGGCAGCACCGAATCTTTCGATCAAATCCTCAAGCAGTCTAACAAAACAACTATTTACACCGGTGAATCCGAGACACTCCCCAAACCGGTGTACCTGCTCGTGCCGTTTCGCAAGGGTGAACAGCGCGGCCTTCTTGTCGCCAGCCCTGAGGAGTCGTGGTTCTGGGGGATAGGGGTATTCAACATCCTGCCGGCCATGACCGAAATGGCCGTCTACAATGAACGCGGCACATTGATCTCCGCCACCCTGACCTCGCCCGGTCCCAACCTGCCCGCCAGTGTCAACCGCTCCCGCACCGGCAACTATCTGCAGTTCGAATACAAACAGGACAACGAGACCTATCTCGCCAGCGGCTGGTCGCTGTTTCTCACCTCCCAATTCAACGCCCAGACCTGGACCATCATCCTCAGCGCCTCCACCACCGACGTATTCGGGGCCATGCTTGAGTTCAAACATTCCTTCCCCCTGATGATCGTCCTCGTCCTCTGGATCATTCTTTTGCTTTCCTTGTTGTTCATCCGGAAAACACTGGCCCCCCTGACAATCCTTCAGGAGGGAACCAAGCGAGTCGGGGCCAGGGATTTCAAAAGCCGAGTGGAGATTGACAGCGGCGACGAGTTCGAACAGCTGGCCGACAGCTTCAACGCCATGACGAGCCAGCTGCACAAACAATTCCACACGCTGGCGCTCATTGATGAAATCGACCGCTCGATTCTTTCGAGTCTTGACACTTCGGTGATCATTCCCCGGTCGCTGCGGATGATTGCCGAACTCTTTTCGTGTCGGTTGATCATTTTGGCGCAGTGCTCTGCAGCAGAGCCGAACCAACTGCGGTTGACCGTTCTTGAAGGGAGCCATCGCAATGACGTTGCCCATGAACACATCCAGCTCAGTGGTGAAGAAGTGCCCCTGCTTTTCACCGGGGAACCTTTCATTGTCTTGCGCCGGGAGCATTTTCTGCCCGCCTTCCTCAGGGACAGAACCCCTGATGATTCGTTTCTTTTGCTGCCGCTGGAGGCCGATCGCCAGGTCAAAGGTGCTCTCATTATGAATTTCCCGGAGCACGATGGGGGAGATGCACAAGAAAGAATCGCGCAGGCCCGGCAGATTGCCGACCAGCTGGCCATCGCCCTCTCCAACGCCCGCCTGGTCTCCGATCTGGAACGGCTCTCAATCGGCACCATTGAGGCCCTGGCCCGAACCGTTGACGCCAAAAGTAAATGGACGGCCGGCCATTCAGAACGGGTGGCGGACCTTTCGGTTAGAATCGGCCGCGTCATGCGCTGCGGCGACCAACTGCTCGAACAACTGTTTCGCGGCGGACTGCTCCATGATATCGGCAAAATCGGCATCCCAATCGCAATACTGGACAAACCGGGCAAGCTCGACGATGAAGAATACGACACCATCAAAACCCATCCGGCTCTGGGCGGTAAAATTTTGGAGCCGATCCAGGTCTACCAGGATATTGTGCCGATTATTGTGCAGCACCATGAACGGTTCGACGGCAAAGGCTACCCGGCCGGGTTGGCTGGGAAGGCAATCAACATCGGTGCCCGCATTCTGTGTGTTGCCGATGTCTTTGACGCCCTGATCAGCCAGCGACCCTACCGCCAAGGATGGATCAAAGAAAATGTTCTCGACTTTATGCGGGAAAACCGAGGCATCATGTTTGATCCAGAGGTGATTGATGCCTTCTTTTCTCTGGATATCTGAAACCGCAGGAGAGAATATGCAAGCGCACGTAGCCCAAGACTCAAAAAAATGATCAGAACAGGTGCGGTGATCCGGTTTGATCAGACTTTTGTGTTCGTCTCGGACGAAGCCGGCCCGAGCATGGCCTCCGGCCGGACAGAGCGATCGAACTCCTCCCCGGTGAGCCAACCGAGTGCCAGCGCGGCCTCGCGCAGGGACAGGTTGTCCGCATGCGCCTTCTTGGCGATGGCCGCCGCCTTTTCGTAACCGATGATCGGATTGAGGGCGGTGACCAGCATCAGCGAGTGATGCAGGTTGTGCTCGATCCGCTCCCTGACCGGTTCAATGCCGCTGGCGCAGTTGCGGTCAAAGGACCGAATAACGTCCGTCATCAGGGTAATGGACTGGAGCACGTTGTAGATGATCAGCGGTTTGAAGACATTGAGTTCAAAATTGCCCTGGCTGGCGGCAAACCCGATGGCGGCATCATTGCCGAAGACCTGGCAGGCGGCCATGGTCACCGCTTCTGCCTGGGTGGGATTGACCTTACCCGGCATGATCGAACTGCCCGGCTCGTTGGCTGGAATAACGATCTCGCCCAGCCCGCAGCGTGGCCCGCTGGCCAGCCAGCGGACATCGTTGGCGATCTTCATCAGGTTGGCGGCCATGGCCTTGACCGCACCGTGGGCAAAGACCAACTGGTCGTGCGCGGTCAGGCCATGGAAGGTATTGGCTATCGGGTAAAAGTGCTTGCCGCTCTCCCGGCTGAGCTGCGCAGCCACCGCCGCACCGAACCCGGCCGGAGCGTTGAGTCCGGTGCCCACCGCCGTGCCGCCGATGGCAAGAAAGCGCAGATGTTCCATTCCCTCGCGTAACTGGCGCAGGTTGCTCGCCAGCATCGCGGCCCAGCCGCTCACCTCCTGGCCCAGGGTCAGAGGCGTGGCGTCCTGGAGATGGGTCCGGCCGATCTTGACGATGTCGGCAAAAGCCTCCGCCTTCTGCAGCAGGGTTCGGTGCAGGTCCGTCAACGCCGGCAGCAACCGATCCTCCAGGGCAAAGACGGCAGCCACATGCATGGCCGACGGGAAGACGTCGTTGGAACTCTGGGACATGTTGACATGATCGTTGGGGTGGACCGGTCTTGTCGTGTCCAGGTCCCCATGAACAAGGACGGCGGCCCGATTGGCGATCACCTCGTTGACGTTCATGTTGGTCTGGGTGCCGCTGCCGGTCTGCCAGACCGAGAGGGGAAATTCCCGGTCATGCTCGCTGGCGAGAATCTCGTCACAGGCCCGGACTATCAGGTCCCGAATTTCGGCAGGCAGCTTGCCCTTGTGATGATTGACCTCGGCGCAGGCCCGCTTCAACCGGACCAGGCCGTAGACCAGGGCCAGGGGCATCCGTTCCTCGCCAATATGGAAGTTGCGGAGGCTGCGTTCGGTCTGCGCGCCCCAGAGCCGCTCTGCCGCAACCTCGATCTCGCCCATGGTGTCGTGTTCGATCCGCTGCTTCATCCTCTCTCCCTCCCATTATGGGGTTGGCGATACCAACACAATCCTCTTTGCATAAAAACTGGTCCGGGAGGGAAGGACAAGTCTTTTTCCACCGGCATACCGATCAGCAGTACCGTTTTTCCCATTTTGGATCGCGTCTCTTGCTCTCCGGAAAAACCGGTTGCTTCAGGGCGGGAATTGGGTATAACCAAGCGACATCGCTGCAGACCCACCTACGCATCCGCTTGCATCCTCGCAGGGTGCGTTCACTTTTCTTCAAGGATCCCATGATCGAACATTCTCGTGCCGTCGAGGGTGAACAGCGTCGGCAAAAAAGCATGCTCGCGGTCCAGGTCGGCTTGGCGGCCAACATCCTTCTGGCCGTTCTCAAGGCGGTGGTCGGTGTTGTCGGCCAAAGCCCGGCCC
>JBBQCO010000106.1:0-10904 GCA_038318785.1 Desulfobulbales bacterium | reverse complement strand
CGCAATCGAATACAAGGCAGCGAAGGTGCGCCCAGCCTTCGCGAAGCAGCGGAAGATTTGGGAATCAGCCATACGGCTGTAGCCAGCCTGCT
Organism: Desulfobulbales bacterium; assembly: GCA_038318785.1. GTDB lineage: Bacteria > Desulfobacterota > Desulfobulbia > Desulfobulbales > Desulfobulbaceae > Desulfobulbus. The sequence continues at coordinate 10,812 of JBBQCO010000106.1, read as the reverse complement.
GCACACGCTGCAAGAGAAAGGGGTGATACGGCGCGATGGCCGATACAGCCGCAAGATTATCCTGCAACGTGAAGAGATCGATGAAAAAAAACCGAGCGGCAGGAGCATTCCCATCATCGGCAGGGTAGCCGCAGGCCTGCCGCTGTATGCGCAGCAGGAATGGGCAGGAAGTGTGCTGGTCGACGAATCTGTTTTTCGTGGTGAACACCTCTTTGCCCTCCGGGTTCAGGGCGATTCAATGAAGAACGTCGGCATCCTAGACGGTGATCTTGCCGTCTGTGAACCCCGTCAGTTTGCAACCAATGGAGAAATCGTCGTGGCCTTGATCCATAGCGAGGAAGCTACGGTCAAGCGTTTCTTTTATTTGGGGGATCGCATCGAGCTCCGGCCCGAAAACGACAACTATCCGGTCATGACCCATGGCCTGGGTGAGGTTCTGATTCAAGGGAAGGTGATTGGGATCCAACGCGGCCCCGAACAAATGGCCACCCTCTGAGCCGGAAGGGCTTATGCCTGCCAATTCGCCGGTCCACATCGGAACCTGCGGCTACTCCTATCCCGAGTGGATCGATGCCGGCATCTATCCACCAGGCACCAAATCGGCCCAGATGCTCGGCCTGTATGGTCACCTATTTCCGGTGGTGGAACTCAACTACACCTGGTATCAGATGATCCGGGCGGAGACCGTGGAACGGATGCTCGCCGCCGGCGGCGCAAGCCTGCTGTTTTGTGCCAAACTCACCCGCACCATGACCCACGAGATGAGTGACGATTGGCGAACTCAGGCTGACCTGTACCGCCGGGGCATTCAACCGTTACTTGCGAGTGGCCGTCTTCTCAGCGTGCTGGTACAATTCCCTCCTTTCTTCCGCCGCACGTCGGAGAACCGAACCTACCTGGCCCACCTCTTCGACTCCCTGCAGCCCCTGCCTCTGGCAGTGGAGTTTCGCCATTGCTCCTGGGCGCAGGACAGTGTCTTCAAAGGATTGGAGCAGCGCCGCATTACCCTGGTAAGCGTTGACGCTCCGCCGTTGCCTGATCTGTTTCCGGCCCTTGATGTGGTCACTCATCCCGATCTGTTCTATCTCCGCCTCCATGGCCGCAATCTCCAGGGGTGGCGCTCCGGCTCCAAGCAGCAGCAATTCGATTATGACTACAGCGACGAGGAACTTTCCCAGTGGAGCCGGGAGCGCGTTCCGAGGATGCGCTCTCGCTGCGCCGCCGGCGTTATTCTCTTCAACAACCATGTAGCAGGGCAGGCGGTGCGCAACGCCCAGTCCATGGCTCGCCTGCTGCCCTGATCTCTCTCTTGTCCCCATTGCCTCAACGTACAGTTTAACTTTACATTAACTGTACATTTGTCTAGAATGCCCTCCATGGAACGGAGAATCATTCATCTCAATATTGCTGATTTCAGCGTGGCCGTGGAACGCCTGCTCGACAGCAGTCTCAAGAGCAAGCCGGTTATCATCGCCGACCCATCGCCGCGAGCTGTTGTCTACGACATGAGCGATGAAGCGTACTCCGAAGGGGTGCGCAAGGGTATGCTGCTCAATACGGCCCGCCACCGTTGCAGGGCTGCTCTGGTGCTGCCACCTCGGCCCGAACACTATTGCAAGGCGCTGAACCGCTGCCTGGAACACGCCCTTCACTACACGCCTCTGGTCGAACGCTCCAGTGGCAACGGCCACCTCTACCTCGATGTCACCGGCACCCACCGGTTGTTCGGGCCACCGCCGGACATCGGCTGGCGGTTGCGCAACACCCTGCGCCGGGATCTGGGGCTTGACCCTATCTGGTCGATCGCCTCCAGTAAGCTGGTGGCCAAGGTGGCAAGCAGGCTGGTCAAACCGCGAGGCGAGTATATCGTTGGTGGCGGCGAGGAAAGCTCCTTTCTCGCACCGCTTCCTCTGGATCTGCTGCCCGGTGTCGCCCAAGTCGATCTGATCCGCCTGCAACACCTTAATATCCGCCGGGTTTATCAGGTGGCAGCACTCTCAACCCAGGAACTGAGCGTGCTCTGTGATCACCGGGCCCGCTTGCTCTATCAGGTGGTCCGCGGCATTGATCCCAGCCCGGTTCAACCGGCCGGGCCTCCTGGTTCGGGATATACCCACCAGCATACCTTTTCGCCCGACACCAACCAAGAAGCCGTGGTGCGCGCCGCCTTAATCACCTTGGCACAGCAGGTGGGGCATGGATTGCGGCACCGTGGCCTTGGCTGCCGCCGAGTGGCGGTGACGCTGGTGTACACCGATGGGATCTCTGTTGCCAGGCAGGCTGTGGCCAAAATCCCGGTCAGTGACGACCCGGCCCTCCAGCAACTGGCCCTCACCGCTCTTTATCGCGGCTGGCACCGCCGTATTCGTCTCCGGCACATCAGTCTCGCCTGCTCCCTCATCCAACACCCGGTGCAACAGCTTTCGCTCTTTGCCGCGGTTGATCCCGATCAGCAGAGAAACAAGCGCCTCAGCGAGGCCTTTGACGCCATCCGAGCCCGCTGCGGCCACGATAAAATTCTGCGCGGCTCGCAACAACCGGTTGTGGCCGGGATGCAATAATCGCCATGATCGGGCTTGGCCTGCATTCTCATTTTTCATTGATGCGGGGAACGGCCAGCCCCAGGGCACTCTGCCGCAATGCACGAGAGAAGGGCTATACCACCCTGGGTCTGACCGACATCAACAACCTCTATAGCCTGTGGCCTTTTCTTACTGCCTGCGAGGAACAAGGCCTCACCCCGATCATCGGTGCCGAGGTGCGAGTCAAGCAGTTGCGGCTCTTCTGCCTGGTGAAAGATCGGGACGGCTACCGCAACCTCTGCCGCTTGCTGACCTCCCTGCACTGCGATCAGGCCTTTGATTTGATGGCCTCTTTGCAGACTCGCCATCAAGGTTTGGTTCTCCTGGCAACGAATCAGGACCTCCTGCGACACTGCCAAGAGATCGGCGCCGACACAGCAGCGGCTCTGACAGGACGGCCTGATCAACACAACAGCGCACTTCGTCGTACAGCCCGTATGCTTGGAGTACCCGCAGTGGCTGTGCTCGACAGTTTTTTTCTTTCCCCTGACGACTTCTCAAGCCAACGCCTGCTCCGCGCCATTGACACCAACAGCTCGCTCTGTCGGCTGGCCGAGTCTGAAACAGATGTCAAAGCGTCACTCCCCTCATTAGCTGAGTGGCGGCAGCGCTTTCAGCTCTGGCCCGAGTGTCTTGCCGCCGCTTTTCCCATTGCGAAACGATGTACCCTGCATACCCCTCATGCCGGCCTGGTCATGCCGCCTTGGTCGGAGCAGGATGCCGACGGGCAGCTGCGGGCTTTGGCCTTTGCAGGGGCTCGGCATCGATACGGTACCCCTCTACCCAAGGATGTGGTCGCCCGGCTTGACCACGAACTGGCCGTTATCTCCACCATGCGGTTCTCCTCGTATTTTCTGGTGGTGCATGACATCGTTGGCCCCGTCGCCCGGACCTGTGGCCGAGGGTCCGGTGCAGCCTCCCTGGTGGCGTACTGCTTGCGGATCACCAATGTCTGTCCCATTCGCCACAACCTGTATTTCGAGCGATTTCTCAACCCTGGCCGTATCGATCCGCCGGACATCGATATCGATTTCGCCTGGGATGAACGCGATCAGGTCCTTGCGGCGGTGCTTGATCGCTTCGGCTGCCATGCAGCCATGGTCGCCAACCATGTGGCCCTGCAGCCGCGCCTGGCAATCCGTGAAACCGCCAAGGTCTTTGGCATACCGGGTGGCGAGATCAGCCGGATCACCAAAAAACTCCCCTGGATATGGCGGGCAGGGACGGCCGAGAATGGGTATCTGGAACAGTTGCAGGGCCTGCCCCAGTTGCGGGGCGTTGATCTTTCCGGACCCTGGCCCGATATTCTGCGCTTGGCGGCAAGTATCAGCGGCGTACCGCGACATCTCTCAGTGCATCCAGGCGGTGTTATCATCACCCCCGAACCGGTGAGCGATTATGTGCCTGTGCAGCGGGCAGCTAAGGGCGTGCCGATCATCCAATGGGAAAAGGACGGGGCGGAGGAGGCGGGTTTGGTCAAAATAGATCTGCTTGGCAACCGCAGCCTGGGAGTCATCCGGGACGCGATCCATCAGGTACGGGAGAATGGCCAGACTTTTGATGAACGGAGCTGGTTGCCCGAAGACGATCCCGCAACCCAAGGTACCGTAGCCAAGGGCCAGACCATGGGCTGCTTTTATATCGAGAGCCCGGCGACCCGACTGCTGCAGCAGCGTGCCCGGCAGGGTGATTTTGCCCACCTGGTCATCCACTCCTCGATCATCCGACCGGCGGCCAATGAGTTCATCCGCGAATACCTGCGCCGATTGCACGGTGGCGACTGGCAGCCACTGCACCCTTTGGTGGGCGGAGTGCTCGATGAAACCTACGGGATCATGGTCTATCAGGAGGACGTATCGCGGGTGGCGGTGCAGTTCGGCTTTTCGCATGCCGATGCCGACCGGCTGCGCAAAATCATGTCAAAAAAGGACAAGGAACGGCACCTCAAGGATTACCGGAGACGTTTTTTCCATGCCGCTGCGGAGCGCGGAGTGGATGAAGCCACCACCGGCCGCATCTGGGCGATGATGATGAGTTTTGACGGCTACTCTTTCTGCAAGCCGCATTCAGCCAGCTATGCCAGAGTCTCTTTCCAGGCGGCCTACCTCAAAACCCATTTTCCGGCCGAGTTCATGGCTGCCGTGATCTCCAACCAAGGGGGGTTTTACTCGACCTTTGCCTATGTATCCGAGGCTCGCCGGCTGGGCTTGACCGTTCTGCAACCGGATGTGAACAGGAGCAATAGCCATTGGCGGGGTGAGGGACGATATCTCCGGGTGGGTTTGATGGCGATTACCGGGCTGAGCAGCGCAACCCGTGATCGGATTGGGTCCGAGTCACGGCATCACCCCTTTTCTTCAGTGTTTGATTTCCTAGGGCGGGTACAGCCATCCACCGATGAGGCCGAGGCCCTCGTTCATGCGGGTGCTTTGGATGAATTGCAGTCGGCCACGGAAACAAACCGGGGGGTGTTGATCTGGCTCTTGGCTTCCTGGCGGAAAAGCGCGAAAAGAGTGGGCTCTCTCTTCCCTCTTGATCCGTCGCCACCACCACTCCCCGCGGAGGATCATCGGCAACGGTTGCGCAACGAATACCGAATTTTGGGTTTTCTCTGCAAGTGCCACCCAATCACACTGTTTGCCGAGCAACGGATTCGGGCTGGATCCTTGAGCGCCCATGCACTGCTCAATCTCCCCGCTCCGGCTCTCCATCAACGCCGCCGAATCCGTTTCCTTGGATGGCCCATTGCGGGCAAGATCGTCGGCACCAAGAAGGGGGAACCAATGGAATTCCTCAGTTTCGAGGATGAAACCGGCCTGGTGGAATGCACCCTGTTCCCCCGGGTATACGAGCAGTCTTGCCATTTGCTGTACAGCAAGGGGCCGCTGCTGTTGGAAGGGTATCTGGATGAGGATTTCGGAGCCAGAACTCTCACCGCAGAACGCGTTGCCGGCGCGCAGAGTGGTTTTCGTTTTTCCCCGGACCCAACAATGGAACGCAAAACAATGCCTCAAGAGAACAGAGCTGGCGTTGGAAAGAGGCGGTAATTATCGTCCCAATAACCGTGCATCGACTTTTCAGCTCACTAACGGCCGGATCCTCCTTGAGGATTTATCCTGCATCGCCTCCTACCTGTCAATTTTGTGCCCATCTTATGGAGGTGTCCACACCAACAGCATGGAGAATTTTTTTACTCCTCTCTCACCACGGCGTCGAATCTCGGTTCACTCTTCCAACCCTCGAATGGCCTGGGCGTAAGCGAACTTGGCCCGTGACTGGAAACAGACGACATACACTTCTTTCGGATTACCGTTGCGATTAAGGAAGGATTGGATGGTGTCGACGGCAATATCGGCCGCCTCGTCTAGAGGGAAACCGTAGGCACCGCAACTGATTGCTGGAAAGGCTATGGATTGAATATTGTTTTTCACTGCCAGTTCCAGGCAGTTGCGGTAACAGCTGGCCAGCAGGGCCGGTTCGTTGCTGTTGCCGCCCTGCCAAATCGGCCCGACGGTATGAATGATAAATTTTGCCGGAAGATTGTAGCCCTTGGTGAGTACGGCTTGGCCGGTCTTGCAACCGCCGATGGCGCGACATTCTTCCAGCAGTTCAGGGCCTGCTGCTTGGTGGATGGCACCGTCGACCCCACCACCGCCGAGCAAGGTTTCGTTGGCGGCATTGACAATGGCGTCGACTTTCAGGGTGGTGATATCATTTTCAACCAGATTGATCATTGTGATCTCCTTATTTGCTATGTTCTGTCAACATCAGCCGGCAGGCATGAGCACCGGCTCAGATGCGGTTGGCCATCATGAGAGCAGCCACTGTATGCGGTATTGTAGCATAGGAATCCAAGAGCGGTAGGCGAAAATGCTTATTGGCGTTTTTCCAGAGACCGTTGAGCCCCCCCGGGTGGCTGAAAAAACAGCTTATGGGGAAAGAATAGGGGAAGCGTCAACAGTTTGCTGGCGTTGGGCAATGCGTAATCTTGAGGATACTTGAGTCGATCTGCCCCAGGATTTCAAAAAAAAATTACGGTTTTGCAAGACGGTCCGATGCTCTCCTTGCAGCCGATCCGGCTAAAGATCGAAACGATTGGCGATTGAAGACTACCTGTATCGAGAAAGGCGGGGTGCCGTGAGTGGGGTTGGATCAGAACGAATCGTTGAGTGCTTGGCGGGATTCAATGGCCTTGGCCAAAGTGTGTTCATCGGCATATTTGATATCCATGCCCATGGGAATGCCGCAGGCCAACCGGCTGATCCGGATCTTTGTCTCCCTGAGTATTTCGGCGAGGTAGGAGGCGGTGGCTTCGCCCGGCACCGTTGAGCTGGTGGCAATCAGCACTTCGTCGACACTGCCGGAGGCGACACGATGCCGTAATTCACGAATTTTTAATTCGTCGGGGCCAATGCCGTCCATTGGGGCGATGACTCCATGAAGAATATGGTAAGTGCCGCGAAAAGCCCCGGTTTTTTCGATGGCGATTTGGTCGCCGGGTTCTTCCACCACGCAGACCAAACGGGGGTCGCGGGTGTGATTGCCGCAGATGACACAAGGATCGGTTTCGGAAAAGGTGAAACACTGACTGCAGAGATGAATGGTTGCATGCAACGTCATCAGGTCATCGGCCAGATTTTTGGCTTCGGCCGCAGGTCGGCGCAGGATGTAGAGGGCCAGACGGGTGGCAGTTTTGCGTCCGATGCCGGGTAGGCGGGTCAGATCGGCTATCAGCCGCTCCAGGGCCGGTGGAATGACCTGCATTTAGAGAAGACCGGGTATATTGAGACCGCCGGTCAAACGGGCCATTTCGGACTTGCCCAGTTCCCTGGCCTTGCCCAAGCCGTCATTGACGGCCGCGATAACAAGGTCCTGCAGCATCTGGGTATTCTCCGGCTGAACCAGAGCCTTCTCGATGACGAGATCGAGCAATTCACCCTTCCCGTTGAGAGTAGCGGTGACCATGCCCGCCCCGGCTGATCCGCTGACCTGGATATTGCCCAGATCGTTTTGCACAGTGGCCAGTTTTTCCTGGAACTGTTGCGCCTGTTTCATCAAATCACTCATATTCATAGGGGATACCTCACAATAACTGATGCAGGCTGTTTGCTCTGGAGCAACGCCGGGAGAGGGTGAATTTTATTCTTCGGCCGCAGTGTGTCCTTCTTCCACGGGGGGAACGACTGGTGTTGGGGTGCTGGCGCGGTAACGCGGCCCAATGCGGATTTCGCCGACCTGGCCGGTGAAGATATCCAATGCGGTTAAAACCAGGGAATCGTTGGCCAGGGCGCGACGTTCCTGGAGCGGTGCCAATCCATTGGCCGGATCAAGAGCACAGGCACCGGATCCGGGAACCTCAAATTGGATGCGGAGATTTTCCTGGAAAAAATCGAGGACAAACTCGGTCAGGGCATTGATGGTATTGCGCTGCTTCAAGAGGGTGCAGTCGGCGCTATCGTTAAAATGGATGATCAACTCGTCGCCCTTGCGTTCCACTGAGGCCGCCATCTGAAGAGAGGCCGCAACCCACGGTTGACGCTCACGCACGTATTTGAGAAAGGCATCCCAATGCTGACGAATGCGTTTTTTTGCTTCCACCGGAGTTGGGGAAACCGGCGCGGGTGGCTCGACCTTTTCAGGCGGAGCTGCTGGCGGCGGCGCCTCGGAAATCGTTTCTCGTTGCGGCGGGAGTTCGACCGGCTTGGTGAGCGGGGGGGCTTGCACACTGCTAGCCGCCGGTTCCAGGGGAGTCACTAACTGTTCGGCAGGAGGATTTGCTGTCGCCAAAGATTCCCTTGGCGGCGGTGGCTCAGTATCTGCGACAACAGGGGACAGCGGTTCAGGCTGCATCCGGGTGGCCACGGAGGGTGATGCCGGCTCCGCTACGGGGGGAGCAGCTGCCTGTAGCCGGATGGCTGGGGAAGGTGCGGCAACCGGCAAGGTGTCGATGGGCGTGCCTGCCAGTAGTCGGTCAAAGCGGGCGATCAGTTCGGAAACCGGAACAACATCACGGAACTGCACCGCGCGAATAAAAGCCAACTCCAGCGCGAGCCGTGGTTGCTGGGAGAACGAGGCCTTCTCTAGACCATCGAGGAGCAGGTTAAAGATCGCTGACAGGGTTTCCAGCGAATGCGCGCTGGCGGTTTTCGCCAAGAACGCCAGCTCATCCTCGGTTACCTCAAGGAGTTGACCAGGCTTTTGACTGACCTTGCAGACGACAAGAGCCCGGAACCAGCCCAGCAGATCGTTGCTGAACCTCTTGATGTCGTTGCCGTGCAGATACATTTGGTCAAGCAGGGTATAGACCGTGGCCAGATCGCCGCCCAGCAAAGCCGCTCCCAGATTGGCAACCAACTGGTGGCTGACCAGCCCAAGCACCTCGATCACGTCGTCGGCTCGAACTTCCTGGCCGCAATAGGAAAAGATCTGGTCCAGAAGGCTGAGTCCGTCGCGCACGCTGCCCCCGGCCTCGCGCACAATCATCTCCACAGCTTCCGGCTCCATCCGGACATCCTCCGATGCGGCCAACCGGTTGAAATGATCGGTCAGTTCACTGTGCCCGAGGCGTTTAAGCTCGTAGCGCTGGCAGCGGGAGAGAATGGTGATCGGCACCTTGTGCAGTTCGGTGGTGGCGAACATGAAATACACATGGTTGGGCGGTTCCTCCAGGGTCTTCAACAGGGCGTTGAAGGCCTCGGTGGTGAGCATGTGCACTTCATCAATAATGATGATTTTGAAGCGCGAGCTGGTGGGCATGAAGCGGATTTTTTCCTTCAGCTCGCGAATTTCCTGGATACCGCGATTGGAGGCGCCGTCCACTTCTTGGAGGTCGATACTGGCACCGTCGGTAATTTCCCGGCAGGATCGGCAGGTATTGCAGGGTTCGGCCGCAGGCCTTTGTTCGCAATTCAGGGCTTTGGCCATGATCCGGGCCAAAGTGGTTTTACCGGTGCCGCGAACACCGCTAAAAATCAGGGCATGGGGAACGCGGTCCTGGGTCAGGGCGTTTTGCAGGGTGCGGACGACCGGTTTCTGGCCGACTACTTCAGCAAAGGTCTGCGGGCGGGATTTTCTGGCGAGAACGAGATAGGACAAGACGGATACCGGCGGTCAATGATCAAGGGTCTTGAAGGTGCGTCGGCTGTTCGACATGCAATCCGGCAGACGTCTCTCTGAAAAAAGGATAGCCGGGCACCCCTGCACACATAAAGAGTGTCACGACCGCTGCTTCCTTCCGGACCTGACGGGGTTTGTGATTCTTTATTGCACAGGACCCGGCTATCACACTGATGATCATTCGGATGTACAAAGAAGCGGTTGCTGACTAGGTGGTGAATGGAATTTTTGTACCAAAGTCAGTAGCGGTACTCCAGACAAACAACCCTCTCTTTAGTCAACCGTTTATACTCTCCCGCTCGATAAGCGTCAAGAGAATTCAAAATTTGATTTTAGCCGTGCAAGCTTGCGAGCAACAAGGGAAAAGAGGGTGCGTTTACTCGTTGTAAGCAAGGTTAAAATTCCCCGCCTTCAGGCGGATAGATATGCATTGCATCTTTGAGACGAAGACGGTCGCTAACCAGTGAACATGATGAAATCGTTACATCTCGACATTTGATTGTATTGCAGCACGTTGAGAGGGGGCAGAGCGGTACAACAAAGCGGCAATCACCACCGTGCAGGGAGCGACAGCAATCACCCCGAAGCTGCCGACCATAATGTTGAGAATTTCGGCGGCGACAAAGGGGGCGTTAAGCAGGTTGGCTGGAGGCAGTCCCTTGGCGAGAAAAACCATGAACATAGTGATATGGCTGCCGGAATAGGCCAGGAGCAGGGTAGTGGTCATGGTGCCGGTGACCGCACGACCAACCCTTAAGCCGGAGCGCATGTGTTCGAGCATGCCGATCTCCGGATGACGGAACTTGATTTCATCCATGGTCGCGGCAATATCCATGGCCAGATCCATGACCGCCCCGGAGCAGGCAATAAAGACGCTGGCAACAAAGATATCGGTGAGATTGAGATGGTAATAGCCCGAATAGAGCAGCATTTCGGCAAAAGGCCGGACCGCGCCGTGCAGCCGAAACAGATGGGTGAACAGAGACGCCAGGCCGCAGGTGAGCAGAAGGCCCAGCATGGAACCGGAAAAAGTCGCCATCCCCCGTCGGGTGAGACCGCCTACGGAAAAACTGACGACACCGGTTAAGAGGGTGACGATACCGAGCCCTGTAAG
>JBBQCO010000105.1:0-11004 GCA_038318785.1 Desulfobulbales bacterium | reverse complement strand
GAGGGCTCGAAAGTCCAAGAAACAAGGGATGAGCACTGACGCCAAGCAGCGGTAAACGATAGACAGACGAAAAAAAACTGCTGATCCAGCTTCCGGGAAGCTGCGAGCATGTATTTCAGGGATACTTTTCAACACCTTTTACAAAGAATAAAATGGCGGACAAAATTCCACCTATTGAATTGTTAGGCATCTCGCATGACCGAGCCAGATCACAACCATTTTGAGAAATATGTGAGGAAGAATCGAGTGTTTGTTCTTGGCGCGGGCTTTTCTGCAGCAGCGGGCATACCGTTGACTGAAGAGTTGCTTGCCTGCGCCATGAAGAAGTTCTCGATCGAGTGTCACGGTATCTATTCGCGCGTTGAAAACTACGCGAAGGAGTGTACTGGCTCGACAGGTGACGATCTTGATTTATCTGCAATCAGTTTTTCCGAACTCTGCACCTTTCTTGAGTTCGTTGAGCTCCGGGAATACGGTGGTGGTGAACGATGGTGTGAAAACGGCAGCCGCGAAAAGCTCGCGCTACGTTTCTATCTTGCAAAGACGATTGCTGAACGAACTCCATCTACGTCGTCTCTCCCACAGCTTTATATAGACTTCGCAGCGCAACTGCATGAACGTGACATTGTTATTTCATTGAACTGGGACGGCCTACTGGAGGTTGCCCTCGAAACTGTCGGAAAAACATTTACATACAATTTTTCCGACGAGAAGGCGATCAAACTCTGCAAATTACATGGCTCTGTCAATTGGAGGCTCGGCGAGCCAAACCAATGGGGAAAGCCGGTTAACACGCTTGGTTGGCAATCTCTGAAGTTCACAGAAGGGATGATGAACCGAGAGATCTATCACGCCCTGTCCCTCCTGCGATTTTCCACTTGGCACCATTACGGGCCGCTGGGTGAGCTTGATCCATTTCTCGTCCTTCCCGGATACGGAAAGGCATTTGACGTTCGAGCCAACGCTGCCCTTTGGTACAAACCCGAGTTTGCTTTTGCTACTACACATGATGTGTTCATTATTGGCCTCAGCTTGGCTCTCGATGACTTCTTCGTTCGAAGCTTCTTCTTGTCGAACCTGCCATACATCAATGCCTTCTCTGGAGTAGATGGGCGCCGAATATTCATAATCAACCCAGACAAGGCAGCAGCATCGAACTACGACTTCGTTCTCCGTCACGGGCACGCTGAGCTTATGAACACGCCGTTCTCCTCGGAGCACATTGAACTCATGGCTAATCGGAGGTCTGATGCCTAACCAATAAGGATTGAAACGATCCACGCAGCGGTCGTATTCAATCCTTTGTTCATCAAGCTGCGGGGAGATATAGGGGATTGCCTGGCGAGAGTGGCGGGCGAGAGCGGGGTTTCGAGCGATTATTGTTTCAAGTGGCGGGAGTTTTGCCGCTGACGGAACGAAAACCGATGTCGAGTCATCGAAATCGCACCGATCTGAGGGGAGAATTTGCCGGTTTTTTGGTCAGCAGAGCGCAGTTCTCCCCTGTCCTGCAGCAGAGGAAAAATTTAAAAACCGATGTGGTTTGAAATCGACGAAAGCGCTTATATCGGCCCCCGGCAGGGAACACCGGGAATGAGGCTGTACAAAAAGCGGCATAAAAATAAAGTACCATACACTCTGACTGGAAAGAGCCGCGTTCCTAAATCTGCCAGTCTTTCGGCCGGCAGGTAATTTCACCGTTAAGCCCCAAAAACGCCCGGCTTTCAATAGCATGGAACCCGTGTTATTATGTTTCCATGATTGTCACATTTAAAAATCAAGCCACAGAAGACATCTACAATGGCGTTGCGTCAAAATTTGCGCGCAAGGTTTGCCCACAGAGCATTTGGCGTGTAGTCAGCAGAAAGCTCGATCAACTCGATTCTGTTATCACGCTGGAAGAACTAAGAATTCCACCAGGCAATAGGCTTGAGACATTATTCGGTGACAGAAAAAATGAGCAGTACGGAATCTGCTTCAAATGGGGTGAATCTGGGCCGTATGACGTCGAAATAACAGATTATCATTGAGGAACGCTCATGGTACGTATTCCAACAAATAGAGAACCTACCCATCCAGGAGAAATTCTTCTGGAAGAATTTCTGTTGCCCATGCAAATTACCCAGCGTGAGCTAGCTGACGCCATTCATTTCCCGTATCAACGGGTTAATGAATTGGTAAATAAAAAACGTGGCGTAACCCCCAGTACTGCCCTTCGTCTGGCTAAGTTTTTTGGAGTATCTGCTGATTTTTGGCTGAATTTACAAATCAGGTGGGATCTATACAAAACGCTTGCGACAGAGAAAAACAATTTAGAATCAATTAATAATTTCAAAAAGTTAAAAGAATTTCATGGCTTAAAAAGTCAATAAAGAGGTGGCTCCATTCGTTTGGACTAGGTATCGTCTTTTTTCACTAAAGCAGGAGTTGGTAAAAAGAATGAAGAAACACAGAAAGGGGAAAAAGGCCTGTCGGCAACAAGGCCACGATCAGAACAGCAAAAATTCCTTAAATTGACCGCGCATGCAGTGATTTGAGGCCATGGCGGAGGAATAGGCGCCGGCGTTGATCAGCGCCAGGTGGGTATGTTCGGTGAGATCCGGCAGTAATGCTTGTTCGCACCACACATCCAATGCCTCGTTGACATTGCCGACCACGCTCATAGGGGTGCAGGGCGACTGATCGTAGCGCAGCGGCAACGGTTGAAAGGGCAGATTGTAATAGGCGGGTTCCGGCGCAAGGTTGAACCCAGCATCAACACCGACAAAAACCGTGTTCTTTTTCTGCTCGACAAAGGTCTTTTCCAGAAGAAAGATGCCCGCGTCCTTGACGATATAATCCCCTGGCTCAATCTCGAGATGCAGCCCGCGCCCCGTACATTGCCGGTGGAGCACCTCTGCCCACCGCTTCAGATCCAAAGGTTGGTCCGTAGCCAGATGGGGCACCCCCAACCCTCCGCCAATATTGACCCTTTCGACTCCGCCCGCAGCATCGACGAACCGCATGCAGTGACCGATGATCCCTTCCAGCTGCTCCAGTTGCGGCGTCAAATAGCCGCATCCGGTATGAAAATGAATCTTCGCAACCTTTAGATTATAGGACTTGGCAAGCTCCAGAGCCTCGGCGAACTGCTCCCAGTAAATGCCGAACTTGGTTGTTGTCTCGCCGGCATACTGCAGTTTGTCGTTGGCGGCTCGACCGATTCCCATAGCGGGATTGATCCGGATACCAATCTTGGTTCCCGGCTTGAGCCTGCCCCAACTCCGGATGGCATGCAGGGAATCGCAATCCATGAACAAGCCGTCGTAACGCGCCAGTACATGCAGGTCCCGCGTGGAAAGACTCGAGGCGGTAAAGGAAATCTCCGCGGGCGAGAAGCCGCAACTGACGGCGTGCTCGACCTCGCCGGGCGAACAGGCATCGATACCGCATAACCCGGTCTGCTTAAGGAAGGTCAACAGTGGTGCAAAGCGGTTGGCCTTCATTGCGTAACAAAGGGAAAAACGGCCAGCCAATCCAGCTGCGGTCAAAGCGCCATGCAGCCGCTCAAGGTTTTCTTTCACCCGAGCGGCGGAATAAACAAAGGTAGGGGAGCCGAATTGATCGGCCAACGATTGGACCGAACGGCCGGCGAAAAAGAGGTTCTGGTGCTGGTAGCAGAGATCGTCTCTCTGCCACCAGCCATAGTAGGACTGCTGATTCAACGCATTGCCTGATTGATATTCAGCAATTCCGGCCGAACCATCTCACCACTGACCATTTCTTTTCGGCCCGTGACCCAACCGCGACAATTCGATGAACCGCACGAGCAGGGAAACTGCTTAAACAGAATATCTTCGGTTTCAGCATAATCCATATAAAGAAAATAGTTGGCCCGGATATCCTTGAGGGCGACAATAGTCAGGTCAACCATGTTCAATGAAATGTTGGGGGAACAAGAATGAAGAAAAAATCCTGAAAAATAGGGGTCATACAGGTGGGTTTCCGGGGTAAGCTGAAGCGTATGCTGCCGAATTTCATGCACAACATATCCTGCCATTCTGGCGACGATCTCGCCTTTTGAAAAAGCGCGGTAGGCTATCACTCCTCTACCAGCCAATTCATCTTTAAAAACAACAGCAAAATCAGAATGTTTTGGAAAAAGGGGATCTTTTCCAAACTGGTCCGGGTAAAGCATGTGCATGTTCTCCTAGAACGTGAAAGAAACCAAACCCATCGACAGCACATCTGTTGACAGGAGGCCGGTGAAAAAAATAAGGACGCTAAATACAGCTATTCTGAACAGCTGACAAGCATTTTTAACTACGATTTTCTAAATTTAACAAATGGAATAAACCACTGATATTGCATCTATCCTGAACAAAGCCCATCCTTCTCCGTGGGGTGTAGTCGTATATACCCACCTGCACACCTGGACAGCAATTTGCCATGGAGCCTCGCCCCTGACCCGGAAAAATTCTCCCCTCCTCCCGAGCCTTGTTTTTCAGCTCCACTGCACCTTATTCGGGGTCGTCCCCTCTACGCTTTAGTCGATAGACGAAAAAAATTTTAATTTCAGTCATTTACAATAAGTTCCAACAAAATTGAGGCGTATTTACCAAACCACCCAGGAACACACAGGAGCCAATTAATTTTCGCGATTTTATATATCTTCTTCCAGCTATTGCAATCTTAAAGAGGGCCTGAGTAAAAATATCCTTCCTCCTGCTCCAACGGGGTCTGTAGCGGATTACCGACAACCACACAGTGCAAATATTCTCTTTCATCCAACGGATAATCCGTATACCATTACCAAGACTCGCTGCGTCTTCCTTCACATTCCTTTTCTTCAACAGAATTGAGGTGTTTCATGTCGAACTGGTTTGTTGCCGTGGACGGCAAATCCCTTGGTCCCTTCACCACCCAGCAAATTCTCAGTGGCCTGGCTGCGGGGCAATATAACGAGGCCACCATGGTCTGGCGCGATGGTTTTGCCGACTGGCAACCCGCAGGCAGGGTACAGGAACTGCAGCCTGGCCAGGCAGCGTCTGCCCCCCCGCCTTATTCCGGCAAAGAGGCGCATGAAATCGATTACACCATTTTCGGTAACGAGATGCAGTTTGTCGAGATTGAGCTGGATTCGCAGGAAAGCGTCATTTCAGAAGCAGGGGCCATGATGTACATGCACGATCAGGTGGTTATGGAGACGGTGTTCGGCGACGCCTCTCGAGCCTCAAGTTCCGGGACTTTTTTCGACAAGATGCTCGGCGCAGGTAAACGGCTGATCACCGGCGAGGGGTTGTTTATCACCATGTTCACCTACACCGGTGCCGGCAAGGGCAAGGTAGCCTTTGCTTCCCCTTATCCGGGCAAGATTATCCCGCTCGACCTGACCAAGTACAACGGCCGGATCATCTGCCAGAAGGACGCCTTCCTGTGCGCGGCCAAGGGTGTTTCAGTGGGGATAGCGTTTCAAAAGAAAATCGGCGTGGCTCTCTTCGGCGGCGAGGGGTTCATCATGCAGCAACTCGATGGTGACGGCATGATCTTTGTCCACGCCGGAGGCACCATCGTTGAAAAGGAACTGGCCGCCGGCGAAACACTGCGAGTTGATACCGGCTGCCTGGTGGCCCTGACCGCTTCAGTCAACTATGACATCGAATTCGTCGGCAACGTTAAATCGGCTATCTTTGGCGGCGAGGGTTTTTTCTTTTCCAACCTTCGCGGACCTGGGCACGTCTGGCTGCAATCGCTGCCGTTCTCACGACTTGCCGGCCGCATCTGGGAAGCGGCACCGCAGACCGGAGGCGGAGGTCAAGATGAAGGTTCGGCCCTTGGCAGCCTGGTTAATATCCTTAAACGGTAAACGGTCAGCAAACAGCAACGAGTGGCTTTCTCCTTAGGGAAAAACACTCGTTGCCGGTCCCAATCATCACCGTTGCTCCTCAATAAAGGCCTGTATTTCCCTACTGACACCAAGTTGCCGGGCCAGTTCGTTCAACCAGGCTCGTTCCGTCTCGGAATCAATCTCGATGGCGGCGACAGCCAACATATACATGGTTTTCGCCACCGATGGATCGCTGATGCCGGCGGTCAAGGCCTCAAGGCTTTTGGGTTGATGCAGCTCACCAAGCAGAAACATCTTTTCCTCCTGATTCAAATCCGCACCCCGCAGCTTATCGAGCACCGCCCGCTCTTCTTCGGTATCCATGGCGCCGTCGGCATGGGCAGCGGCCACCATCACCTGAATCATGCGGACTGCTAGCTCCGCACCGGCGGGACCGCCAGTGGCTGGTGCACTCATCGGCGAAGGTATAATCGGTGCACCGCCTGGCACTGGTGGGGGCGATGAGGGGGCAGGAGCCTGAAACCCACCCGGAGGCGGTGGAGGTGCACCCGTACCGAATGAACCGGAACCGGGCGGAGGCGGTGGCACCTGGCCCATGCCTCCGGCTTGACTCTTCTGCTCTTGCTGCTGTTTCAAAATTTCGAAAGCACCGACGCCGAGACCGATCATCGTCATCAACCCGGAACCGGAACCAAGACTGCCCAGTATTGATTTGTTCCCGCCACCCCAGGAGCCACCACCTTTACCCACGACTTCGCCGACTATTTTTCCCAACAATTTTTCCGCATTAAACATGGATTCACCCTCTTGGAGGTTTAATCTCCGGCGGACTCCCGATTGAACCGGTGACCACCCTTTCGTTTCTGTCTATGATTTCGCAACATTTTACTTCGCCCGACCAAAAAATAGGGCCTCAAAAATCACGAAAAATTCAACTTGTCTCCGTCCCTTGCCGTGACGTATAATATTTTATTAATCCTTCAACTATTTTTTGCCAATGCTCGCACCTGCCACCAACAGCACTTCGTTTCTTGCCACCTATGACCGCAGCGGACGGGTTCCCTCCCGCCTCCAGTCAGAACCGGCACAGCGCATCGCACTTGTCCCTGATAAAAGTAGCACAACAACTGAAAATCCCAAAGATAAAGTTACCTTATCAGAGGGAGGCATTGCGAAATCGCGGCAGATGGACGCCACGGGAACCGAGGAAGCCTCAACAGCGACCGCAGCAAAAAACAGTGCTGAGGAACGAACTGGCGGACAACGATCCGGGGTCCAGGAACTCACCGCAGCTGAGGAAAAGATAACCCGACAGTTGCAAGACCGCGACCGAGAAGTCAAGACCCACGAAATGGCCCACTTGGCCAGCGCTGGCCAATATGCCCGGGGTGGCCCCACCTATTCCTACCAACAGGGGCCTGATGGTCGACGATATGCCGTCGGTGGTGAAGTGCCGATCGATGTCAGCCAGGAAAAGACGCCGGAAGCGACCATTCAAAAAATGCAGTCCGTCAAACGTGCTGCCCTGGCGCCGGCTGAGCCATCATCCGCGGACCGCAGCATCGCCGCTTCCGCCACCGCCCTGGAAAGCCAGGCCCGCCAAGAACTGCAGAGCGAGCAGGCAAACCCTGCCCAAGGACAAACGGAACAACAAGGTACTTCGGAGACCGACAACGAAGTTCCCGACCAAACCAACGAAAAAGCAGCTTCTGTCCCCCGTCGTAGCCCGGCCCTGAATATTGTCGCTTAAGCGACTCCCGCCTCACCCTCTCCTTCATGAACCGACACCGAATCCGATGATGCCAACAAGCGACTACCTCGACGATCTTTTTTCTTATATCAACCAAGCACCGACCTCGTATCATGCGGTGGCCAGCAGTGTAAACATCCTCCGCGACCAGGGGTTTCGAGGCCTGCACGAAGGTGCTGCATGGGGGGCACTCGGGCCTGGCTCCTACTTCGTGATCCGCAACGACGCCAGCCTGATAGCCTTCACCCTGGCCCAGAGCTCGCAAGCCGGAAGGCCTTTGCGTATGGCTGGAGCCCATACCGACAGCCCCGGCCTGAAGATCAAACCTAATCCTATGCAGTTGCGGCATGGCTCTGTGCAGCTTGGAGTCGAAGTCTACGGCGGCGCCCTTCTTGCGCCCTGGTTTGACCGGAATCTGTCCATCGCCGGACGGGTCAGTTGGAGCCGGAACAACGGCCCCCTGCATTGCAGCCTGATCGATTTCAAACGCCCGGTGGCCACTATTCCCAGTCTGGCTATTCACCTGGACCGCGAAGTCAACAGCAAGCGGAGTATCGACAAACAGACTGACCTTGTCCCCCTTCTGATGCTATCCGGTGAACCATCGCCCCCGGATTTTCACACCCTCCTTGCTCATGATCTCTCCCACCAGGACCCGACCGCCGCCGATGCGACCATCCTCGCCTTTGACCTGTTCCTCTACGACACCCAGCCACTTTGCCGGGTGGGGTTGAACAATGAGTTGATCACCGGTTCCAGGCTGGACAACCTCCTCTCCTGCCATGCTCTTGTCCAAGGGATCGTGCAAGCCGAGACCCGGCAAAATCGCCTCATCGTCCTCAATGACCACGAAGAGGTGGGCAGCGTTTCCACGGCGGGGGCACAGGGCCCCTTTCTCAAAAGTGTTCTGGAACGTATCTACCCCGATTCCACCGTCAGGCAACAGGCCATCGCGGGCTCGCTCTTCGTCTCGGTGGATAACGCCCATGCTGTCCATCCCAATTTTGCCGCCAAACATGACCCAGACCACCTGCCTCTGCTCAACCGGGGCCCGGTCATCAAAATGAATGCCAACCAACGCTATGCCACCAATGCTCTGACCGCGGCTCTGTTCCACCAATTCTGCACAAAAGCGGAGGTACCCTGCCAGCAGTTCGTCATGCGCAACGACCTGGCGTGCGGCTCCACCATCGGTCCCCTGACCGCTGCCGAAATCGGTGTCCCCACCGTTGATGTCGGTGTGCCGCAACTGGCTATGCACTCGATCCGCGAAACCGTCGGCCATCTCGACGGCTGGTATCTTTTGCAGGCCATGGTCACCTTCTTCTCTGAAGAGGATGAACGGATCCACTGCCCGGAAATCGTTCTTTAGCCAAGAGATACCTCTTCGCTGCATCTCTCTGCAGCGCTCTCCAAAGTGCCGGCACGCACACTCCGCAATAGATCGCCCCCCTTTGCCCTTCCCCCGGGGGACCAACACCCTGCTTTTCCTCTCAACGACCTCACCCGACCGGATATAAAATTCATTTAAAATTATTTATGTATTTAAAAATTAATTTTAAATGAATTTTTGTTGCCTGGATTGCTGCGTCACGGTAATACTTACCCGATTGTGACTGATCAAGAGAGCGACCAGACAACAACCTTCCGATCCGTTCCTGGCTTGCCCCTTTTGCCAAGCAATCACAAACAGAACCAGGCCCCCTCTTCAGCCTGACCAGAGGATCGTTCAACCACAAGAGAAAGCACTGCATCCCCAACACGAGGCTTCTTATGTCGATCGCCACCAGAAAACTCCAGATCCTGCACATTCTCTCGCAAAATCTGAAAAATCCCAACCCGCAACTGGTTAACTCCAACGACATTGCCACCCAACTCAATCTCAGCCTACCTGAAACCCATCTCTTGCTCAAGGTGCTCAACGACATGGGCGTCATCAAAAGCAACGTGGACAACCAGCTCTCTCTCATTACCCAGGAAGGGATGCACTACCTGGAAAAACAAACCACCCATTAACGCATTTGGCTCCACACCATGCCGGACAACCATCACCAGAGTTACGATCATTACATCAAGGCCCTGATGGACATCAGTCAGGCCGTCACCTCCGATCTCTTTCTCGAGGATGTCTTCAAGCTGATCGTCATGGTGGTGGCCAAAGTCACAGGGGTCGACATCTGTTCCCTCTGGCTGATTGACGAAAACTCCAACCCGCCGAAAATCCGCCTCAAAGCTACCCAGGCCATTGAACCGGAATATGTGATCGATCGCTCTCTGAATCTGGATGAGGGGGTCGTGGGGCATGTTATCTCCACCCAAACCCCCCTGGTCATACCGGACGTGTTGCAGTGCGAAATTTTCAAGGAAAAGGAGATGGCGAGAAAGTTGGGCCTGGTTTCCATGGTGGGCGTACCGCTCCAGGGGAAAAAGGAAAAGATCATCGGTGTGCTCAACTGCTTCACCTCCGTTCCCCACGAGTTTTCCAAAACCGACATCAACCTGCTCACCACCGTGGCTAATCAGGCGGCAGTTGCCATTCTCAACACCGAACTGATCATCAACACCAAGATTATCGAGGGGGAGTTGAAGGCACGAAAAAAAATTGAGCGCGCCAAAGAAATAATCATGGAACGACAGTCACTTAACGGCGACGATGCCTATCGATGGATCAGAAAGCGGAGCATGGATTCCCGCAAAACCCTCCTGGAAGTGGCCGAAGCCATTCTCCTTTCAAATGAACTCTATTAGTCCCGATTTTCAACCACGGCGGATTTCAGTGGTCGAGGCCGTAGAAAGGATAACCAACATCAACTTATTTATTGACATATAAATTAAGTTACAATAAATACTGATGCAGAAAACTGAACCCACAACGGCGTGTGTTCGGTCCAATTTTTCGATACCATGACCAGACAAAGGCGTCTGTCCCCCTCTCCCAGGGGCAGATGCCTTTTTTTTTCGGCACATACGCCTGCGCAACGATAACCGCAGGTATTTTATTAAAAAAATTCAAGAGGAAAGCTATGCGTTTTGCAAAAAGCAACGATGTTTTGGGCACCACCAACAGAGGAAACCCTGCGGAATCGAGCCTGTGCACCCTGTGCCGCGCCGATTGCATGGGCCAGTGCGAGACCTGGAAATCGAGCCTTGTCGGCCGAAAACTCCTGTACCCGCGCGACTTTGGTGTTGTCACTGCCGGCGCCAACAACACCACCCATGTGGGCGTTTCCTATAATTCGCTGAGGATCCAGGGATATGCCTATGGCGCCCATGGCATGGCCCAAGGTCTTTCCAATGATGCGGACAACTGCATTTTCCCCAATGTCGACCTGACAACGGAATTCGGCAATGAGGTCAAGACCAGAAGCAAAATCCCCTTGATGACCGGCGCCTTGGGTTCGACATTTATCGCTGCCAAGTACTGGGATTC
>JBBQCO010000104.1:0-11275 GCA_038318785.1 Desulfobulbales bacterium | reverse complement strand
ACTTGGTGGGCACTCATATTGGTACAATAAAAATATTTTGTTCAGTGTTCC
Source organism: Desulfobulbales bacterium (assembly GCA_038318785.1). Classification (GTDB taxonomy): domain Bacteria; phylum Desulfobacterota; class Desulfobulbia; order Desulfobulbales; family Desulfobulbaceae; genus Desulfobulbus. The sequence continues at coordinate 11,224 of JBBQCO010000104.1, read as the reverse complement.
CATACTCCTTCCAATGTTTATGCTGGTAAATGCAAAGGCATGCCTTCCGGGGCGCCTTGCAATCCGTTGAACACACCGTTATAAAAGAACCGAACAGGATAGCTGGATTTCCCCTAACAATGGAGTGTGTCCGTTTGAGGTCAGACAATGAAGCGCAGAATGTGAAACGAAGCAAGGAGGTTGAACAATGTCGAACATTCTAATTATTGACATCCATGATTCGTTTATTGCGCTCCTGTCCCAGGAAATCATTAAAATGAGGCATCAGGTTGTCATTGCCCGAACGCTTTCCAAAGGAAGGGTTTTGGCAAACACCACCCCTTTTGATGTTATTTTTCTCAATGCCGAGATGCCGGACGGCAATGGCATGGATCTCCTTCCCTCCCTGATCGACACCCCATCACTCCCGGAAGTTATCATCCTCGCGGATGTCGGCGACGCCGACCAAGCCGAACACGCCATCAAGATGGGGGCCTGGGATTATGTGGAGCGACCGGCTACCACACGGGCCATGACCCTTTCCCTTGTCCGGGCGATCCAATATCGGGCGAAGAAAATCCTCAAGCAACCGCACACCACGCTCAACGAGGAAACCCTTCAGGACATAGTCGGCAACAGCCCGCAGATGAAGCGCAGCCTGGACCGCCTTGCCCTCTCGGCAAACAGCGACGCCAACGTGCTCATCACCGGCGAAACCGGTACAGGGAAAGAACTTTTTGCTTGGGCAATCCACAACAACAGCCACCGGTCCAGCAAGCGCTTCGTGGTGGTCGATTGCGCCGCTCTCCCCGAAACCCTCGTCGAAAGCATCCTCTTCGGCTACGAACGAGGGGCGTTCACCGGTGCCGACAAGAGTCAAAGCGGCCTGATCAAGCGGGCCGATGGCGGCACCCTCTTTCTTGACGAGGTCGGAGAGCTGTCACTCTCGATGCAAAAATCCTTCCTGCGTGTCCTTCAGGAACACAAATTCCGTCAGATTGGCGGTGGGGCATTGCTGCGAAGCGATTTTCGGTTGATTGCCGCCACCAATCGCGACCTCGACACCATGGTCCATCGCCACCAATTCCGCAAAGACCTGCTGTTTCGCCTCCGGGCGTTCACCATGGAACTGCCCCCCCTGCGCCATCGCCTCGAGGATATTCCCGCCATCACCGCCCACCACGTCGACAAACTCTGCCAGAGCTACGGCCTCGGCAGTAAATCCTTCTCGCCCGATTTCTTTGAAGTGCTCAGTCGTTACCAGTGGCCCGGCAACGTGCGCGAACTCGTCAACGCCCTGGAACGGGCCGTTTCGGCGGCCAGAAATGAACCGGTTCTTTTCCCCAAACATCTGTCGGTCTATATTCGCGTCCACTTGGCCCGCGCCTTGGTCGAGCAGGGACAGGTGGGCCCGGAGTTGCCCATGGTTCGCTCCGATGGCTCGGACAGCAACACCTTGCCTCCGCTGATCGAGGCCCGGGAGGCGGCAATGACCCATTTGGAGCATCGCTACTTACGGGAGTTAATGACGCTTGCCGCGGACATGCACCAAGCCTGCGCCATCTCCGGGCTCTCCCGGTCCCGCCTCTACGCGCTGCTCAAAAAGCACAACCTGCCTTCCTGTTTTCGCCTCCCCTCCTGATCCCTGTCGCCACGATCTTACCCGGCAAGACTCAATCCCACCAGGCAAGACCCTGTCTTGCCAAACAGGACCAACCTTGCCGCCACAAGCTATACTCCCGGTTTTTCTTTCGCCTGCAAAGACAATCTCTTGCAGCCTAGGCACTCTTGGTATCCTAAGAAGAGCAAACCTCAACACCATTGACAATACAGCGCGTTAACAAGGACAAGCACGGCATCATGACAGTCCCCAGACGGCTTCACGCCGCACGTGGCCGCCGCATTCCTCATTTTCCGCTCCGGCATGGAATGATTTTTGGAACAATAGCAGTCGCCACAAGGCATTCAAGCCAAATCCACCTCGAGGGAAAGCTCTACGTGGGGCCGATCATCGGTCCGGTTCACCCTATCAGCCAGCAACGGAGCAACACGCTGCTTTTCCTCGAAAACCCGATCGCCCGCTCAGGGTACACAGGAACAACTCATGAACATCAAACCGCTTGCTTCTCTCCACGCCTGTTTCCTTCTCACACCCCTGCTGCTTGCCCTTGCCGCGCCTGCCGGTGGTAAAAGCATTGGTAAGGATCAGGTGAATGTCCGTACGGAACCTGACCTCAAGAGCGCGATCCTGTACTCCGCACCCTTAGCCTATCCACTCGAGATCCAAAAAGAACAGGGCAAGTGGTTGTATTGCCTCGATTGGCTGAACAACAGCGGCTGGATCTATAAATCTCTGGTGTCGGACATCGACACCGTAATCGTGCTTGTAGAGAAGGCCAACATCCGCAGCGCCGCCACCCTCAATGCCAGCGTGGTGACCACTGCCGAACAAGGGGATATTTATACCATTCTCGCCAGGAACAACGACTGGGTCAAACTGGGGTATTATCAAACCGGGGCAGATGCGGGCTGGATACGCAACGACCTGGTGTTTGGCGAATAACCCGGACAGACAGCACCTCGAGGCCCCCACCTCATCAGGTGCCGTGGAGGACGAACATGGGACAACCGTTTGCGGTCAAGGACTGCACCCTCATTGCCATCGCAACCGGTGAAGAGGCGCATAATTTGCGCGAATTCGTCGACCGGCTGAAAACCATTCACCCCGGCTGCATCTACTATCATTTCTGGGGCGGCATGCTTCGTCCCAACTTCGACGAGCCGGAATATCAAAACGATTTTGCAGCCTGGTCCTGGCGCAGTCTTCACGATTCAAGGCTCGCCGAACGGCTGGCGATCATCGACCCCAGCCATTACCCCGATATTGAAGACCTCCGCCGGGAACTCATCGATGTTATCGAGGAACGGCTTGCAGAAAGCGAATGGGTGCCCTGGGCGCATTCCGGACAACGCTTCAAATTCATTCGTTCGCAAATCGTGGTCTTCGACACCGGCAAACGAATCAGCCATCCGGTGAAAATGGCCGAACAGATCGTCGGCCTGTCGCTGGGGTCGATCTTTTATCATTTCATCGACGCTCGGCGGCGAACCGACAGCGGCCGGAGCGATTTTGTCGAATGGCTGCAGGCAGAAGAAGAGGTTTCCTCCATTGATCTGATCGATCGGCTCAACGGTATCGACCCCTACTTCACCACCCTGGCCGATCTCAGACTGGAGTTGTCGTCAACCTTGCAAAACTGCCTTCAAGGGAGGGAAGCCTCATGACCGCCATGCTTGACGAATACGCCGCCATTGTCGGCAATGCGGTGATCGATCACCTCCGGCAACTGGCCGAACCCCTGAAGGGCATGCGGGTCGTCCATGTCAACTCGACCCGCGAGGGCGGCGGTGTAGCCGAAATACTCAATTGGCTGATCCCGTTCAAACAGGAACTCGGCCTTGATGTTCGCTGGGAGGTCATCAACGGAGAAGCACCTTTTTATCAATGCACCAAGAGCTTCCACAACGGCCTGCAAGGGACCCCCGTCGGCATTCCGCCCGTCTTGCTGCAAGCCTACGAGCAAACCAACGCCGACAATGCGGACCGGTTGCGCCCGGTGTTGTAGGAGGCCGACTTCGTCTTCATTCACGATCCGCAGCCGGCGCCCTTGCTGCGCCTGTGTCCCAACCGCAAAGGAAAATGGGTGTGGCGCTGCCATCTCGACCTGAGCCGGCCGTACCGGGCGGTGTGGAAATATCTGCGCCAATTTGTCGCCGGCTACGACGCCTCCATCTGGTCGCTGGCGGATTTCGCCCAACCCCTGCCCCACCCCCTCTACCTGATCGCGCCTAGCATCGATCCGCTCAGTCAAAAAAACCGGGATCTGTACTCCGGCAAGGTTGATGCAGTTTTCGATCGCTACGGCCTCAACCCGGACCTGCCGTTGATCACACAGGTGTCGCGCTTTGACCGGTTCAAGGATCCGGTCGGCGTCATCCAGGCCTATCGCCTTGTCAAGGCGTTCACTCCGGTGCAATTGGTCCTGGCGGGTGGCGGGGCGACCGATGACCCGGAAGGCGAGGAGGTGCTGCGCGAGGTACGGGAAGCGGCCGGCCACGATCCGGATATCCATGTCCTGCTCCTGCCTTCGGACGCACATCGGGAAATCAACGCCTTGCAACGGGCGTCGACGATCTGTTTGCAAAAATCGACCCGTGAGGGGTTCGGCCTCACCGTGACCGAAGCCCTTTGGAAAGGCAAACCGGTGATCGGTGGCGACACCGGCGGCATCCGTCTCCAGGTGATCAACCACCACACCGGATTTCTGGTCAATACGCCCGAGGGAGCCGCCCTGCGCATCCGTTATCTGCTGAAAAATCGAGACCGTATGGAAGCAATGGGCCGCAAGGCGAAGCAGTTGGTCCTCAACAATTTCCTCGTGACCCGCCATCTGCGCGAATACCTCACCCTGATGTTCGCGACCATGCATGCGGGATCGGATCGAATCGAGCTGTGACAACGACATCAAACGGCGCCGGCTTTGCCTTTCCAGGCGTCACCCATTTCTGGCGGCAGGTCCGCAATGCACCCTCCCGATTTCTCGGCCTGGATTACGATGTTACTCTGGCGCCGTTTGCAATCGAACCAATGCATGCCAAACCTCTTTCCGGCATTGCGGATCTGCTCCAGGATCTGGCCACCAGCGGCCAAACCGAGGTAGCGATTCTGACCGGCCGACCGGCGCTCGAGGTGGTCACCCTGCTCGGCAATCCGCCCCTGACGGTCGTCGGCAGCCATGGCTACGAGTGGTGGCCGGCAGACGGCGACAAGCGCATTCTGCAGCCCACCACCGAGCAACAGCATGGACTGGCCGTCATTCGCGACACCTTGCAGCGTTCCGGCCACGTTCACAAACTGGAGGTCAAGCTCGCCTCTTTGGCCCTGCACACGCGGGGCATGGACCCGATCATGGCCGTAAGCATCGAGCAGGAAACCATGGCCGGATGGGGCACCTGGGCCCTGCAGCATGGACTGGAGTGGCGATGGTTCAATGGCGGGGTCGAGGTCCGATGCCGAGGCTGGAACAAGGGCGATGCGCTAGCCAGTTTGCTCGATCGTCAGCCGAGCGATGTGCTGGCGGTCTACATCGGCGACGACGATACTGATGAGGATGCTTTTACCGTTCTCCGCGAGCGAGGATTCGGCATCAAGGTTGGCCACAATGGCAAGCCGACGGCCGCCCGGGCGCATCTCACGGACTGCCTGGCTGTCGCCGATTTCCTGCGCACCTGGCGCACCGTCACCGAATCAACCTGAGAGGAGCACCACATGGAAACATCCCGTTTGACCGTAGTGTCCAACCGTTTGGCCATTGTGGTCGACCGCGAGGAGAAGGGCCAATGGACGATCAAACCCGGTTCCGGCGGTCTGGTAACCGCCCTGGGCCCAGTGCTGCGCGATCGTGGCGGCCAGTGGATCGGCTGGCTCGGCACCCACGAAACGGACGCCATGGACGAGACCGCCCTCGAGGGCTTGCTGGAACAAGGTTCGCGCGAGACCGGCTATACCCTCAAGCCCGTGAACCTGACCGCTGAGGAGATCCAGAAATACTATTTCGGCTTTTCCAACGAGATCCTCTGGCCACTGTTTCACGACCTGCCCACCCGCTGCAATTTCGACCCGACCTATTGGAAAGTCTACGAACGGGTCAATGCCAAGTTTGCCCAAGTGGTCGCGGCCAGCACCAGCGAAGAGGATTACGTCTGGGTGCACGACTATCAACTGATCATGGTCGCGCACTTTCTGAAAACCATGGGCATTGTGAGACAGATTGGTTTTTTCCTCCACATCCCCTTTCCCCCGCTGGACGGGTTCATCAAGCTGCCTTGGCGTTTTCAGATACTCAACGCCCTGCTTCGTTACGACCTGGTGGGATTCCAGACCATGCGCGACCGCCGCAATTTCATGGATTGCGTCCGCATGCTGATGCCGAAAACGCGGCTCATCGGCCAGGGTCACATCGCCCGTTGCCTTACCCCGGAACACGAGGTGCTGGTGGGCGCCTTCCCGATCTCCATCGATTACAAACACTTTGCCGAAACTGCTGCCAGCCGCGAGGTTCAGGATCAGGCCTGGATCGTTCACGCCAACCTGCCCGAACGGCAACTCATCCTTGGCATCGACCGCCTCGACTACACCAAGGGCATTCCGCTGCGGCTTCAGGCCTTTGCCAATGCCCTGGAACGCTACCCTGAACTGCTGGGGAAAATCACCCTCATCCAGGTGGTTGTCCCCAGCCGGGAAGAGGTGCCGGAATACGAGGCCCTGAAACGGGAAATCGAACGTCTGGTGGGCGAGATCAACGGCCGTTTCAATCAGGTCGGGTGGAGCCCGATCCACTACATCTACCGGTCACTCAGCCGGGTGGAACTTCTGGCCTACTACCGCACCTGCGAGGTGGCTCTAATCACCCCGCTCAAGGATGGCATGAATCTGGTGGCCAAGGAGTACTGCGCCTGCTCTATTGAAAACAACGGCGTCCTGATACTCAGCGAGTTCGCCGGCGCGGCAGCCCAACTCCATGGCGGGGCGCTTCTGGTCAACCCCTTTGACATCGAGGGAGTGGCCGACGCCATTCGCCGGGCCTGCTGCATGGACCAAAGCAGCCGTCGCAGTCGGATGGAAAAGATGCGCCGCTCCATCCAGCGGCACGATATCTTTCATTGGGTCAACGCCTTCCTCCGCACCGGCCTGCACAAAGAGCTTAACCAGTTCCCCCGGATTGAATTCTATGTGCCCACCGATCCGCATCCGGGCGCCGGGCCGGACTCCAGTCAACTAAGCGGCAAAGAAGCCCTCACCCCTTGAGGGTGAATCCAGTGGCCAACGACTTCTTCAGGTAGGCATCAGGCGGACAGCCGAGGTGTTTGGTGGTGAGGTGGGAGGCGAGGGATGGGTGACGGAAGGATATTCGGTTATTAAGGGGGGTTGCAAGAAAAATGGGGAGGGTATCTCTTTCACCGGTCCGGTCGATTGGATGTTGGGATGTCAGAAATTATCGGGATCTTCGCCTGTTTTCTCACTTGAATTAAGTATCATGTCCCCGGAACTTCCGCCATGCTTGCCTGTCTTCTATCGGAACCCGAGCGACAGAAGCTCGCGCTCCAGAGAAGTTGGGGAGATGAGCTTCCTGAACCAACTCTGGGATTCCACTTTCGCGCGTGCTTGAAGTTCGGCCTTCTCACTTGCAAGGCGGACAAGGGCCGCCAGACTCGCCGCGCGCCTCTCCAGCATGGGCCGCCAGTCTTGCTCATACGGAGCCAATGCTTGAAGCGCTGCGGCAAGCTTTGCGACGACTTCTGGGCATGAACCCAACTGGACATCCGGACGGCCGCGCTGGTCCACGAACCACCCATGTATATAGCCGGCAGCATCCCATAGGACGAGATCTATTCGAGTTGGCTGACCCTCAAGCAGAAATCCGTTTAGGGTTTCTACCGTCTCGAACACTGGACCGAGTGCATCGTGTCCGGGGCCATTCCCTTCTTCGGGTGTGCCAACTTTCTTAAATGCTTGCAACGCGAGCCGTTGAGTGCTGGCCTCTGCGGCCATGAGCGCGGCTCCCACTTCGCATCGGATCGGATGATTTGCGCTGAAAGGCCCGAACATGCCGGACAGTTCCTCCTCCAGCTCGGTTGCGGTGAGCTCAAACAATGGCTTCTTCTCGGTTGTGCTCATGCGCATGTCCTCATGGGCTTAACGGTGAAATAACCTGCCGGCCAATGCGCTACCAGATTTAAGAACGCGGCTATTTCCGGTCAGGATTATTGACTGGTTGGGCTTCGGGATCAATTTTGGTAAATCTTCCTTTGGGATAAAGTTTTTTCGCAATACCAGAGAGTTCACTATGTATAGCCGGTAGCTTGCTCCCACTACCTGCTAAGTTTTCATACAAGACGTTTGCCCTCGTGATTGCTCCGTTATAAACAAGCTCCCCTAACTTGGACTGGAACTCGTCAACTGTAACAGTTCTGCCATTTAATTGGTGCTTTGCTATAAGGGGTTGGACCTCATCTACGTAGAATTTGTTTCGTTCGTTCAGGCTTTCTATAGTTTGATGAAATCCCTCTTGTTCAATGGAAATCCTCATGAGGAGATTTGGGTCGGCAGCTTCTAAAAGGAATCCCAACGCTTCGAAATCATGCACAAGGTCCAAATACAAGGGCGGGCGTATTGCTGGGCAAACAAAAGCCCTTTCGAATTCTGATTGATATGTCCCGAGTTCCCTGGCGAGACAACCGATAGCGTTATGCTGACGAAAGATAATAAAGAGTGCGTTATTTAGAGCAGCCTTTCGTTCTTTTTCGAGTTTGGCATTTTCTCTGCTTTCGTTCAGTCGAAAGGCGAGTAACGCACCAACAAACGTACCGACCATAGCAAGGCAGGTGGTCCCGATTTCTTTCGCGCCAATAATTCCAGCATAAATAAAGCTAATAACAGCAAGAGCCGCTACAAACAGCAAGCCGCTGTATAGATATGTGCATGGGTTCTGATTCATTAGATCCTTGGTTGTAAGCCCAACGTAGAGCTAACCGGCGCTGCGCGGCTTTATCGCGCAGCGTCCAGCGACTGAAAGGAGCGAGGTTGAGCGCCGGGTTAGGGCATGTGGTTTGCGAACAACTCATTCCATCCCTCGCAGTTATGTGCAGCACATGCAAAAAGCTTGGTTTCGCGGGCGCTGCAGGGCGAAGCAAGATTATCTTTTACGAAACTGCAATCAGTAAACGTGCATTCCACGAAACGGCAACTGGAAAACGATGTGCCTTGGAAAGTGCAACGTTCAAACCTGTTGCCAAAAAACAGCGCTGAATTGAAAAGCCCCCAATAAAACTCGATGTCACGGAACTCGCAGGATACAAAAACTCCATCGAAGCTACCACCTTCGATGTTTGCAGATTCAAAGACGCAATAGCGGAACACTTCTTCGTTTGACGCCAAAACTTCCTCGACGTGTTTCGTATCCCGGAACGTAGCGCTTTCGTGCAGCATGAAGTGCCCTAACGTGGCGATCAGGGGCCGAGCGGTAGCGAGGTCCCTTGAATTGCATTGTTGGAATCTAATTTATGCTGTTTGCATTAACAAATCAGCAACCTTGTAGCCTTCGTGAGTTATAAAAAAGACTTCACCTTTCATTGCGCGGTCCTCAATAAGACCATATTCCTCAAGTTGATCAACTGCTGCATTCCAAGCGGCCTCGGAACGTGCATTTCCTTGTTCTGCGAATTGCTTTTCATTAGTTTGTATAGTTGTGCCACCGAAAGTGTGAAGCCTAATGACTACTCCATTTTTGTCCTGGGAAGCCTCTAAGATCAATGTCTTAGATTCATTAGATAGAAGAGGGATTTGTGATTTGGGAGTAATATTTTCTGATGACATATCAGATTGGGTTGCTAATTCGTTGTTTCCTGAGCTATGAATATTTGTTTTTATGTAATCATTTTGATTGAGAGTTATTGCTAATTGACGCACAAGTTTCTCTTTGAATTCACTCAAGCTATCATAAATTTCAACCAACCCTTCAGATAAGCATTTCGTTTTGAATTTCTTTACATTAGCATATTGTTCCGAATCAATGCTGTCCGGATGGGCTGGTGCATTTGAAAAATATAACATTGTAGGCTTTCCCGATGCTATATGCTTTTCAATCTCCTCAACCGTGCCACTTACGGATTGACCAGTAGGTGTACCGATTCGCGTCCAAAAAACACCGATCAGAAGATCCGAACTCTCAAGGATTTGCTTATTGATAATCGCTTGAGGCCTTTCACCCATTAATGGCGCAGAGTGTGTTTCCCAGCCAATCGGCATTAAAATAATATGTTTATCGGATGAATGTATGTAATTCCATTCCGTTAAAACTTCCTTTATTATCTGACGCTCCTTTGCGACATCACCGGGTGAAGCGATAAAAAATTGAAAAGCAGTAGCTTGATAAGACATATATTCCTTCCCAAATTATCTTTTCATTTTCCAACGTTTAGTATAACCAGACCGCGCCGATGAACTGGCCGCGTAGCGCCGCCAACGTTCCCGCGGTCTGGTTAATATTTTTGTTATGTGATTTAACTTTCAAATGTAAGATTTTCAGTTTGAATTTTTTCGAAATGATTTTTGTTAGATTGTTCTACCCAAAAATCTAAATTAGTTTTGCAATCGCTCTGCTCTTCAATCTTTAAAATTTGTTCTGTCTCTTCCTCGTCAAAAGGGGCAACTAATCCTTCCATAGTCGTAGCATCTCCGAGGACAATGTATCCAAGTTGTTTTTTATCCGTAGCCTCAACTTGGTCCTCAGTAATTTTCAAAACAGTATCAGGTTTTAAGCCAACTCTGTACGTGAATGGTTGGACTATTTCGTAATACACTGAATTTCCAGGAGGACTGTGTCTATAAACAGGTTGAGAAGTCAGAAGACTCGAATCAACCCACTCAGCAATACTGTGGTTTCTATTAAGGGTATTTTCTCGATAAACCTCTAAGATTAGATCCGGGGTGTTTGAAAAATTTTGATCAAGTCGAAAGCCAATTTTTCCATGATTGGCCATTGCTATTTGTCGAAGGTCTTCTTCAAATATAATTCTGTCTAAACATGTGAAATATACGTATTTAATGTTAGATAATTTTTTATTCCCTTGGATATTCCAACTAGAAGGAAGGAAATGCCCACTTTTTAATATTTTGGATTTAGTTTCCCCTTTGGTGTGGTGAAACAACTGAACTTGTGGCACCCCAATTCCCTTCCATCTTGCACGTCCAGTAGAGTAATTTGCTAAGTTTTCAGGGCCTAAAATTGTACATTTGTATATCTCTGAGCCGTCGCAAAGAGTTTTGACGTGGTCACTACTCCTGAAAGTGATTTCAAGGCAGGCACCAAATGAGATATCAACCCACAGTTTGCATTCTATATATTCATCTGTTTTTGCAATTAAATTTGCACCGTAATATAGGGGTTGTATCCACCAAAGCTCTTTATTCCCAAAATATATTTGATCCGGAGTGACTAGGGAAAAGCCATTTCCATGAAACAATTTGCATTTTATATATCCTTCAGTTGAATGCTTATCGAATGCTCTTATTCCATCAAAGTCAGTCAAATATTCGTGGCCAGTCTCTGATTCTATTCGGTTGTATTGATAATTTTTTGTTAAGGGCATTTGCTCAACTCTGAATATTTATTCACACATAACA
>JBBQCO010000103.1:0-11501 GCA_038318785.1 Desulfobulbales bacterium | reverse complement strand
AGAGGTCAGCCGCGATTCTTATACTTGGAGCGGACATTGCCGGTTCGTCGTTTCATCAGGACAACAGCACCCACAAAAAGGCCAAGGAACAGGATAAAACCTATCCCCAGGCCGATAAAAAACTTGCCCCAACTGTCGCCGCCGCCTTTCGCGGTCTGCGCGAGCGCGGCATCTTGTTGTCCACCCGTCCCAGCTGATACCGCATCATTGGTCTTTGTTGCGGAGGTATCAAAAGTCACGGCGGTTGAGGTTGGTTTGGTGGGGGCAACAGTGGGTTTGGTTGTGGTTGCGGCACCCGCCAGTTCAGGTTTGGGGGGGATAAGGGTAAATCCTTTGGCCAGCAGTTCGACGGCCTTGGCGTCGCGGACCTTGCGATCCTTGCTGCCCATGACCAGCGTAATGATGCGCACACCGCCTTTTTTGGCGGAAGCGGCGATGGAAAAACCGGCTGCCTGATAATACCCGGTCTTGAGACCATCGCACCCGGCCACCTGGCCGAGGAGTTTGTTGTGGTTGCGCATAATGAACTTATCTTCACGAAACCCCTTGCTCTGGGTACCGGTGTATTTCAAGGCCTCGGGTCGCTTGACCAGGGCACGGCAGAGGATGGCAAGATCACGGGCTGTGGTGACATCCGGTTCCTGTCCCTCCGAGGGCGGCAGGCCGTGGACTGAATGGAACTTTGAATTATTCATTCCCAGTTCCTCTGCTTTCTGGTTCATCAGGGCAACGAAGCCCTCCTTGGAACCACCAATATGGGTGGCTAGGGCGACGGCGGCATCGTTGGCCGACTGCACCATCAGGGCATAGAGCAGATCCTCCACCGGAAATTGTTCTTTGGGATCGAGATAGACCTGGGAACCACCGGTTTTCGAGGCTTCTGGGGTGACCTGGACCATTTCATCCAATTTCAAGGCACCCTGCTCGATTCGATCAAGAATAACATAAAGATCCATCAGCTTGAGCACGCTGGCCGGATAGACCTTAGCATCGGCATTGGCTTCAAACAACACCTTGCCGCTGTCAGCCTCGATCACCAGGGCGGAAACATACGGATCCTGCGTGATGGCGGTCAGGGGCTTGCGAGCAGCCAAGGCAAGAGGAACGATGAACAGCAGGATGAAGACACAGAGGGAAAGACGTTTCATAATTTTCTCAGCTCCCGATCAATCGACCGTTATGGACATTCGATGAAAGATACGGTTCGGGCAGGTTGGATGGATGGATAAAACAAGGGAAAAACAACAGGGGGCACGACACCCGATCATACTCCCCGCGCATCGAAAGCTTTGGCCGGGTGCCAGGTTCGTTTCCGCCGGTTGCTTGCTGTTTCTCCCTTGTTTCCTTAGGGATACGCCACCTAAATGTAGCTCAGTTATTACTGTTGAAGCGGTGGCCTGTCAAACATTTCTTCCCCTATGAGATAAACTTTAGAAGCCAACCAGCCTGGGGAAGGGAAAGATTTTCTACCCGCGAGAGTGTCGTGGAGAAAGTCTTGTGACGCGCCGATGTTTGCGTTACAGTGGCCGCCAATTCTCAGGGCAGGGTGTAATTCCCTACCGGCGGTATGCCTGCTTGACAGGCGAGCCCGCGAGCGCCTGCTGGTTATCAGCAGGGTCAAGCAGATCCGGTGAAAAGCCGGAGCCGACGGTGACAGTCCGGATGGGAGAGAATACGGTTGATGGCAGGGTTCCCGCCGCCGATCGTGACAACGGAGATATGCGCACAGCTTGCAGACTGCCTGCTCTTGCGTGGTTTCCGGTTGTCCGCTCGGCCTGGTCCGTGTGCACCCCTGCCAAAGGCCCAAGAACCGGCAAAGGGCCGGTTTGTTCCCGCACGCCCTGATTCTGGTCACTGATATTTGAGGAGACTACCATGAATCAGACCCCAGATGTTTCACTCTTATCCCGCTTCGGCAATCCCCAGCAACGCGTGGCAACAGCCCTGACCGCCCTCGGTCGTGGGCACGGCATTCTTCTGGTCGATGATGAAGACCGGGAAAACGAAGGCGATCTCATTTTCGCCGCCGAACACCTGACCGCCGGACAGATGGCCCTGCTCATTCGCGAATGCAGCGGCATCGTCTGCCTCTGCCTGACCGATGAGCACATCCGCCGCCTTGAGTTGCCGATGATGGTCAGCAACAACACCAGCAAAAACGGCACAGCCTTCACCGTGACCATCGAGGCAAAGGACGGTGTCACCACCGGTGTTTCCGCCCAGGACCGGGTCACCACTATCCGCACCGCCATCGACAAGCATGCTCGGCCTGGGGATCTGGCCCAGCCGGGGCACGTCTTTCCGTTGCGCGCCCAGCCGGGCGGTGTCCTCACCCGGCGCGGTCATACCGAAGGCACGGTGGACCTGATGCTGTTGGCAGGCCTGCAACCGGCCGGTGTCCTCTGCGAGTTGACCAACCCGGACGGCACCATGGCCCGGCTACCTCAAGTGGTTGAGTTTGCCGAACGACACGATATGCCCGTACTTTCCATCGAGGATCTGGTCAGTTATCGTCAAACCCGGCAAGCGGCCGCCTAAGATCACCTGCCACGGATACGCTGGCCAGCTCTCACAAACAAAGGCCAAGGAGAAGTCCTTGGCCTTTGCCCTGATCAAATCCGTTTACAATCAAGACTATACTTGCGGCGGATCGCCGCCCATCAGGTAGCGGTGCATGGCCAGGGCCGCCATCTTGCCCTGCCCCATGGCGCTGATCACCGTGGCCGCGCCGGAAACGATGTCGCCGCCGGCAAAGACGCCGGACTTTGAGGTCATCATGGTGACCGGGTCGGTGGTGATAGTGCCCCACTTGCTGGTGTTGATCTCGGGCGCGGTCTGCGGCACCAGCGGATTGGGCTGATTGCCGATTGCCACGATCACGGTGTCGGCCGGAATGACAAACTCACTGCCCTTGACCGCCACCGGCCGTCGCCGGCCCGAGGCATCGGGTTCGCCCAGTTCCATGCGCAAACATTCGACCCCGGTGACCCGTTTCCGGGCGTCGGTGACGATGCGCACCGGATTGGTCAGCAAATGAAAAACCACCCCCTCTTCCTCGGCATGATGCACTTCCTCAGCTCGTGCCGGCATCTCATCCTTGCTGCGTCGATACACAATGGTGGACTCGCCGCCCAGGCGCAGGGCGGTACGGGCCGAATCCATGGCGACGTTGCCGCCGCCCACGGTCACCGCCCGGCGGGGCCGGATGGGTGAGGTGGCGAAACGGGGGAAATCAATGGCCCGCATCAGGTTGGCGCGGGTGAGAAATTCGTTGGCGGAAAAGACGCCGATGGCGTTTTCATTGGGGATACCGAGGAAGACCGGCAGGCCGGCGCCGGTGGCGATGAACACCGCGTCAAATGTTTCCATCAACTGGCCGACGGTCTCGGTCTTGCCGATCACATAGTCGGTGTGGATGGTTACGCCGAGGCGTTTGAGGTTGTTGACCTCGTACTGGACAATCTCCTTGGGCAGACGGAACTGGGGAATGCCGTACATCAGCACCCCGCCGGCCAGATGCAGGGCCTCGAACATCACCACCTCGTGGCCCCAGCGGGCCAGTTCACCGGCCACGGTGATGCCTGCCGGCCCAGCCCCGACCACCGCTACTCGCTTGCCCGTAGGCGCGGCCTTAGCCGGATCGGGCACGCCGCCGTGCTTGCGGCCGTAGTCGGCGGCAAAGCGCTCCAGACGGCCGATGGCCACGGGCTCGCCCTTTTTGCCCAGAATGCAGCGCTCCTCGCACTGGCTCTCCTGCGGACAGACCCGGCCGCAGACCGCCGGTAGGGCAGTTTGTTCCTTGAGCTTGAGCAGGGCGTCGATGAATTTTCCTTCAGCAATCAGCTTGATAAAGGCCGGAATGTGGATGTTGACCGGGCAGCCTTCGACGCAGCCGGGCTTCTTGCACTGGATGCAGCGCGAGGCCTCAAGCATGGCGGTCTCTTCGCTGTAACCCCGGGGCACCTCCTCAAAATTAGTGCGGCGGCGGCGCGGGTCCTGCTCCGGCATGGGCTGGCGCGGCGTTTTCACTCGAACCTTTTTGGGGGTGGCTGCAGTTTGTTCGGGCATCGGGTCATTGGTCGTCATTAGCGAACACTCCGGAAAACAATCGTTTGAGCGATTTTATCGATCTATCGGCCGCAACCGCAACCGCCGCCGTGACTGTGGGCATGGGGTTGGTGCATGAGCGCGTTGAGATCCACGCTCTGCGACAGGGCCTGGACCTCCTCACGGGCATAGGCGCTGCGCCTCGAGGCCAATTCGTCCCAATCGACACCGTGGCCGTCAAAGATCGGGCCGTCGATGCAGGCAAAGCGGGTCTTGTCGCCCACGGAAACACGGCAGGCACCGCACATGCCGGTGCCATCGACCATGATCGGGTTGAGGGCCACCAGGGTGGGAATGTTCAGGGACCGGCTGATTTCGGTGACCATGCGCATCATAAAGGTGCAGCCAATGGCGATGAACTGGTCGACCGGCTCCTGGGCTGCAACCTGCGCTAGCACCTCCTGAATGCCGCCGCGCACGCCCTCAGAGCCGTCCTTGGTGGCGATGATCAGCTGATCACAGACCGTAGCCAGTTCCTTTTGCATATAGAGCAGATAGGCAGACGAGGCCTCGATGGCGCAGATCACCCGGTTGCCGGCCTGACTCAGAGCCCGGGCCAGGGGAAAGATGGCGCCGATGCCGTAACAGCCGCCGCCGAGCAGCACGGTGCCCTTGTTTTCGATGGTCAGGGGCAGTCCGAGCGGGCCGCTGACATGGGCGATCATGTCGCCCGCCTTGAGTGAAGCCAGTTCGCGGCTGGAGCGGCCCACCTCTTCGATGACCAGTGAGATTGTGCCCTCGGCCGCATCCCAGTCCACTAAGGTAAAGGGCGAACGCTCCGAGGTTTCCCTGGCCATGAGAATGACGAACTGGCCGGGCAGGGAGAACTTGGCCACCTTCTCGGCTTTGACCTTGAAGAAATGCATGTTGGGGGCAATTTCCCGTTTCTCGAGGATGGGGAATCCTTCGCCTGCAGTCTCCTCACTGGTCTCCGCCGGAGTTTTTGGCAGGCCAAAGGCGGCAAGCGCGGGCACGACGTCGGCCAAGAGATGACCGCGAAAGCGGGGAACCAGATCGCGGACGTTCTGGCGCGGGTCGCCGCTGACCGGAGCCGGCGCAGGATCGTCCGCGACCAGCGGGGTGACAGTCTCCACACTCTCGTAGCCAAACCCCGCTAGGCCCAGGGCCTGGGCCAGATCGCACACAATCCGCCATTCCGGCAGGGCGTCGCCGGGGGCTTGGCTGCTGATTGCCAGTTGTTTGATTGCACCGGAGGCCGTGCGGAAGGTGCCGCCGGATTCGCTCAAGACCGCTGCTGGCAGCACCACGCTGGCGCAGTTGGAAGCAGGGGAATGCAGGCAGTCGATCACCAGGGTGAAAGGAATTTTTGTTATCATCTCCACTGGCAGCAGGTTGCCGTTGGCAATCACGGCGCGCACGGTTCCACCTTGCACCGCTGCGGCCAGGGTCTGCACCTGCGGATCATCGCTGCCTGCCTCTGCGGGCAGAAGCAGCATCCGGCCTTGCAGTTGCCGGGCCAATTGGGCGTACAGGAAACGGTCCTCGCGCGAGGTCGAAGCGCTGATCACCAGAGCAACGGAGCCGCCGCAATCCTTCAACCCTTCGGCTGCCGAGGCGGTTGCGCCCTGCCAATCAAAGGGAATAAAATCTTCCCCTTCCCGGACCAGGGGCCGGATCAGACGTTGGTTGGACGCCACGATTTGAGCGGCGCCGAAACGGCCCAGCGCGCACAGTCCGGCCTCCTTGTTGAACCCGGTCATGGTGTAGGCAAGCAGCTGGCCGCCTTTGCTCTGGGCGACAACTGAACAACCTTCGGAACAGAGAATGCAGGCAGAGGGCGTGTCCGTTTCCGGCTTACCCTGCCAGCGGGCAAAGCGGTCGGTCAGGGTGCCGGTGGGACAGATGTCGATGCAGGCGCCACAGAAGGTGCAGCCGGAAAAGACGTGGCTCTTGTCAAAGGCCGTGCCGATCCGCGCCCATTTGCCCCGGTTGATGATCGAGATGGCCGGCTTGCCGTGAATCTTTTCGCAGATCCGCCAGCACTTGCCGCAGAGCACGCAGAGGTTGTAGTCGCGATCCATGAAGGGATCGTCGCGCTCCAGGTTGTAGGACGCATACAGGGTGGGCAGGCTCAGTTCATTCTTGCCCGCGCTCAGGGCCATGGCGCGCAGATCGCATTCGTCGCGGTTGGCGCAGAAGCCACAGCGGGTCGAGCGCGCCGCCTTGGTGACCTTGGGCCGGTACTGCTCGCAGGCCTCGCGGTGGATGCAGACCAGACAGCTGTTAGGGTGCCCGGAAAACATCAACTCCAGAGTGCGGTTGCGAAGTTCGGTCAGCCGCGGCGATTGGGTGGTGACCTGCATCCCCGGAACGGCCGGGGTGGTGCAGGAGGTTGGAAATCCGCGCACGCCGGCGATCTCGACGATGCACATCCGGCAGGCCCCGTAGGGATTGAGGTCCTTGTGGTCGCAGATGGTGGGAATGACAATGTCCGCCTTGCGCGCGGCCTGGAGGACCGTTGCGCCTTCTTCGACCTCGACCTGTTGGCCGTCAATGGTCAAACTGATGCTGCCCATGTACTCTCCTTGATAAAAAAACCGTTGGCTCCTGGGGCTCGGTATCGCTTGTTTCGCCGGTAATCAGGCGACCAGCACAGCCGTGAACTTACAGGCCTGGCGACAGGAACCGCACTGGATGCACAACTCCTGATCAATTGTGTGCGGCTGTTTTTTCTCGCCGCTGATCGCCGCAACCGGACAGGCGCGCAGACAGGCCCCGCAGCCGGTGCAGCGGGCCGGATCGATGTCGAAGCGGATCAGGGCCCGGCAGGCCCCGGCCGGACATTTCTTGTCGACAATGTGGGCCCGGTACTCGTCCTCGAAATACTGGAGCGTGGTCAGCACCGGATTGGCCGCTGTCTGACCCAGGCCGCAGAGTGAGGCGTTTTTCATGGCGTCGCCGATCTTGCGCATGATCTCCAGCTGCTCAAGCGTGCCCCTTCCTTCGGTGATGGTGGTGAGCATCCGGAGCAGATGCTGGGTGCCCATGCGGCAGGGCACGCATTTGCCGCAGCTCTCGTTCTCGGTGAAGCTGAGAAAATAGCGGGCCATGTCGACCATGCAGGATTCCTCGTCGATCACGATCATGCCGCCGGAACCCATGATCGAGCCGACCTCGGCCAACCGTTCGTAATCAACCGCCAGATCGATGAACTGGGCCGGAATGCAGCCGCCCGAGGGGCCGCCGGTCTGCACCGCCTTGAACTGCTTG
Organism: Desulfobulbales bacterium; assembly: GCA_038318785.1. GTDB lineage: Bacteria > Desulfobacterota > Desulfobulbia > Desulfobulbales > Desulfobulbaceae > Desulfobulbus. The sequence goes on along the minus strand of JBBQCO010000103.1, from coordinate 4,163 downwards.
CCGTCGAGCACGCCGCCGCCGATTTCGTTGATGATGGTGCGCAGGCTAATACCCATGGGCACCTCGATCAGGCCGGTGCGGGTGATCTTGCCGGCCAGGGCAAAGGTCTTGGTGCCCCGGCTTTTTTCGGTGCCGTAGCCTGCATACCAGGCCGCGCCCTTTTCCATGATCGCCGACACCGCCGCCAGGGTCTCGACATTGTTGATGTTGGTCGGTTTGCCAAACAGGCCGGAAACCGCCGGAAAGGGGGGCTTGGAGAGCGGCATGCCGCGTTTGCCCTCAATGCTCTGCATCAGCGAGGTCTCCTCGCCACAGACAAAGGCGCCCGCCCCTTTCTTGATCTTGATCTCAAACCCGAAGCCCGAGCCGAGGATGTCGGCGCCCAGGAACCCGAGTTCGCGCATCTGGGCAATGGCGGTCTGCAACCGCTCAATGGCCAGGGGATACTCGGCCCGGCAGTAGACATAGCCGACGCTGGCACCGATGGCGTAGCCGGCGATCAGCAAGCCTTCCAATACAGCGTGAGGGTCACCCTCCAGCACCGAGCGGTCCATGAAGGCGCCGGGGTCGCCCTCGTCGGCGTTGCAGATCACGTATTTCTGGTCGGCCACCGAGTTGCGGGCAAAGCCCCACTTCACCCCGGTGGGAAACCCTGCGCCACCGCGCCCGCGCAACCCCGAGGCCTTCATCTCCTCTATCACCTGATCCGGACCCATGGCAAAGGCGCGAGTCATGCCCTGGTAGCCGCCGCGCGCCAGATAATGGTCGATATTGGTCGGGTCGATGACGCCGCAGTTGCGCAGCACAATCCGCACCTGGGGCTTAATCATCGGCAGGTCGGCAAAGGTCGGGACCGCTTCGTCGGCGCCGGTCATCATTGCCAGAGCCAGCGGCAGATAGGCCTCGCCGCGCACCAGTTGCGCCTCGATCAGGGCGGCCGCATGCCGGGGTTCCACACCCTGATAGAGCACCCGCTTGCCATCCCGGCCACGAATCTCCACCATCACCTCGGCATAGCACATGCCCAGGCAGCCAACCTCAACCACATCGGTGGCCTCGGTCAACCCTTGTTTGGCCAGTTCGCCCGCAAAAGCCTGCATCACCTCAAGCGATCCCGCCGCCCGGCCGCAGGTGGCCGACCCAACGAGGATGCGCAGCCGGTCCGGCTGCTCAAAGGTCTGCCAAGCGGCCTCGGCCTGTTGTTGTCGCGCTGCGAAACTCATTTCTTGTCCTCAATGAGCTTGTTGGTTTTGGCGGCGGTCATCCGGCCATAGACCTTGTCGTCCACCACCACCACCGGGGCCAGGGCGCAGGAACCGAAACAGGCCACCCGCTCCAGACTGAATGTGCCGTCGTCGCCGGTCTGGCCCGGTTTCAGGCCGGTCGAGCGGCTGATGGCATCGAGAATCCGGTCACTGCCGCGCACATGACAGGCCGTGCCCTCGCATACCTTGATGTGGTGCAGGCCGGGCGGCACAAACCGGAACTGGGCATAAAAGGTGGCCACGCCGTAGACGTCGTTTTCGGAGAGTTCCAGATGGTCGGCAACCGCTTGCACGGCCTCGGGGGAGAGATAATGAAACCGCTCCTGCACTTCCTGCAGCAGAGGAATGAGATTGTCTCGCTCTCGGCCGAAGTCGGCGAGGATGGTTTCCAGGGGGAATTGTTCAGACATTATGCGGGCTCCATGGCGGCATGTCGGGTAATTCGCTGTTGCATTTGGAAAAAACAGATAGACGGCCCTTTCCTTATCCTTGTGGGGAAAACTTGTCAAGAACGGAAAAAAAGGCAGGAAAAGAGCGCAGAGCAAACAGGCAGGAGCCGCAACTCTTTTGCCGCATGCCAGCTCGATCGCGGCACGATCCGGCCTCGTTTATGCCGGCAAGATCTTTCGGGATTTGCGGCCAAAACGGCCGAAAGGCGGCTTGGGACCGCCGCTCGGCCGATTGGAATTAAGTATAGTGTCCCCTGAATTTCGAATTTCGAATTCCTGAATTCCCGGCCCAGGGTTATGATGGTTGGCCTTTTTACGGTGCGAATATTTCAGCTAAAATGGACAAAACGTTTGATTGTGCTTCTTGGCTGATTATCCCAAGGTTTTTAACCAACCGCGATTTATCGACAGTTCTGAGTTGGTCAAGAACCACTTGGCCGTGTTTGCCCTTGAAAGAGCAACTCACCCTCGTAGGGTAGTCTTTACCCTTTGTGGTCATGGGCGCCACAATAACCGTATCTATATAACGGTTCATTTCATCTGGTGAAATAACGAGACATGGCCGTGTCTTACGGATTTCACTTCCCATTGTCGGATCAAGACAGACCAGATAAACCTCAAAACGTCTGACTACCATTGCCATTCGTTCTCGTCCCATGCGGATTGGTTGGCAAGTTCACCATCTAGAGGGCTGTCGTCACCTGACATAGCCATGGCTTGGAACTTTTCCTCCCACCCCTCGCGAGGGAGTGATGCCGAGCGAATAATCAGCTTTTTATTCTCGACCTCAAGTTCAACATCTGGCCCCAATTGGCACTGCTCAATAATAACTTTCGGAATTCTGATGCCCTGTGAATTGCCGATACGAACGATACTTGTACGCATAAAGCCCTCCTCGTTGATATGGTCACATTGTAATTACATTAAGGAGGCATTTCAAGAGATTTTTGACTCTAACGTGGATGCCGACATTGCATGGCCAACTGCTCGGAACATGATCCGCCCGGCCCTCTTGGCTCCAAACGCCTCCCCAGTTTCTCGGAAAGCTCTTGGGCAAAAGCCCCATTCGCAATTAACTGGCCTCGCTGGACAGCCTCCCGAATACGTTGCAACTCCCACTCGGGTATGGTTTCCTTAAGCCAGGCGGCGTAGTTTTTCGCCCGCTGCACCACCGAATTTCCCATGCTCAGGTAAAACGGATCAAGGTCGAGCCATGGTTGTGTCGTGCGACCGACCTTTGCCGGACAACTTGACCAGCGGCAGTTTGCTTGGGGCATCAACCATACCAGCTCTGAGCGGGTTCAACTCCACGTAGCGACAACAGGCCAGTAAGTATTCCTCGTCATGGATAAGGCTTGATTTGTACCGCCCCTCCCACAGCGATCCGCTTCGCTTTTCCATTCTTGAAGTGTATCGAGATAGAAGAGGTAATCGTCGTCATCGGCAAAAACGACCTGACGATTATGCCCGCGCTGAATGACATGGTGGGGGCAATTGGAGATGACTAAGCGGGCGTGTCGTGGCATGGGCGAAAATTACTATAGAGGATGGGGGGTGTCAAAATTAAATCTGTCCCAGTTTTCGAAGCTAAATGGTCTCGGATAAGCGGGGAATCGGCATTGCCTCCTGGGGCTGAACACAACAGGACGCTGGAGCGTCCAGAGTTGCGTTCCCACGCTGGAGCATAGGAAGGGAACGATCAAAAACCAAAGGGCGCCGCAGCACAACTACGGCGCCCTTTAGCATTTCCGGGGTTACTGTGGTTCAGCCTTTCTTCACCTTGGGGATGAAGATCTGATCCGGGTCAAGCACGTCATGGATAAAGTACAACTCGTCGCGGGTTGGCGGGGCAGTTTCACCGGCAACGCGTGAGATATCGAGGTCGAACTGGCATAGCTCCTTGATCTCCGCCGGGGTCTTGCCGGGATGACAGGTATCGAGGTACATGTGGCCGTCCTGCTCATCGAAACGGAACACGCCGGCGGTGGAGATCACCCCAGAGGGACCGCCGCGAAAGGCTGATCCGTACAGTTCACGGCGATGCACCCACTCACCGCCCGGCCATTTCTTGACCCGCCAGCCGGGACTGGTGATGTAGCTGACGTTCTCGACAAAGCGGCGTTTTTCATGCACCATGATAAACACCGTCCGCTGGGCGAACGAGTTGATGTCCGGATTGCCGCCGCTGCCGGTGAGGCGTAGTTCCGGCTCCAAATAATTGCCGATGCAGGTGGTGTTGACGTTGCCGTACTGGTCGATCTCCGCCCCGCCGAGGTAGCCAAGATCAACATAGCCGCGCTGAGCGATGGAAAAGGCATCGAACAAACCGGAGGAACGCGAGGCTCCGGATTCGCAGCGAGCGTCGCCGACCGAGGTCGGCAGTTCCGGGGGCCGGCCATCGAGGGTTCCGGCCTCGAAAATCAGTTTCAGGTTGGGGGCATGGGTTTTC
>JBBQCO010000102.1:0-11576 GCA_038318785.1 Desulfobulbales bacterium | reverse complement strand
TGCTGCTCAACGGCAAGGAAGTGCAGCTGCAATAAGATTTTGCCAACCACAGGTCAGGGGCAAGGCCGCGGCGAGACCGTCCGGCTTTCCCCCGGCCGAATGGGAGCCGGTCCTCAAAGCTGCCCCCTCCTTTCATCCTGTTTTCCCCCTTGCTTCCCTCCCGGTAAAGGTTCCCTGTGCGGGCAACGCAACCAGATTACGGTTCGCGGATCAGCCGCAGCAATTCGTCAGCCGAGATTCTGGCGCTGGCATCGGTTTCGTCGAGCAGGCTGTCGGCCAGATCGCGTTTTTCGGCATGCATGCGGACGATTTTCTCTTCGATGGTGTTCTGCGCCACCAGCCGGTAGACCGTCACCGGCCGCTCCTGCCCGATGCGGTGCGCCCGGTCCGAAGCTTGGTCCTCGACCGCCGGGTTCCACCAGGGATCCATGTGGATGACGTAATCCGCTGCCGTCAGGTTGAGCCCCAGGCCGCCGGCTTTGAGGCTGATGAGAAAGAGATCACCTTCGCCAGCTTGAAAGGCTTCGACCTCACGCTGTCGGTCCTTGGGCGGTGTGGAGCCGTCGAGATAACGGTAAGGGATGGCGAGCGCGTTCAGGTATTCGCGGATCAGGGCGAGATGGCCCACGAACTGACTGAAGACCAGGGCTTTGTGGCCGTTTTCCAGCAATTCGGCCACTACCTCGCCAAAGAGGCTGAGCTTGGCACCGGCAATTGTGCTCTCGGGCAGGATCAGCCGCGGATGGCAGCAGGCCTGGCGGAGCCGGGTGATTTCGGCCAGGATCCGCATCGGTTTTTGCCCGTTTGCTCCCGCTTCGGCTTCGATACGCTCCAGGGCTTTGAGCCGTAAGGCCTCGTAAAAGGCGGTTTCTTCCTTGCTCAGCTCCACCTGCAACACCACCTCGGTGCGCGGCGGCAATTCCTCCAGCACCTGAGACTTGAGGCGGCGGAGGATGAAGGGCTGCACCAGCTTTTTCAGCCGCCGACCGGCTTCGCGGTCGTTCAGCCGCTCGATGGGCAGGGCGAAGCGGGTATTGAATCGCTCACGCGATCCCAGCAGACCGGGATTGATGAAATTGAACAGGGTCCAGAATTCGCTCAGGTGATTTTCGATGGGCGTACCGGTGGTGACGACCTTGAACCCGGCCTTGAGGTGCATGGCCGCCTGCGAGCGTTTGGTGGCGGCGTTCTTGATTGCCTGCGCTTCGTCGAGGACCACAGTCTGCCACTCCACCGAAGTGAGCAGCTCGGACTCCTGGTGGAGCAGGCCATAGCTGGCCACCAGCACGTCAAAGGGGCCGAGATCGGCCACCTGGGTCTCACGGGAGGTGCCGCCAAAGGGGATGAGCTTCAGGGTGGGAGCAAAGCGCCGGGCCTCGTTCAGCCAGTTGGCGCAGACCGAAGTCGGGGCGACCACCAGGGTCGGTCCCTGGGGGGCGCGGTGGAGGATGGCTGCCAGGGCCTGGATGGTTTTGCCCAGGCCCATGTCGTCGGCCAGACAGGCACCGAAACCGAGATGGGCCAACCGGGCCAGCCACTGGAAACCTTCTTTCTGGTAATCGCGCAATTGGGCCTTCAGCGTTGAGGGCAGTCGGGGCGTTTGCGCCAGTCCCTCACGAATGTGCGCCAGGCGCTCAAACCATTGGGGATCGGCATCGAGCTCACCGATCTGCTCGGTGAAATCTTCCAGGGCCAGGGCCGCCAGGGGATGCAATCCCACCTTCTTGCCCCGCCGGTCGACATAGGCGGCCAACTCGTCCAACCGTTTGCGCAGCTCGCGCGACAGGGCGACGAACTGCCCCTCTCCTAAGGGCAGGAAGCGATGGGGCGTGGTCTGCAGCAGTTCGAGCAGCTCTTTGATGTCGAGCACCCGATCCTCATCCACCCGCAGTTCACCCTCAACCTCAAACCAGTTGTTGCCCCCGCGAAGTCTCAGGCGCAGGTTGGCAAAGGACACCGGTTTGCCGACTTTGAGTTTTTCGCCTTCGGGCCACTCGACCAGGGTTTCACCGCGTTCTTGTGCCTCCCGCAGTTCCAGCAGCACTTGCAAAGCCTCTTCAGCGGTTTCCGGGAACCACTGGCCGTCCATCTCGGGGAGGGCGGCAAGGCTGGGAAGACTGCGTTCCAGGGCGACGGCCCGCGCTTTTTCATCCTTGAGATCGCGTTCCGCCTGACACTTGCGTCCCTCGACATCGGCCATCAGGTTCTTGGCGCCCTGACCGGGTTTGAGATAGGGTCCGCCCTTGTCGAGGGGTTTGACGAAGATCTCCAGGCGAAAACCCTCGCCGTGGGGCAGGAGATGGACGCGCGGCCGGGAATCCGCCGGGATCGTCTCCACCGAATGGGCTGTGCCGGGGATGGTGGAATGGACGGTGACCAGCGAGGCGACTGAGGTCAGAACTGATGCGACCTCATCCTGGGCAGAGGCCGGAAGGGCCAAACCCTTGGCGCCAAGGATTCGGGCCAGACGATGGTGGGCCTCGGTAAGTTCGACGACGCGATAGCGGGTGGGCGTTTCCCGCACCAGCACATACCGTTCTTCGGTTGCAATCTCAGGGATGAAGCGAACGATCAGCTCCTTGCCTTTGCCCAGCACCAGGACCTCCGGCTCGCCCTTGAGCACCTCCACCGGTGTTGCCGGCGCATCGGCAAGAAAGAGCAGGGGGTGGCCTACTAGAGCGGGCAGGGCCTGTTTGAGATTGAACTCGTACTGATGGTTGCCGTAGGAATAATCCACCCTCCGAATCGCGGCCCGCAACGGCTGGTCGGCCTCGGTCAGCCCTTCCAGCTTTTCTCCGCGCACCAGGCGCTGCAGGGCGATCGGGCGTCCCTTGGTCCAGGCGCCCTTGGCACCCAGTTTCTGCTCCAGCGGGCTGATTTCCGCCAGCGCCCCGGTCCTGGAAAAACGAAGCAGATAGACGACCCGGCTTTGGGCGATTTGGTCTGCGTCTTTCCCTTGTTGTGCCGCACCTTCAGCCGCCATCCGCAGGGCACGCAGGCTTTTGCGCCATGGTTCCTCGATCTGAATACCCGCTGTCAGGGGCACCAAACCGGTCGCCTCACGGATGGTGCGGACAACCTCGCGGCGGCTGGAAGTTTCTTTGTCGGCCCGGCAGAGGAGTTCGCCGTATTCCATGGCCAGCCAGTCGAGCCCGGCCTGGCGGGAGCGGAGAAACAACTGGTTAAGGACCTCAATTTCATTTTTTGCCAGCCGGCCGTTGATGGAGAAGAGGGCCATGCCGACAAACAGCGGCCCGGGGGCGCCTTGAATCTTCTGCCAGTCTGCAATAAAGGGTTGCAGCGGGCGGAGGGCGGCCCCGGGGGAAAGTCCGCTCTGACTGCCCAGCAGGGCCTCAATGGCGGCCAGGGCAACGGCCATGAAGGTAGCGGGCTGGCAGCGGCGCATGGCCTGGTCGAGATACTCCGCAGCCTTGTTGAGGCTATCGGCGTCGCCCTTGCGCAGTAACGCCAGGAGGTAAAAGGGAGCGGCATCGCTGGCAAAGAAAAGGGTGCGTTTGCGCTGCCTGCGGCGCAGCTCCTTGAGATCCGCGGCAAAGAGCAGCAGCGCTTCCTCCAACCGGCCCTCGATCAGGGCAATGCAGCCGCCGAAGCCGAAGGCATAGTTGTCGGTATCGTTGCGACATATTTCCTCGAGGAGCTGTCGGACCAGCGTCGGCTGTCCTCCCAGGATAAGGTGGACGATCAGGTTGTAGACCAATTCGACGCGGGCATCTGACGAGACCGCCGCCCGGAGATTCGGATCGAGGGCTAGGGTCAGGATCTCTTCGTCTGCTTCCAGGGTGTAAAAGGTGTGGGCAAAGATATGGGCGAGGTACCGGGTTTGCCGTTCCAGGGGCAGGGTTTTGAACCAGGCTGCATCGAAGGGGTTGTTGAGCAGACGGATCAGCGGATCGACGAAACCGACCTGCGATTGGCAGTGGGTGAGCAGGGTTTCGGTCAGCTCGTTCAGACGGCGGTCATCGCCTGTCAGCAGGGTGATGCGCAACTCCCGCAGGATTCGGCTGCAGGCGGTGGGGAGCCGGTTTCCGCCCAGATAATACATTGAGGAGGGCGCGGGCAGCACGGCACGAACTGCATCAACCACCGCTCGAGCCAGGGGAATGGAAACCGGCAGGGGCAGTGGTTTGGGGGCGCGGGTCTTGAAGCCGCTCCGGTTTGTGACCCGCTTCTCCGGTTCTTTCGGGGCGGGTGGCGGCATCACCCTGGTCTGGGTATCGGCAAACAATCTCCGGGCAACGATCTCCTGGATGGTCTCGTTGATCAGATTCTTCTCGCTGATCAGTTCGAGCGATTTTAGTCGGTGTAACTGGGGGGCAAGGGACCGCAGCGGAGTCCCGTCCGTTTCATCAAGCAGGGGAAGGCCGGCTTTGGTGCAGATCTCCCAGACCGTGTTGTTTGTGGCCGGCTCGGCCGTCATGGCCAGAACCTGGAGCAGGGAGAACTCCAGTGGGGAGAGGCGCTCGATTTTTGCCAGCAGCGTATCGCGGATCGTGCCGGTAGTGGAAGGGGGCATACGTTTCGATGAAAGAGGTTAGGGGCTTGACTTCGCTTCGGTTGTGGTCTGGTGTCAACGCAGGATAAAGCCGAGCGCCTTCAGATCCTTGGCCCAGGGGCCCCAAGGGCCGGTTACAAAGGAGGCGGTCATGCGTTTGGGGTTGAAGAGGACCGTGGCATCCTGGTCGAGATGACATTTGCGGTCAAAGTTGGTGTGGCTGATGCGCAGGGTCCAGGTGCCGTCCTGGTTCTTTTTGACCGCCTCAACATAGGCCGGATGGCCGGTGGGCATGCCGCGGCGGGTGTTGACATCCAGGACAATGACTGAACCGACGACCGGGGTGGAGGAGGTGCTGTTGTTTTTTCTGGCGCAGGCAAACCACTGCACCGGACTGGTATCGCCGAGCCTGCAGGTCATGATGCCGGTACGACAGCGGGCGTAGATCAGGCTTTGCGGCTGGCAGCGCCCGGTGGTTCGCACCACTTTCGTTGCCGTGGTCACCGGTGCCTTGGCGGCGGTTTTTTGGCCTTTTTTGGTGTTTGATGTGGTGGTTTTGCCGGTCTTGGCGGGGACCGGTTGTTTGACGACTTTGGTTGTCGTGGCTCCCGGTTGCAGGCGAAAGCAGGCGTCCCTGTTCCGTTCACTGTCCTGGATGGCGCGTTCATCGCGGCAGGTGCGGTTCGGGCCGTCCTGTTCCGGTGCGCTTTCGGGGGAAGCAATGCCCGCCTCTTTTGCGGGAGCAGCGGAGTTTTCGCTCTGCGCGGGCTGCAGCGCGGATTGGGCTGGTTTTGATTGACCGCAGCCGCTGGAAAGGAGCACAAAGGCAGCGATCACAAGAAAATGCAGGCAGAAAGGGGGGCTGGGCATTGTCAGTCTCCTGATGAAGGGGGGCTGTCGAGGTGGAGGCGGCCGTCGGCCAGGGTCAGGCAGCGGTCCATGGCACGGGCCAGTTCCATATTGTGGGTGACCATGACCACGGCCAGGCCGAGGTTTTTGCTCATCTCACGCAGCAGGGCAAAGACCCGGCTACCGCTGGCGGCATCGAGGTTGCCGGTGGGCTCGTCGGCCAGGAGCAAGGCCGGGTCCATCACCAGGGCTCTCGCCAGGGCCACCCGCTGCTGTTCGCCACCGGAGAGTTCGCCGCTGCGGTGATCCAATCGTTCGCCCAAGCCCACCCGCTCAAGCAGGTGTTGTGCCTTGTCTTTAAGCGCGGCGCGCGGACGACCGTTGATCAGGCCGGGCATCATCACGTTTTCCAGGGCTGAAAATTCGGGCAGCAGATGATGAAATTGGAAGATGAAGCCGATGTTGCGGTTGCGGTGTCCAGCCAGATCCGACTCGCTTTTGCCGGTCAGCTCCTGACCGCGGAAGAACAACTGGCCCGAGTCCGGTGTGTCCAGGGTGCCCAGGATCTGGAGCAGGGTGGTCTTGCCCGAACCCGAAGCCCCGACAATGGCCGTCATTTCGCCGGGATGGACCACGAGGTCGGCCTCATTGAGCACGGTGATGGTATCCAGGCCGCTGCGGTAGGAGCGGCAGAGGGCGGCGGCCTGGAGGAGCGGGGCGTCATTCATAGCTGAGTGCCTCCGCCGGCCGGATCTTTGAGGCCTTCCACGAGGGATAGAGGGTGGCGGCCAGGGTGATAAGCAGAGCGGAAACGGCGATCACGGTCACGTCGAGCGGGACCACCTTGATCGGCATGGTGGACATGGGATAGACATTGCGTGGCAGCTCGATGAGATTGGAGTGTTTGAGGAGGGCGCAGAGGCTCAGACCGCTGGCCACGCCGAGGGTTGTGCCCGAAAGGCCAATGACCATGCCCTGATAGAAAAAGATGCGCATGATGGCCTTGGTTGTGGCGCCCATGGATTTGAGAATGGCGATGTCGCGGTTTTTCTCCATCACCACCATAATCAGGGCGCTGATGATGTTGAGCGCCGCCACCAGGATGATCAGATCCAAGGCGATGAAAATGCCGAGTTTTTCCAGCTTGAGGGCGGCGAACAGGTTCTGGTTGAGTTGCATCCAGTCGCGGACCGAGTATCCTTGGCCCAAAGCCTGCTGGACGGCGGCGGCAGTCCGGTCGGCCTGGTCGATGTTTTTGACCCGAATTTCGATGCCGTGTACACCCTGGCGCAGGTCGGTGAGGCTACGGGCGGTGTTCAGATTGATGTACCCCATGGTCGAGTCGTACTCGAACATCCCGGTTTCAAATATGCCCGCCACGACACAGGTGCGAATTTTTGGCAGGACACCCATGGGCGAGAGCGGCCCGTTGGGTGAAATCAGCCGGACCCGGTCGCCCACACCAACCTGAAGCTGCCGGGCCATGTCGCGGCCGAGGACAATGGCCGGGACCTCAAAGGATTTGTCGAGATCTGTCAGTTGGCCGGCGGTCATTTTCTGGCCGATACTGAGGACCCGCATGGCGGAGGCGGCGTCGATCCCCCGCAACACCACGCCGGTGGAGTGGGTGGCTGAACTGATCAGGGCCTGGCCGTAGATATAGGGGGTGGTGGCTTCAACTCCGGCAACAGCCTCAATTTTGGCCGTGACTCCTTCGCTGTCGTTGATCGTCCCGCCGAAGCGCTGCACCAGAGCATGGGCATTGACGCCGATGATCTGGTCACGCAGCCCTTCGGTGAAGCCGGTGAACACCGAGAGCACGATGATCAGCGCCATGACACCGACCGCCACCCCCAGAATGGAGATGAGGGTGATCAGCGAGATGAATTTCTGTTTACGTTTGGCCCGCAGGTAGCGCAGGCTGACAAACCATTCGAAGGAGGCCATGGCACCCGCGTTACTCGTTGACTTCCGGTTTCATCTGCGGAAAGAGGATGACGTCACGGATCGAGGGCGCATCGGTGAGCAGCATGACCAGCCGGTCGATGCCGATGCCTTCGCCGGCCGCCGACGGCATGCCGTATTCCAGGGCGCGGACATAGTCGCGGTCCAGGACCGGATGAATCTCGTCGTCGTCGCCACGCTCGCTGATCTGCTTCTGGAAGCGTTGCAGCTGGTCGACAGGGTCATTGAGTTCGGAAAAGGCGTTGGCGATCTCCCGGCCGGTGATAAACAGCTCGAATCGGTCGGTGACCGAGGGATCCTCCTCATTGCGCCGGGCCAGCGGCGAGACCTCGGTGGGATAGGAGGTGATGAAGGTCGGGTCAATCAATTTCTCCTCAACCAGCAGCTCGAACAGTTCGGTTTTGGCCTTGCCCGGTCCGGCATCGGGCTGCAGCGCAATGCCTTTTTGCTTGGCAAGGTCCATGATTGCGGCATCATCCCTGAGAATGGCCAGGTCGAGGCCGGCAATTTTCACCAGGGCCTCTTCCATGGTGTAGCGTTGCCAGGGGGGCGCCAGATTGACCGGCATGCCCTGGTACGTGAGGTCCATGGAGCCGGTCACCTCGTGGGCCAGCCAGGAAACCATTTCCTCGGTCAGATCCATCAGGTCGTGGTAGGTCGAGTAGGCCTGGTAGAATTCGAGCATGGTGAATTCCGGATTGTGCCGGGTGGACAACCCCTCGTTGCGGAAGTTGCGGTTGATCTCAAACACCTTCTCAAAACCGCCGACCAGGAGCCGCTTGAGATAAAGTTCCGGGGCGATTCGCAGGTAAAGATCCATATCAAGCGCATTGTGATGGGTCCGGAAGGGTTTGGCCGTGGCGCCGCCGGGAACCGGTTGCATCATCGGCGTTTCGACCTCCATGTAGCCCCGGTTGCTGAGAAATTCACGGATCAGGCGGATGATCTCCACCCTTTTCTTGAACACCTCGCGGGTCTCGGGGTTGACAATCAGATCCAGGTAGCGCTGGCGGTAGCGGGTTTCAACATCGGTGAGGCCGTGGAATTTTTCCGGCAGGGGCCGCAGCGATTTGGTGATCATCTGCATGCGGGCGGCCTCCAGCGACAGTTCGCCGGTCTTGGTCTTGAACAGACGCCCCTCGACGCCGACGATGTCGCCCACATCCCATTTCTTGAAATGGTCGTACTGTTCTTCTCCTAACAGATCGCGGCGGACATAGACCTGGATGCGGTCGGAGGCGTCCTGGAGGTGGAAAAAGGCGGCCTTGCCGAATTTTCGCATCGACATGGCCCGGCCGGCGACCCGGTGGGTGGTGCCGGATTCGTCGTGGCATTCCGCCGCCAGAGTGCTGCCCTGCGGCAGGATATCGGCGATGGGCGTGGGCGCCTTAAAGGTGTTGCTGAACAGCTTGACGCCGGCCTCGGCCAGAGAATCGGCCTTTTCTCGCCGCTGCTTAAGGAGATTGCTTGTTGTTTCCATCTGGATGTCTGCAAGGAAGAGTTAGAGTATGCGCCTGATCCGTGGGTAAAACGAAGGGGGCGTCCTGGGAGCAGGAAGAAAATAGGTTGCGTGAGGAATAAACGGCCAAAATAGTGCGCAGCGGTGTCGATGTCAATTCCTTTCAAGGAGGGCGACGGATTCGATGTGATGGGTCTGGGGGAACATGTCAACCGGGGTGATGCAGCTGATCCGGTAGCCGCCTGTGCTGATCCGGGCGAGATCGCGGGCCAGGGTCGCCGGGTCGCAGGAGATGGAAATGATTCGCTCCGGTTTCAGCAACGGTAGCAGGGCGGCGGCTTTGCCCAGTCCCTGGCGGGGTGGATCGAGGAGGATGCAGTCGAACCGCGCCTTGCGGGCCACCAGGGTGTGCAGCTGCTGCTCGACCCCTTCGGCGATAAAGCGGGCCGTTAGCCCGTTGGTGCGACTGTTCAGCTCGGCCCAGTGGATGCTTCGCCGGTTATGTTCGACTCCGGTTACTTGGGCACCGGCAAGCGCCAGCGGAATGGAGAAATTCCCCATGCCGCAGAAGAGATCAAGGGCGGTGAAGGGTTGTGAATGGCGGGGGAGGAGGTCGAGAGCCAGTTCAATCATCCGGGGATTCTGTTGGCTGTTGACCTGAAAAAAGCAGCGGTGATCCCAGTTGAGCCGGTAGGGCTGACCCCGGAGGGTGAAATCCTGGGACAAAACGGTTGTGAGGGCTTGCTTTGAGTCTTGGCCGGGCTGTGCCGTTTGCACGATCACCTCGTCAGCCAGGGCGTGCATTTGTGCAACCAGGTCGGCCGGCAAAGGAATCCGCAGGTCGGGGCGCGGCTGGAGCACCAGGAGAACTCGATCATCCGCTGGACTGTGGATCAGCTCCAAAGCGGCTATGTGGTCTGCAAGCCGGTCACCCCAGCCGCCATCGACTACAGCTGCGATTACCCGGTTGATCGGTTCGACGGCCAGCAGGCAGTGCCGGATCGGGACCACCGCATTGCTGGCGCTTTGGTGGAAACCGAGCCGGCCTGTCGGGTCGAGGTGCAATCGCAACCGGGAACGGTAGCCGAAGGGCAGGGGCGAGGGCAGGGTGGGGCCGGGCTGATCCGGCGGTAGATCCAGGTGGGCCCGTTCCAGGGCCTCCCGCAAGATCTGCTGTTTGATGGCCAACTGGGCCGGATAGACAGCATGCTGGAGGTCGCAACCACCGCAGAGGCCGTAGTGAGGGCAGGGCGGCATGACTCGATCCGCGGAAGGTTCCACCACCCGGAGCAAGCGAGCTTCCTTGAAGCCGCGGTGCGTCTTGGTTTCGTGGACGGTCACGGTCTCACCCGGCAGCACCCCCGAAACCATCACCACCATGCCGTCGGCCAGTGCACCCAGCCCCTTGCCGCCGGCTATGACCTTTTTAATTAAGAGCGTATGTTCCATTTGCACATCCTAGCAGTTTGTTGCTAGTATATTCAAGAAATGATTGACAAATTAAAGCCGGCAAAAACAGCGGGCAGAGGGTGAGCAAGCGTGTCCACACAGACCAGAACCAAAATTCTTATTGTCGATGATGACCGGGTGCACCGCTTCATGCTGCACTCACTTTTTACTGAGTGGGGTTGGGGCGCGGAGGAGGCGGATGACGGCTCCACCGCGGTGTCCGCTGTTGAACAGGGCCCTTTTGACGCCCTCCTCATGGATGTCCGCATGACCACCATGGACGGCATGGAGGCACTGAAGCGGATCCATGCCATCAACCCGGCCATTCCGGTGATCATCATGACCGCCTTTTCCTCGGTGGACTCCGCTGTGGCCGCCATCAAACAGGGCGCCCACGATTATTTGACCAAACCGCTTGATTTCGACCGGTTACGCACCACCCTCGAGGTGGCCATGGGCCATCGCCAGCGGGAAACCAAATCGATGGATATCGGGCAGCCCTTTGGCGACGACGGCCGGATCATCGGCCGGTCGACCCCGATGCAGAACCTCTGGGAGATGATCGTTCATGTGGCCCCCACCGAGGCAACGGTGCTGATCAACGGCGAGTCAGGCACCGGCAAAGAGCTGGTGGCTGCCGCCCTGCACCATACAAGCCTGCGCAATAAAGGGCCGTTTGTGAAGGTCAACTGCGCCGCCCTGGCGGAAACCCTGCTGGAATCCGAACTGTTCGGCCACGAGCGCGGGGCCTTCACCGGCGCGGACCGCCGCCGTGAGGGACGATTTGTCCAAGCCCAGGGGGGCACGCTTTTTCTCGACGAGATCGGCGAAACTTCGCCCGGCATGCAGGCCAAGCTGCTGCGGGTCCTGCAAGAGCACGAACTGCAGCGGGTCGGCGGTCAGGAAACGATCAAGGTGGATGTGCGCATCCTCTGCGCCACCAACCGTAACCTCGAGGAAGAAGTGGCGGCTGGCCGGTTCCGCGAGGATCTCTACTACCGTCTCAAGGTGGTCGAACTGGAGGTGCCGCCCCTGCGTAACCGGCAGGGTGATCTCCCCCTGCTTGTCGACTATTTTCTCCACAGTTTTGCCGAAAAAAATGGCCGCCTGGTCAGCGGCGTCACCCCCGAATGCATGGATGTGTTCAATCGCTATCCTTGGCCGGGCAATGTCCGCGAGCTGGAACACGCAATTGAGCGTGGTGTCATCCTGATGCGCGGTGATTACCTCGACATCTCAGCCCTGCCGCTTGCTCTTCAGCGCTGGGTCGGGCTGAACGCCCCGGGTGCGGTGGAAGAACCAGCCACCCTCAAGGAGGCGGAGAAGATGCTTATCCTCAAG
>JBBQCO010000101.1:0-11715 GCA_038318785.1 Desulfobulbales bacterium | reverse complement strand
GATGGGCGACAGCAATCACCCGCAAACCCTGGGCTGCCATCTGTTGCATGACGGTCTCGCTCTCTGCGAGCTTCTGGGCCATTTCCTTTATCGGGGTGTTTTCCCCGTTCGCACTCTCACTGTCGATTGCGGTCACCATGGGCCGAATAGCTTCAAAGGCTCCTTTAACCACAAACATCTGCTTGTCGGCAAAGTTGATGATACCGGAGGATCGCCGTTTCTCGACATCAAAGGCAAAAGAGCGAACAATGTTCATTTGTGCTCCAGCCAGTTCACCCACCCCCAAGCCGATCCATTTACCAGCCACCGCCACATCCAGAGGGTCACCGAGCAGCTGATCAGCGGTCTGGCGGACATCGGAGGCAGCTAAGGCCAGGGTGGTCAACTCCTGCTCCTTTTTAGTCGACATAGCGTTCCCGGAAGTCGGATCCACCATACGGGTAATGGTCAATTTATTCAGAGTCAGCGTTCCGGTTTTATCGGTGCAGATTACATGCACGGCCCCCAGCGCCTCCACCGCATTGAGGCTGGTGACCAGTACATTTGTCTTGGCCATGCGCAGGCTGCCCATCACCAGGGCCAGGGTCAGAGTGGGCAGCAGTCCTTCTGGCACATTGGCAACAATGATGCCCATCATGAACACCAGATTCATCCACAAAGGCTTGCCGCTCATCACCCCGTAGAGAAAAAAAGAAAACCCCATGGTGCAGGCGATGGTGGTGAGGATGCGGATCATCCGTGAAATCTCGCGCTCCAGCGGCGAACCGGTGCGGCGGATGGTTTGGGACAGCTGGGCAATGCGGCCAAAGCGAGTGCGTAGACCGGTGGCAAAGACGACCCCCCGGCCGGTCCCCTTGACCACGGCGCAACCGGCAAACCCGATGTTTTCGCACTCCTCCAGGCTCCGATCCTGCATCTGCGCCGTCAGCCGGATGGCGGCTGATTCGCCGGTCAGCGGCGCGTTGTCGATCATCAAGCCATCCGAGCTGACAATCCGCAGATCAGCGGCAATCTTATCGCCCTCGGAGAGGACCACGACATCGCCGGGGACGATCTCGGCGGCCGGAATGCGGCTGATGCGGCCACCCCGGCAGACCTCAACCAGATGGGGCAGGAATTTCTTCAAGGCCTCCATGGCCTTCTCCGCCCGGTATTCCTGGATAAAGCTGAACAGGGCGTTGAGCAGCGCCACCACCAGCAACGCCCAACCGAGCACCCCCATGCCTTCTTCGGGATTGATCCGGTGGGCGACAAAACAGATAAGCGCCGAAATGACGAGAAGAAGGGCAAAAAAGTTGGTGAATTGGCGGCCCAGGGTGCGGACCAGCTTCCAGCGGTCGACCACTTCAAACAGGTTGGGGCCGACGTGGATAAGCCGCTCGGTCACCTCCGACGCTGTCAACCCTTCGGGACCGGTATGCAGCGATCCATACACCTGATCCGGCGGAATTTGGCCGATATGGGCGGGTCGCGGGTTCATATTGTGCGGTAGATGCCGACGTCGCAGGAAGTGGTGCGCAGAATTTGCTCAATCCGGTTGCCGTAGAAGTAGCGCGAGGGCAGGTTCCGCTCCGTAGCTCCAAGCAGGAGCATACCCGCGTTGATCTTGCCTGCCTGGATGAGAATCTCCTTGGCCCAGTCGTCGGAGAGCACCACCTGGCGGTCGAGATGCCAGGAGGCGTCGGTGGTTTGCTGCCGTATCTCCGCCACGATCCGGCTGAGATACGCATGCCCTTCGGCAATCTTCTTTTTGGCGGCTACGGCAGATATGTAGCGGAAATGCAAGGGGTTGACCGTCATCACCCGCAGGAGATAAAGCCGTTTAACCGAAGCGGCCAGCATCTGCAGAAAGGGCATGGCTGTTTGAAATCCGCGCGGATGACCGGCCAAGGGGAAGAGCAAGGTGCGGGGACACCCGAGCAAACCGGGGCTGACCACCCGGATGGCCAGGACGTTGAACCGCTGGCAGCGCAGCAACCGTTCCGCAACGGTGCCGGCGATAAAGCCCCGCCCCTTGGAGGCGACGCGTGTGCCGCAGAGACAGGTGTATTGTTCGCCTGGGGGGATTGCCTGGAGCAGGCTGGCAAAGACATCGTTGCTCAGTTCCAGGATCTGGCTGTGGCAGGTGACGGCGTGTTGCTCGCATTCCACGGCAATGGCGGTAAATTTTGCCTCAATGCGCTCGCGGGTGAGAGACCCGTCGAGGATGTGAACGAGATGAAGCTGTCGTGCAGGTAAAGAGCCCGCCGCCTGGATGGCGTACCGCGTCACCCAGTCCGCATTGATCGATCCATCGTAGGCTAGAACAATCCGCCGGTCCATTGCTTCTCCGAGAGGGTTGTTTATCGTGGGGAAGACCGTATCCGATTGATACTAATAGTTATTTGTTATGGAATTGCAAGGGGGATTTGAATAGGGACGGGCAGAAGATAGCTCGGCCATAAATGTGATATCTTTATCGGGAAAACAATGTAATATCAGATATTTTTTGGAAATTTGTTCTTATTGTGGTAGTTGATTGACAATCTACAGGATAATTTGTCAGGTTTTTCCGTTTAACATCCAAAATGTGGCGTTAGCCGGAATCTGTATAATCACTCGTTAGGCATCTCAAGGAGCCCTCAACATGCCCGATCCCTACGAAGACCTTGATGCAGTGGAGCCAGAGCCAGAACTTGAGTACGTGCTCGATCCAGAAAAGCCACTTGTGCTGTTGCTTGGTTGGGTTGATCACGAAGGCATTCTGAGCTCCCTGAAGGCGACTGGCCGCCAGTACAAGAAGAAGCTCCTAAACTCCTACCCAGCTAACTGGGAGACCATCCACATGGTCTTCAAAGAGTTCAAGGTGTCTGCTGTCCTAGGGAAGTTCTCCGGCCGTGTACTCTCGCTCCTTACACACCCAGACTACGCCGAAGTCCGCGAGGGACTCTTCAAAGAGATTGGAACTGTACCGAACCAGGTTTTTATCTACGAAGAGCTTGTACAAGGTGAGCAAACTGATCGCATTCGCGCCGAACTCGACCCGTATCCACCGCAGGCCGAACGCGATGCGGCAATCAACTTTCTGCGCGCCAACAACATAGACATCACACCCTACCGAACCAAGGCTGAAGTCACTGTCATAGCCGAGTCATTTCTTGACGAGTTAGACAGGAATCTCATCTTTCGGCTTTATGTTCCAAGCGGCCGACTGTGGTCCGCGGAAGCCGACAAATTTCTGCAGCTTTTTCAAGATTACGTGGCAAGAGTAGATCGCCTCGCGGTCCGGTTGGACCAGAAGCGCACGGACTACGGCGTCATTTACGAGTTCCACGGTGAGGCACCGCCAGGTGAGGCGACTCTATCTACAGAGTTTAAGGATTTTTCGAAACTCATGGACCTCTGCGCGACTAACTCGGAAGCGGCAGCAAGCATATTAAAGGCCAAGAACCTCAATCCCCGCGAGGTGACTAGCATTCTTGAGCGCTACACGAAAGAAGTGAGAAGACTTCAACTCGACATCAAGCACGATGCTGAATCAAAGTTCGTTTCCATTCGCCATCGCCTTGAGTCCGAACTAATTGACCTAGCTCCTACTCAGCAGGAGTGGGAGGCAATGACATCAGTCGTCAATGCGGTAGTCCCCGCCTTCGCGCTGGCACTTCCTACACCATCACATTCTATTTCCGTACTTCCAGGTGGCCCTCATGCGTTTCCCACGCATATGACGTACAACTTTCGTCCCCAGTTCATAAACACTTTGAATAGTGTCGTCGCTGAAGAGATTCACGGGAACCAGCACTTTGCACCAGAGCACCATAAACTCCTCGGACTGATCTGCGAGCACGGTGGCGCTCAAACAAAACAGTTGGAGACGGCGGTCTACGAGGTTGCCGACAAGGGAGTCGACCAAGTTGACAGACTGCGGGCAAAGCAACGAATCAAGGCATTCCTGATGTCAGCCGGAAAGAAGACCGGAGACATGGCATTCTCAATACTCCAAAAGTACATTGAAGGCCAGATTGGCACCTGACATCGCGCAGAGATGCCTAACGAATAAGATTAGATTGAGAGAACGCAGCGAGCCACAATCTGAACCGTTTGTTGAACGAGCCCGGTGGTCATATAAATAGTAGAGCAAGTAGCCCGGATGAAGCCAAAGCGGAATCCGGGAAGTGATGGCAAGTTGGTCCCGGATTCCGTTGCCCTGCATCCGGGCTACGGTTTCACCTCGGGACTTCTCCCATACGCTCAAAAATGTCAAAGAGTCCCTGTTCTCAACCAAATGGCACGAGAAGCTTGAAGCCTTTGCGCAAGAGGTAGTTCCCTTTTCCCCTCCCAAATTGGAGGCAGTCGCCATGAAGCGTGCAATGACCCTTTTTCTGGTCTCACTGGTCACTATCTTCTTGCCTGCCGCTGTTGCTCATTGCGGCAAGAACCTGAACGAGGCCACGGACCTCGTAACCGCAGCAGGCAACGAACCCAAGCTGGTTCGCACGGTTCTGCTGTCCGGATTGAAGAGCCCCTGGGATCTGGCATTTACTCCCGACGGCACTATGCTGTTTACCGAAAAGTGCCGGGGCCTGTCGGTTCGCCTTGCGGACGGGAGCATCCGCCGTCTGTTTGGCACCGCCGGCGCAGCTGTCGTGGCCAATGATTTTTTCTGCCAGGGCCAGAGCGGCATGCTCGGGGTGGCTGTTGATCCCGAATTCACCGGCAACCGCTTTATTTATGTCTACATGCTTTCAAATCTGGACAATCCGGCGAACCGGGTCGTTCGTCTCACCGTTGATACCGGTTACACCACGGTGAGCGCCCGGAAGGACATTGTCGCCGGCATTGCCTACAAAAAGTCGTTCAACTTCTGGGGTGGTGCGGGAACGCACAGCGGCGGCCGCCTTCGCTTCAGCCCCGTCGACGGATTTTTGTACGTGACCACCGGCGACAACCACGACGGACCTCTGCCGCAAGATCTTACTCGTCTGGGCGGCAAAACCTTGCGCATCGACCGCAACGGCAAGGCAGCGCCGGGCAACAAAACACCGACCGGCGGCGATACCCGCATCTTTACCTCTGGGCATCGCAACGTCCAGGGCATCGCCTTCCACCCCGGCACCGGACAGCCCTTTGCCTGCGAGCACGGGCCGAGGCACAGCGATGAAGTAACGCCGCTGGTTGCCGGCGGCAATGGTGGGTGGGACCCGCAACCGGAGGCTGGTGTTACCTGCGTCAGCAACTACTGCGGCTACACTTCAACCAAGCGCGACGGCACTCCCACGCCGATGACCGATCTCGCCAGATTTCCCGAAGCTCTGCGGCCTGCATGGACCAACAACGGCATATCGGAAGGCATGGGCTCCTGTGTCTTCCTGAACGGCGCGCAGTGGCAGGCATGGGATGGACGATTGGCGGTTGGGTTCTTACGAGGCGGACGCATTGAAATTCTCCAAGTCGATGCGGCCGGCATGACAACCGACACCGCCACCGTCGCCGGGATTCCGAAAGAACGCATGCGTTCGATTGTCCAAGGCCCGGATGGCGCCCTCTACGTGGCAAGCGATGCCGGCGAAATCTGGCGGCTTGCCGCAAGCCCGCAGCCATGAAGACTTTGGTTCAGCTTTTCTTTTCTTCTTTAGGTGACATTGGCAGGCGCGGCAAAAGCAATGGAAACTGACACTGTTCATCGATCACTGAACAATCAAATCGATGCGCCTAACTGTTTCAGGTTAGGCTCTTCGGGGAGGAGTGCGGATGGAATGCTTGATGGATCACATCGTGTTGAATGTGGAAGATGACGAGGCGATGATGGCCTTTTATTCGGAGGTACTCAAATTTACGCCTGAACGGTTAGAGGAATACAGCGCAGGGGCTGTACCCTTTCCGTCTGTGCGACTCAATTCGAATACGATTATCGATCTGTTCCCAAAAAAGATGTGGCAGAAAAGTGCTCAAAATGGGCATCGTGGCAACAATTTGAACCATTTCTGTATTGCTTTGCGCAAGGAGGCGTGGAACGACCTCTGCGTACGATTAAAAACCAACAACGTCGTCATCGAAGAAGGGCCGGTTCCACGTTGGGGGGCACACGGTACCGGGACGTCGATCTATTTTCGGGACCCGGAAGGCAATCTGATCGAAGCACGGTATTATGAAAGCCACCATGCCCTAGCCCTATTGCCTCCTTGGTTCTTAGGCGAAGGCTATCCCGGATTCCGTCGTTCTGCGTCCGGGTAAGGATTGACAATCTGCCTGTCCACGTCAACAGATTGCGCCCTGACTCCGGTGGCATCTCCGTGGCCCCTTCTTCTGGATATAGGCAACATAGTCATCCTTGATATTGAGATTCTGATACCAGCCCGTGTCGTTGAACTCGATAAGTTTTACCCTGACGTGGTCCAGTAATTCGATGATCCGCTTGCCGTTGTTGTTCAAAACGAATTCCGCCTTTCCGGCAATGGATTTCCGGTAAACGGCGTACAGGGGTTCATGCCGTTCCCCTTTTTTAATGGGCATGACAATATCGGCATCCCTGGTCAGGTTGATCATGTTTTGGATAAGCCGGAGATTCATCTCGGGGATATCGCAGGCAGTGATAAAATTCACCTCAGTGCTCGATGCCATGAGGCAGGAATAAATGCCCATCAACGGGCCGCGGTCTTTTTCAACATCCGGCACAACCGCGCGTTTGAGGAAGGCGTATTTTCCCGGATCATTGGCGCCGATGATCACCTCGTCGAAATGATGTTCCAGTTGCTTGACGATATGAGCGATCATGGGTTGGCCGTTCACAGCCAGCAGACTCTTGTCAACGCCCATCCTTGAGCTTTTCCCTCCCGCTAAAATGATGGCGGTGGCTTGCTCACGAATGATCCAGCCGTCCTTGCTGATCACCACTCTCTCAGGGGAGAAATTCCAGTTCATGTTGTGAAAATCAATCACCTTGTTGGCGTACTGTACCACCTCGGCGCAACTTTCTTTCACCTGTTTTTCATCTCGGTTCTTAATCACCAGAAACAGTCCCGGCTCGACAACTTTTCGGATGGAATTGGATTCGCACACCGCGAACGCATTCTTTGGAATGAGGTCCGCCAGGGCATTCAACCCTTTCTCCAGCCGATCGTACCTCACTTTTAAAAAAAACACTTTGTGTGCACCCGCCCTCAGCATGCGGGAGGTATCTTTGTCGGTATCGGATCGGGTTTCCTCGCTGATTTCATAATCTCCTTTCAGAGAGGAACAGATGCCGCAGCCTTCGCCCCCCCTGGGGCAACTGCCTCGTTCCGGATCTATGGTGACCACCTTGACCCCATAAAGCTGCTGTTCTTTTGCATACTTTTCTATGAGCCGGCAGGCAAATTCGGTTTTTCCTGTATTTCTTCCGGTGGAACCCAAAACGATGAATCGAGCCTTTTTGATCATGGGTCAGTTTCCCCCTTACAGGTTGTTTAAAAAACGTTTTTTAACGAATCATCTTGAATACGGTCAGCCCGGATTTTTCATTTAACGAATTGAAACAATGCACTTTACAAGGTTGCACATGGATGAGCGGTTGAAACGAACCGATTTCAAACAGTTCCTTAGGCATGCATCGGTAAATATCCTTTTTCAATGGCCAACAGATCGAGAAAAAGCAACTTCACGTGCTCCAGCATCGGATTACGGTCGAGCCTGGCCGTCGCTGCTCGTTGATCAAAGGTTTTCAGGTAGCTCTTGCATTGCTCGCAATGATAAATCTTGTACCCCTTGAACTCCTCCAACACGATATAGCCGAGCTGATTGTATTCCTCGTTGCCGCAATAGCCGCACCCCATGCGCTTGAAGGGCCATTGCCAGTTGCAGCACAGGCAGTGCAGATACCTCCTGCCGTGTTCATTATCATCAAGGATGGCAAAATCGGGATAATTGCCGCAGACCGGGCAGGTGGATTTTTCGTTGGTGACCAGTTGCCGAAGTTCGTCGGCATACCGTTCGGCAGCCAGCCGCCAAAAAGGGCTCATAGCCCAATGCAGCAGTTGCAGCAGCGATTCACCGTCAACCCCTTCCCGTTCCGCCCACTGCTGCAGACTGCTTTCCAGTTGCTTCAAGGGCGCCGACCAGGGCATGGCCGCAAGGGCATCGGCAACGGAGGGTTGGTGCAGGGATAAGGCCAAGGGATTTTCAGGAGAACTTGCCCGCAGAAGCTCTATGATCGTCCGGAAGTTAGCCTGCAAGCCCTCGGTATCGACGTCCACATACGCAAGGGAAGTGAGGGAACTGTCGCGGGTCAAGAAACGAATCGCCTGAAAGGCATCGGCGGGTTTTGTGAAGGGGCGACCGCGCAACCGGCTGACCTCAGCATTGAGGAAGGCATCAACGTGCCGGTAATACTCGACCATTTCCGAATGAGGCGCTAAGGATTGTAGTTCAGTGGGCACAGAATGCTCCTTGCAAAGTAGCGATCTCAAGACCTTAAGATCGTCAATGAAACACAGGGGGGAGGAACCGGTAATCCGGTTCCTCTTTCGGTTGTGCCAGGGCCCGGCCTGTCCAGTTCAGGCCGGGGATTTACTGTCCTCCTTTTTCTTGCCCAAATAAACCTCTTCATACCATTTGCGGTGGTTTTCGATCATGTATTGCTCCGATATATCGCCCATGATCATCGCCCTGGCTGTTTCGTTGGTCAGGGGATTGAGCGCCGCCAGATAAATATGGCCGATAGCCCCGACCGTGCCAATCACCATGAAGGTCACGTGGACCGGGTAGACCCACATTGGGGTAATGCCCGGAGCAAGCCACATGAACAGGCCGGAGACAATCAGCACTGCGCCAGAGGTGATCTGAATAAGGGAATTGATCTTCTCACCGCCATTATAAAAACCCTGCGGCGGTAAGTCCCTTTTCATCCCCACAAATTTATAGGGAAAGGTCAGAAGGAACAAGGCATCGTTTTCCGTAAAGGTGAAACTCTCCTTTATCCAGGAGAGTATTTCCGATGGCCGGACAATCAGGGAAATAACGATAGCGCCCATTAAAAAGACTGCCGCTATTCGATGCACCACCATTGCCCCGACCAGTCCGCCGAACAGCGGTTCCAGCCAGTCCAGCGCGGACCCCGTTACCATAAAACCCGTAATCGCCAGAACGATGAAGCTGATGGCGTACATCCAGTGGGTAACCCGTACCAGCGCACTGAAGCGCATGATCCTTTTCTTGTTACTCATGGCCTTGCCCTCCTCCCTCTTCTATTTTCGAGCTCGGTTTCTGCTTGAACGCATTGCGTCGCGAGAAAATGAAGGCCGCCGCTGTGGCCGCCAGGCTCGCCCCGATGAGGAGTTTGCCGGCGGGTTGCACGACCTCTTTCCAGAAGACCAGACTGAACGAAATTTTCGGGTCGATTGGCAGACCGTAGTTGGCAGGGCTGTCCGGCAACACATAGATTACGCCTAAACCACCCAGTTCTGTCTTGCCGTAAATCTGCGCTTTCGGGTATCTGCCCTTGGCCTGGGCCAAGCGCTCATCGGCCAGTTTGGCCATGTCGTCCCAGGTGCCGTAGACGATGGCCTGGGGCACGCAGGTCTTGGCGCAGGAAGGGGACAGCCCATTGGTGATCCGGTCGTAGCAGAAGGTGCATTTTCGCATTTTTTTGGCTTCATGGTCCACCTTCGGGATATCGAAAGGACAGGCCTTGGCGCAGTAGCCGCAGCCGACGCACTTTTCTTCGATCCGCCGGATCGTGCCGTTCTCCATCTGGACCAGGGCGCCGTTGGGGCAAACCCTGACACAGGCGGCATCGCCACAGTGGAGGCAGGTAGTCTTCCGGAAATGCCATTCAAATCCGGTTTGTTTTTTCTCCTCGTAAAATTTGATCATCGTCCACCGGTTGGGGGACAGATCGCTATGGGATTGATAGCTGCCGGTGAATGTGCCGATTTCCCCTTCCAGCTGGTTCCACCGTTTACAGGCTACCTGGCAGCCTCTGCAGGCCGTGCAACGGGTGATATCGATCAATCTCGCCATTCTGCTCATGTCGTCACCCTCCTGATATCAACAAGAAATGCTTTATATTCAGGGATCGCGGTATTGGCATCGCCGACATGGGGTGTCAGATGGTTGGCAATTTCTCCCTTGACTAGTCCCTGATAGCCGAAATGCCAGGTCAGCCCCACCTGATGAACATTTTTGCCATGGATATTGAAAACTCGCGCCCTGGGGGTCACCATGGCCACGGCTTTCGCCGTGCCTCGAGCCGAGATGAGTTCGACCAATTCGCCATTCTTGATCCCTTTTTCGGCCGCCAGTTCCTCGCTGATTTCGACAAAGGACGAAGGCATCAATTCGGCCAGCCACGGCATGTTGCGGCTATAGGCACCGGTGTGGAATTGCTCGCAGACCCGCCAGGTTGAGCAGATGATCGGATATTTGGCCGAATCCCCCTTTACTTTGCCGCCTTCCTTGCCGAGGAAGGCCGCTGGATTGTTCTGCCGCTTGTTGAGCACATTGAGCGTTGGGCTTTCCACCGGTTCATAATGCTCGGGGAAAGGCCCTTCGTTAAGGCCTTTGATGGCAAACAACCGTCCCTCCCGCTCGGTCTGCATGATAAAAGGCTTATCCCCCAGGGGATCGGTCGGCTTGACGGTACCGATAAAGTCAGGAACATCGTATCCGGTCCATTTCTGGGCCGCCTCGTCCCACCAGATGTAGGCGCGTTCCTTCGACCACGGCTTACCGGACGGATCGGCGGAAGCACGATTGTAGATGATCCGCCGGTTGGCGGGCCAGGAAAATCCCCACCCGGGATGCGCGCCCCAGCCGCCCGGATCGTCAAGAACCCGGCTCTTGGTACGGTTGCCCAGTTCCTCGGTGTACATTCCCGAATAGATCCAGTTACCGCAATTGGTGCTGCCATCATCCTTGAGAGCGGCAAAGCTGGGCACCTGTTTACCGGTTGCCAAGTCCTTGCCGTTAATTTCCCGCATCACCGCATCAATGAAATTGGGCTGACTGACCAGCGGATCCGGGTAATTCCAGGTCATCGATTTGATCGGCAAATCCTGCGGTTTGGTACTTGCTGCGTAGAGCGATTTTACGCGTTTGACCAGGCGATCGAGGATGTATGACTCCTGGCGGACATTGCCCGGTCCGTCGACAGCCTTCCAGCGGTATTGAATCAAGCGGCCGCTGTGGGTCAGGGTTCCTTCCTTTTCCAGGAAGGTGGTCACCGGCAGGAGGAAAACTTCGGTATTGATCTTTTTGGCATCCGCTCCTGGACGTTTCCAGAAGGTGCTGGTTTCGTTCTCGAACGGATCAAGACAGACCAGCCAGTCGAGGTTTTCCATGGCCTTGGATTCCAGGTTCGAATTGGGACCTGAAACCACCGGATTCTGCCCCCAGACAAACAATCCCTTAATGCCGGTATTGGCATGTAGGTCCTCGAACATGGCAATATGGGAATAGTTTTTGCCCTTCTTGGCTTTGGGCAGGAAATCGTAGGCAAACTGATTTTGCGGGGTTGCGGCATCGCCATACCAGGCTTTCAACAGACTGGCGACAAACTTGGGCCGGTTGCTCCAGTAAGACGGAGCCGCCGGAGTTGTTGCGTTGTAGTCGGCCAAGGTTGGCCACTCAGTGGTCGGCGCCGGCATATAACCCGGCAGCAAATGGAACAGCAGGGCCATGTCGGTGGACCCTTGCACATTGGAGTGGCCGCGCAGCGCATTGACGCCACCGCCCGGCAGTCCCATGTTACCGAGCAGCAAC
>JBBQCO010000100.1:0-11865 GCA_038318785.1 Desulfobulbales bacterium | reverse complement strand
ACCAGAAAAAACCTGACGGGCACGGTGATCATCACCATCTCCGGTGGCATCCGGGTCGGCATTCAAGGTATCCATCAGAGAATAATCAGCTAATCGCACAAACTCATCGAAGGTCGTTACGCAGGGCTCAGCAGATGGTTTGGATATATTTGACATTGCTGCAAACACCTTTCGCTAAGGGGAGCGCGAATTTAGCGCTTTGTCAGAAGAGATACAGTAGGCATATCTAGTTGGAACAAATTACCTTTTTGAGAGCTGTTACCTGGTAGTCTCAATCTGCCTTACGCTGGCAAGGTTTGAGGCTATTCTGATTATCTCTGTTTGGAGGAGTGAACATTTTTCATTCAAGGTAAACAGGAGGAATGTGAACTCGGCACAGATAATAGATCTGTTTGAATGCATAAGTCTCAAGGACAGAAGAAACCTCCATGTGAGTAATATGAACAACTGTTGGGTCGAGAACCTGCTCGCCCAAAATACACCACAGGGAGGTTTCTATGGGTGCATGTTACTTTATTGGGTTGGATATCCACAAGAAGATGATTGCCTACTTCGTCAAAGCCGCCGACGGGCGTCTTGTGGCCCAGGGCATGGTCGGCGCCGACCTCGAATCGCTGGCCCAGTGGGCCGAGAGTTTACCTGGTCCCTGGGTGGGCGCAATGGAGGCGACCATCTTCACCGGCTGGGTCTACGATTTTCTCGCCCCCTATGCGATCGACTTGAAAGTGGCCCATCCCGAGATGCTCAAAGCCATCACTGCCGCCAAAAAGAAAAATGACCGGGCCGATGCGGATAAAATTGCCGACCTCCTGCGGGTCAACCTGTTGCCGGAATGCACCATGCTCCCGGAAGAGATTCGGGAATTGCGGCGCATCCTGCGGTATCTCAATCACGTGGTGCAAACAGCGGTGAAGATGCAGAACAAGATGTCCGGTCTGCTCATGGAAGTCGGGGCCGGGTACAGCAAGAGGCGTCTTCGCGGCAAGCTTCGCGGCAAGCGGTATTTCCACGAGTTATTGGCGCGAGTCGACGACATACCGGCGTCAGTCAAGGAACTGCTGCTGTTGAGCCGCGCCGGTTACGAGATGTTCCAATCGGTCCAGAAACGGCTCATCCATACACTGCGCACCAATGGCTTGATCCGGGAACGGGTCCAGCGGCTCATGACCATTCCTGGCGTTGGCGAGATTACCGCGCTGACCTGGGTGCTTGCAATTGGTTCGCCGGCGAGATTCGGCTCAATTCGTCAGGCAATCAGCTACTGCGGCCTGTGCAGCGCCCAGCGTGAATTTTCCGGATTATAAATCTCGCACGTCCCAGTTCCCGCCATGCAGGCGGCGTGGGTCCCTGGCCAGCAGCCGGACCAGTCCCGCTGAGGATTGCTCCGGGGTCATCAGCTGCCCCTGCTCCTTCCAAGGCCGAAACACGGCCTGAAGCTGCTCGGCTGCCCCTCCTTGGGACTCCCGAGCCTGGACCTGCATTCGTGTTTCCACGATACCCGGACGATAAATCAGGGTGGTAACGCTGGGCGCTTCGGCGGCCAGTTGCCGGGCCAAATGCTCTTCCGCGGCCTTGGCCGCGCAGTAGGCCGCGATGCCCGGCTGGGTCTTTTCCGCGGCCCCGGAGCCGAAAAACACGGCCAGCCCCTCGCCCTTGGACAGCAAATCGGGAAGGCAGCAGCGGATCAACTGATGGCCGGCCATGACATTGGCCGCGAACACCGCCTGAAAATCCTCGGATGAAAGCTCCCATATATACGGTCCAGGATGCAGCAGGCCAGCGGCATGAATGAAACCTTGGAAGTTTCCTATAGCCCGGGCGGCTTCCAGCATGGAGGCCGCAGTCTCGGCCTTGGAAGCGTCCCCGGCCACAATAACCACCACGGCCTTGGACGCTACATCATCTTCGGCGCACAGCTCGCAAGTTTCCCGCAACATGTCACCGCTTCGGGCGTTGATCACCAGGTTCACGCCCTCCCTGGCCAAGGCCACGGCTAAGGCCCGCCCGATGCCCATGGACGCGCCGGTGAGCAGCAGGGTTTTGCCGCGAAAAAAATGCGCCACTTGTGTTTCCGACATATTCGCCACCTCCATAAATTCATCCTGGATCAAAGTCAGGGCTGAAGATCCCGCCCTTGCCGATCAATGTTCCGGAAACAGAGCCATAAGCTCAGGTCCTGGCGGCTTGCCGCTCTTCATGGCCTTCATCGCCGCTGCGGCTCCCTGGGGATCGCCCAGGAAGATGCCTCCCAGGATATGATTCTGATCATGCACCAGCTTGCGGTAGATGCTATTTTCCGAATCAATCAGGATGTGCGCTGTGTGAAGGCCATCGGTGTCGATCTCCCCAAACGCGGTCAGATCGATTCCGGCCACCTTCAGGGAATTGGCCATGACCGTACCCCCATACTCCATTGGCCTGCCTGCCATGTTGCTTCCTGCGACCCGACCCTGCTCCACGGCCGCTAGCCATATCCCATAGTATATGCCCCGGTGTTCGCAGACATCGCCCGCGGCGTAGACACCCGGCAGGGAAGTCTGCATCCGGTCATCGACCTTTACGGCTTTGTCCACGGCCAATCCAAGCTGGCTGGGCAGTTCCAGCTCCGGAAGAACCCCGGCGGAAAGCAGCACAGCTTCCGCTTCCAGGACCGTACCGTTTTCCAGATAGACCTCCAGCACCCTGCCGGCCTTGACAATTTTCCTGGTTTCCGTACCCAGATGGAACCCAAAACCCATCTTTTCCAGCATGATCTGGAGCATTCTTGCTCCCTCTGGATCCGTTTGCCTGGGCAGCAGCCGAGGAAAAACCTCCACCACCTCCACCCGAACCCCTGCCTTGCTCAACCCGTTTCCAGCCTCAAGGCCCAAAAGTCCACCGCCGATCAGCGCTGCTCGCCGTCCCGTGCCCATTGCCTTCCGAATCCGCACAGCGTCGTCCAGGGTGTGCATGGTGAACACCCCAGGAAAATCCGCTCCAGGAATGGGCGGCACAAAGGCTTTGCCACCCGTGGCCAGCAGCAGGGCATCATAACTCACTAAATCGCCTCGTGCCGGGGATACGGTTCTCCCTCCAGAATCAATGTCCAGCACCGGACAACCTAGACGCACATCGATCCCACGTTGAGCATACCATTGCGAACCATGGATGGTCAGACCCTGTACGTTCTTTTCGCCAGAGATCAGCTCGGGCAAGGCCGGTGCATAGTAGAATTCATGGGGCTGACGGGAAAATATAACAATGCTCCCTGTCTGATCGTGCTTGCGGATGGTTTCGGCTGCGCTGTTGGCGGCCGCTCCGTTGCCGATGATCACGTACCGCTTCATGATCTGCTCCCCCTTGGTGGAAATCATCCTCAATGCTCAATTCCCTGCTCCCCTCTTTTGGCCAAACGCTGCTCCTGAGCCTTGACCAGCAGGAGCCAGACCAAGGTGGCATCGCTGGGCACTTCGGCATGCCGTCCGCCATCCTTGGGCGCGACGAACTTACCCCAGGAAACACCCTCCTGGTACGTGCAGCCGCTCAAACCACCCCAATGCACCGGTTCCGGACATATCCGCACCGCGTAGTGAAACCGTCGGGCCGTGGTCTTCATGCTTTCCACTCGCTGAGTGAGGATTTCCAGAAATGGCCTCACCTGCCGGGCCCAGCTACGCGGGACTCCGCCGCCGATAGTGAAAATCCCAATCCGCTTGGCCGCGAGAATGCGCTTGGTATAGCTGAACAAATCCAGGAACGGATTGAACTGAAAAGGCAAGCTGACGGGATCTTCAATCTCCAAAGACTGCCACTCCGGATGATTGCGCAACATGTATGAAGCCACGCCCAGAACCAGCTCCGAATCCGTGAAAGCCGCGAAGAAAAGGGGGCAAAGAAAAGAATGGGGGCATCCTTAATAAGTACAGTCAAGGGGAAAACGGAGATTTCCCATAACCTTCAGGCATTGAGCCGTCGCTGAACCTCTCTCCCACCTTTCCGTCGTCCTCGGAGGGAGCGGAAGCGGGGGACGTTCCGAGAATGGGCCTCTCTCCTACTCGTCGGAGGAACGTCCCCGCTGGAGCGGATCGCACCCTCCCCTTGTTCAGGGACTGCCTGGCGAGATGTGGCCAGCCAACCGGCCAAACATGGAAGGTCTTTCCAGGCTTATAACCGCCAACACCGTAAGCGCATTCGGCGGATAACCAGAAACTGATAATCTTCACGAATCCAATTGGTCGAACTCAATTCATGTCAATTTCCCGGGATAATTTTCCTGCGCCAAAAGTCGAGATAGTTCCAATCAAGGTGGACAGGAGCTATGTTGACTTGATCGGTAGCAGAACTGTGAAGGTTGTACCTTCTCCTGGCTGGCTTTCAACACGAATCTCGCCGTGATGTTTCTTGACGATACCATAGCTGACCGACAATCCAAGACCGGTTCCTTTGACTGCGCCCTTGGTAGTGTAGAAAGGTCGGAAGATATGTTCCATTTCTTCAGGTTTGATACCGATGCCAGTATCTTTGATCATCACTGCTGCCATGTTGTTCTCTTGCCAAGTACTGACTTTAATCACTCCGCCATAATGATTGCAGGCCTCTGCCGCATTGGTCAGAAGATTAAGAAAGACTTGTTTGATCTGATCAGAAATCGCTATGATTTGCGGCAGACCTTCCGTGTAGTTGCGCTCCACGGTAATCCGCCTACTATTAAAATCGTTCTTATGGAGCAAAAGAATGGATTCGAGTGCGTGGTGCACATCCATTAAAGCTCTCTTTCCCGATGACGGCCGGTTAAAATCCTGAAGACTATGGATCAAATTCTTGATCCGGTCACCTTCACCAATGGCCGCATCCAGTAATTTTCTGTCTTCTTCTTCCAGTATCGCTCTCTTTTTCAAACCCTTGAGAATTGATAGAATTCCCTGCATGGGGTTGTTGAATTCATGCGCTATAGAGGCAGATAGCTTGCCGATTGCTGAGAGTTTTTCTGCGTGCAGAAATTTTTTTTGTGTTTCCTGCAATTCTAAGGTTCGCTGTTCAACCCTGCGTTCCAGGTCTATCTTGGCAGCAAGCAGTTCCGCCTCCATCCTTTTACGATCAGTGACATCCAGGGCAGTAAAGGTAA
Source organism: Desulfobulbales bacterium (assembly GCA_038318785.1). GTDB lineage: Bacteria > Desulfobacterota > Desulfobulbia > Desulfobulbales > Desulfobulbaceae > Desulfobulbus. The sequence goes on along the minus strand of JBBQCO010000100.1, from coordinate 6,761 downwards.
CTCCTCGCGACAAATCCTTTCTATCTATGGGAGCCGAACTAAGCAAGACATCAATGTTAACCCCATCCTTGCGCTGCCATTGGGTTTCGACGGTTCCTATGCCGTATTGGGATATTTGTTTGTATTTTTCCTCGCCGACCCAGTTGTATTCCGCTTCGTCTGGATAGAGCATACGCGAGTTTTGCTTCAGCAATTCGTTCTCTGCGAATCCTGTCATCTCGCATAATCGAATATTTACTTCTTGCAGAACACGGTTCTTAGTCACTCCAATTCCGGTCGGAGCGGCCCTCAATATACTTTGCAAGTACGCTTTCTGATCATTGAGTGCTATTTCGATATGCTTACGTTCGGTGATGTCCGAGAAGGAAATGACTACGGCATATGGTTGAGCGTCCCCTTTTGCAAAAAGTGGCCTGGTATTAATTTTAATCCATTTCGTATCCTGTTCACTTCGTGTGATACCCATAATAACGCCGTTACAGGGTTGTCCTGTACGCAGGGTATATAATGAAGGATGATCTTGTTCATGAAATGGCGAGCCATCTTCCCGGATGGTGCTCCAAACGCGTTTGCTGGAAAGCTCGCCTATGATTTCAACAGGATTGACATCAAATATTTCAGCAGCAGTTCGATTAAATAAAAGAATCCGCTCAGAAGTGTCTTGAAGGATAACGCCCTCTCCTAAACTCTCCACAATTTGGAGTAATCGCTCCTCGCTTTCCTGCAAAGCTCTCTCAACCTGTTTTCGCCTAGTGATGTCTTGAAATATGCAATGGGTTTGTCGGAATTGGCCTTCTGGGTCTTTGCCGATCTTGCCGTGGAACGAAACGAGGATTGTAGAGCCATCTTTCCTAACCATCTCGAATTCAACACCGAGGATCTCCCCAACCGCCTTGAAGCGTGGAAAATTCTCGCGAAAATGGTCCTGCCAGTCCGGATGGAGAAAGTTGCCGAAATTGCGCCCGATCACTTCCTCCCGGCTGTACCCCAAAGCATCGACCCAGGCCTGATTGACCGAAAGAAAGCAGCCGTTTTCGTCAAGCGACTGGTAACCGAGAGGTGCTCGCTCGTAGAGATGTCGCAGGAGGACATTTTCGGCAGTCAGCCGCTCGTTGTCAGCTGTGAGGGCCGCTAGCCGCGCTTCGAGGGTATGGCTGACTGCGTCCGGGAATGGGGCGGGGTCTTCTATGATCCTTCTCCACACTGTTATTGGTGTTGTTCTTCTGCGTAACGGGGTTAGTGGAATGAGATTTTCGGGCATGAAGTTATGGGGCAACATGATGTGCCGGCGCAGGCATGTGCCAGAATATACCTGTTTTTGGAAGTGCCTCTCCTGAAAGAGCAATTACTATTTATTTCGCTTTGTCAAGCGTAGCATGGGGTGGAGCGTGCTGTCAATCGAGGCGTATGGCAAAGGACATCAGGAGCCACATTACCGGAGCGCTCATTACCTTCTATTCTCTGAGCATGAAAGAGGACTTTCGGGCGGTGTAGATTCGGTCAAGGCCTTCGCCCAAAAGGATGCACATCGCATCAGAATGCGCGATTATATGCGAGCCAAGGCAATTATGGGGTTGGCGGCAACCGGTGAGCGTCTTTTTGTGGAAGCCGGATACATCCATTATGGGCTGTATCGATTTTTGACAAAGCAGATCGGTCAACACATGAGAGTGCAGCCTATTTTTCTCCTGCAGTCGGTTGTCGATACGTTGCAGGCAAAACGGCGCAATATCGGTCCAGGTGACGTTTTGACCTTATTGTATGTCCTGCATAACTCCGTTCCTGCAGATCGGGCTGATCTTTTGGCTGCCCGCAGTTTGATCGCTGTCCAAATGGTTGCCAAGGAAGAACTGCCGCCAGACAATTCTTTTCCGCACTGCGAGGATGACGCGCTGGTGAATGCCCTGGTAACTTCCTTGGATTACGAACGATGCCGCCAGCTCTACCAACGGATCAGAGGTGTTCCCAGAAGCGTAGCCCTTCAGTATGCCATGCAATCCGTTGATGCCGAGAAGGGACGTGCGTGATGCCCGCCATATTTCTTCTTCCGGCGGTTATTTTCCCTTAAGCGCAAGGAATTGACGGCGGATTTTTTCAAGGCGGCTCCGGTTCTTGCCAAGATCCGAATAACCAAGCCGCGAAGCGGAGCGGACATGGATGACCTTATTCGTCCGGTCCAGCAGAAACTCGCCATCATCGACAAACAGCATCGTACGCAGTTCAACCCGCAGATAATCGGGCAAATCATCCACGATGGTTGTATCGCTCCGGCCTGAAAGAACCCGTTTCAGGCGAGCAAAAGCTGCATTAGGGTCACTGCTGAATGCCAATGGCGCTATTTGGTGGCGTTCGATCTCAGTCTGACTCGAGATGCAATTGGGGGAACTCGGGCACGGGGCGAGAAGCCCCTCACGGGCTCCCAGGTTATTAGGACGCTCACCGCCACAACCGGATAAACCAAGTAAACCGAGGGCCATAAGAACAATCCTCCCTGTTAAATTTTTCATTGTTGCCCTCCTCATCCATGCACAGATTGACGCTAATGATCCTAAGCCTTTATTTTCTTAAGCATCCAAACCATGTTTTCGCCAAGTTGACGCATGGTTTCTATGCCCTTCTGATCATCGGCTGCTTCGCCCATCTCTGGCCCGATGCCGATATTCCAGTAATTTGAACCAACAATGATCATCTGACCCATCAGAAAAAAATGATTCATTGTATCAAAGGCATGAATTGCACCGGCCCTGCCTGACGCCACCACAGCTGCTCCGAGTTTGCGGCGGAACAGATCTCCGTTTGCCCGACCGACCATGCCGCAGCGATCGATAAGAGCCTTCATTTCACTAGTCACATCTGCAAAATAGTTTGGAGAGCCGAGAAGTATGGCATCGGCATCTACCATTTTGGCAATACAATCATTGACCAGGTCTTTGGCCAGGACGCACTTGCCGTTTTTTTTATGAAAACAAATATAACAGGCTGTGCATCCTCTGATTGCATGGCCGGAAAGTTCAACGAGCTCTGTGTCGGCTCCAGCCTCAGCTAACGGTTCCAGCACGGTTCTAAGCAGCAGGTCTGTGTTCCCTTGCCTGCGAGGACTCCCACATATTGCGAAAACTTTCATTGCTTTTTCCAGTTTTTCTTATCCTTGCTCAAGGATGTTTTGGATGCGGCATGCACGTATCAAGAAATTGAAGAGGGATTCTAAAATCTGCTAGGGCGTAGCAATGACAACCAGCCCGAGATAACCGTCAACAGTCAGCATGTCGCCAGAGCGGATTAGTCTGGTGGCATCCGGTACCCCGGTGACGCAGGGAAGGCCATATTCGCGGGCGATGATGGCACCGTGGATAAGCATGCCGCCGCGGCGTTCCACAATACCGCCGGCCAAAGGCACGACAAAAGTCATGTTCGGATCAACGGCGTCGCAGACGAGGATTTCACCTGCCTTGAAAGAGGCGAGATCAGCCGGTTGGCTGATCACTCTGGCCGGACCAACTCCCAAGCCCGGACCGGCAGGTTGGCCCACGAGTTGACGAGCTTGCAGCCGAGTATCGCCTGATCCATGAAATCCGGCGACCGGCGGAACTGGGGTGAGACGCTGGACAACCCTTTCTCTGCGTGTTGCCAGTTGGTTGGCCAGTTCGGGGATTTCCATACCTTTCTGCCGGCGGATTGCTTCATTCCTGGCCTCGTGCAGTCGTTGGGATAATCGACCAATAACAAGATTGTCATTGTCACGAAGGCGATAACTGGCCCGGCCAACTGCAAGCACATCCTGGGCGAACTCCTGTTCTTCCGGGATGAAGGACGCCAGAAACATCGCCTCATCGGTCTGCACTCGGCGATTTGCTGCTGGCGGTGCCGCAGCCATCTCCAGTAACAGGTCTGTCATTTTACGATTCTCTGCCATCGTACCCCCCATGACGAAAGAGAGGTCACCAAAACGATCGGCAAACTCGGCTAGGGCGATGGAAAAAGGAGCGAAGGGGTCAAGTCTGCCCCCTTCTCGGAGAATGGCGGCCACGGATGGGGCATGGCGGAGCATCTCAGCCAATTCCAGCATTTTCCGGTTGCGTTGTACTGCCAGCAGGCCTGTATCACCTGCCAACAGGTCAAGAAAGGCAAAGGGATCATCCGGACGCAATTGATCGTTATATACCTGACCAAAGAGGCGAATCCCGTGGGCCATGGGGATGCAGATCTCCCGGTATCGCGCCTCCCAGTCATCCAAAATCTGCTGGCGCTCACCGATTGCCGCCGCCAGGGAATCGTTGTCCAGAGACACGAGGTCAACGGTCGCCAGCCGGGCGGCATCATCGGCCATTGCCGGCAGCACTTCCTCTTCAATGGTCCGGCGCAAACTTTTGAGCGAGGCCAAGCTCCGATGCAGGCTCAGATACCAAGACCGCTCAACATCGTCATTCGTAGTGGTCGAAGTTGTAATCGGACGCGACTGAAGGGCAAAAAGGGTGCCCTGAGACAGGGTCCACTCCAGGTCTTGGGGAGCGCCGAACAGGTTCTCGGCTTGCCGCAGTAAGACCAGCACCTTGGTGGCAGTAGCTTCGGTCAATGGGGTTGTTTCCTGTTCCTCGTTTGAGAGCGACACCAGGGCGACGCCGCTGCCGGACGGTCGACAAGCGTGGAGCCGCACAGGAGCATGGCGCTCAATGATTCGTCCTGTACCGGGTTCGAGCAGCAGCCGATCGGGTTCCACATCGCCGTCAACCAACCCCTGGTTCAATCCCCAGACGGCTTCGATCGCCGCCAACTCTTCTCGCCCTGGGCAGCGACTGAAAGCGACACCGGAACAATCACCAAGAACCAATTCTTGCAGAATAACGGCCATGGCGCTGCCTGCAGGATCAAGACCAAGTTCCTGGCGATATAGCAAGGCGCGGTCAGACCAGAGCGACGCCCACACCAACCGCAGTCTGTCAAGGATAGCGGGCAGGCCAAAGACATTGACGAATGAGTCGTGGAGGCCGGCAAAGGAAGCGGTAGCCGAATCCTCCACCGGGGCGGAAGAACGAACCGTGACCGGAGTGCGATTCAAGCGCGAGGGTAATCCTGCGGTGATTGCGGCAGCCAACTCTTCAGGCAGCGGCGTGTTGAGAAACAAGCTGCGAATCCGGAGCCCTAGATCCCAAAGCTCCTCCCAGCGCATCTCGTGAAACGGTTTGCGTTCCAACAAGAGCGGCAAGCGCTGCCGCAAATCGGTGGTGTCCAGGTAGTGTTCATAGGCGAGGGTGGTAATGCAGACCCCTTGCGGCACTGTTAGGCCAGCGCGAGCCAACCGGCCAAGAGCTGCGGCCTTGCCACCGACCAGGGGCAAGTCAGTGGCGGACAATTTCGTCAGATCGATGCAGAGCGACCTCATGGTGTTAAATGAAATTCCATGACATTTTGGAAGCGGGTCACCAGGAAGATACGTTCTATCTGCACTTTAAACAGGCTACAGCTGGGTGCGGCAGTGAAATCGGCCAGGTGCGCGTGCCGGGATAAGTAGAACGTCAACCCTTCTTCACGCTCTGGACCGTCGATTTCCTTCGCTGTACCGAGGAGCGTTGCTGCGGCGGCCCGTCTGAAATCGGATACTTGGTTACTCCGGTTATCCAGAAGCAGGGATACCTGAGGATTGCTGGCCAGATTTGCCCATTTTCGAGTGGCACGAGGAGTGGCAAAATAGAGATGACGCAGGTCATCCGTGATAGCCACAGCCACCAGGCTGACATACGGATGGGAACCAGCATCGGTTGCCAGGGCCGCCAGGGGTTGACTGCGACAGAGTTCCTCTAATGTGGGCAGGTATTCAGCAGGGATATTCATGCAGGGGGTTGTATCTCTTCAAGGATATTTTTGATACGTTGCACCGCCAATCTGCAAATTATAAGATAGGGGGCCGCCAGCACCGGTACCTCAAAGAGCACCCGGCAGATGTTAGGTCCAATCGATTCAACGCGGTGACCTGTAGCCGGCATATCGGCTACCTTCCAGTGCCAATATTGACCAGCAGTAAATTTGGTGATTTGAAAGGAAAGCCAGAGACCAAAGGCAGTCTGTACACGACCGACAGTTCCCGGACCAATGAATTGATCGGCGCAATCAACTCGGGCAACCGATGGACCCCACTCGTGCCATCGCCTGGTGTCGATCAACAGCTCCCAAGCCGCTGATGCAGAAACCCTGATTTCAACAGCGGTTATTAAGGGTTCCATCAGGAAGCTTGTTTTCATGACCAACCAGACCAGTACACATATCAATCTTTCTATTGCTTATAAAAAGTAATAAGGACTTCGCCCAATTTGAAACCAAACTTCGAGAAGACGGCCCTATTTATCATGATTTTGTCGTCAAGCTGCCACATCCAATCGTCAAAGTTCACGTTATAAACCTTGTCACCAACTGGCAGGGCAAGCACATATCTCCAATTCAAGGCATTGCCTGCTGCGGCTCCGGCAGCCTCACCGACGACGTCAGCTGCGGTACCGATGTACCGATCCTTTTGTTTTTTGATTGTCCATACTCGGCGTTCTTTCTTGCCGTCAGCGTAGGTAAAATTTTCATCAAGTGTGCCGGTGTCGCCTTGCCAACTGCACTGCATATCGACCGTCATGCGGCGAATAACCTTGCCCGAGCGATCTTGGACAATGCCATAGGCAACAACACGCCCGTTGAAGTATTCCTGCATGTCGAACTGAGGTTTCTGGTCGGCGTAGTCAGAGAGTTGCACCGAAGTACAACTCGTCGTTAATAAGGCA
>JBBQCO010000099.1:0-12336 GCA_038318785.1 Desulfobulbales bacterium | reverse complement strand
ACCAGGGTGGAGGAGCCCTGGCCGACATCGAGAAAACTGATATTCAATAAGCGGCCTTTATCCGGGTGCCAGAGGGACAGGGTAAAGGAGCCGGTCAGGATGAGCGTGAGACCTAATGCCAGTACGAGTTGCCGGATTGTTTTATGCGGCCTGAGCAGAAGGAAAAGAATGATGAAATAGAGGGCGATTTCCGGGACGGCCGGGGTGATGGTCCAGATCGAGGCATAGGGCAACCCGGCAACGGCCTCGGCCAGCCAGACAGTGAGAAGAATGCCCGGTCGGCCGATTTGAAAAAAAAGATGGGCCAGATCCGGCAGGATCGGAATCAGCGGGATGGCCAGTAGGCCGCAGGGCAAGGCCCAGAGACAGAGCAGCGGCTCGATGAACAGGTTCATCACCGGACCGATCAGGGAAAAGCGGTTGAAGTGATAGAGCAGGATCGGCAAGGTTCCGGCGGTCGCAGCCAAGGAAACGTACAGCATGGATTGCAGGAATCGAAGCGGTTTGACCAATGGACGCTCTTTTTGAGCTGGCCTCTCCTGCGGGGTGATAAACAAGGGCAACCGTGGGTACACCAGATTGATTGCCAAGACTGCGGCAAAGGAAAGTTGAAACGAGGCGGTGAAAAGAGCCAACGGCGTGAGGGCTAACACAATGAGGGCGGCTGCGGCAATCAGGTGAATCAGGGATCGTTGCCGGCGCAGGACCACGGCGAACAGTACCAGTAGCGCTGTGACCAAGGCTCGGATTGCCGGGATGTTGAAACCAGCGATAAAGGTGTAGAGCAGAAGAATCGGGGCGGTCAACACCAGTGCCAGAGTGGGCACATGGGAGTGGAGCAGCAGCCAGGTGCTTCGTTTGAGCAAAAACGTGAACAGGGCAACACTGAACAGGCCGAGCAGGCTGAGGTGGAGCCCGGAAATGGACAGCACATGAAAGCAGCCGTTCTCTTTGAAGGATTCCATAAGCTGCGGTGAGACATTGACCATGGAGCCGATAAGCAGGGCCTGGTAGAGGCCGGCTACTTCACGGTCAAAATGGGTGTCGAGAAAATGTGCTGTCTGTTGTCGGACCTGTTCAGGGAGAAAAGGCAGATCGTGCCAGGCTGATCGAGAGGGTTCACCCACCGGGAGGATTTCCTTGGGAGATTGGACCCATCCCGAGCAGAAAATCGATTTTGTAGCCATCTGCAAGCGGTAGTTGAATGCTCCCGGGGTTTGATAGTTGCGAATGCGGTCAACCGTGGCCATGGCCATGATTTTTTTTCCCGGCAAGAATTGTGGATCGATGGCCCCCTGGACAGAGAGCAGTACCTTGCCTCGAGCCGGCTGAAATGTGGACTGCTGGGTGTTGTCATGGAGCAATAGAGACTCGCAGTCCAGTTCAAACCGGGTTCGCTCGCCGTTATTTTCCGCCATGGTGAGGATGCGGCCGATCAGGGTGACCTTGGCCGGTCCGGAGATGATGCCGGCAATATGATTGGGAGCCGAGACCGGTTGCAGGGCCAGGTGGGTGTGAAAAAAGCCGATCAGTAAAAAAAAGGGCAGGGTGGCGAGGGGGCGTACCCGGGGCCCGAGGCACAGGGCAAGAAGAGCCGGGACCAGCAGCAGCGGTACAGCCAAAAGAATCAGCGGTTGTTCGGAGAGGGGTTGAGCGAAGCAGGAGGCGGCACTTGCTCCGGCGATAAAGCAGATGGTGACGCTGATCAAGAGGTTTTCGGTGCAGCGGCGAAGCAGCCAGTTCATGTGTTTTATCCGGTCGAGGTCTTCCCGGAAAGGAGGGTGTCGATGGCTTCCAGGTGTTTGCGGACAACGCCCTGGTGAGCCTGGACGCTTGCCCGGGCAGCGTTTGCCATCGATTGACGCAGCGTTGCATCGAGCAATAGTTGGCGGAGAGCATCGAGCAGGGCGTCAGCCGATTCAATCCGGCGTGCCCCCCCGCCCTGGATCAGTTCTTCGGCAATTTCTGCAAAATCTTCCATGTGCGGTCCAAAAAGAACCGGTGCTCCGGCGATGGCCGGCTCTATAGGATTATGCCCGCCTTCGGCCACCAGGCTGCCGCCGACAAAGACCGCGTCCGCCATGGCGTAGCAGGCCGCCAACTCGCCGATGGTGTCAAGGATAAGCAGTGGTCCCGGCTTGCCCTTGTCGCTTCCCCAGCAGCGGCATTCGAGGTTGTGTTGTCTGCCGAGAGCGGCAATCTCCTCGGCCCGCTCAATATTTCGGGGTGCGATCAGGAGTTGCAGGTCTTGAACGCTTGTCTGGAGGTGCTTAAAAACAGGGAAGATCAGCTCTTCCTCGCCGCGATGGGTCGAGCCGCAGACCCAGAGCGGCTTGGCGGCGGCAAAACCGTACCGTTCTTTTTTCATGGCAACGGTTTTATCGTCTCCCCGAAAACCGGAAACCTGACTGGTGTCGAATTTGAGATTGCCCAGAGTTGCAACTTTCTCCGGCTCGATGCCCAGGGCGGTCATCTTAGCGGCATCGGCGGCGGTTTGCATCGATAGGAGGGTAAAGGTCCGGAACATCGGTCTGAAGAAGAGGGCAAAACGCTTGTAGCGGGCAAAGGATTGCTCCGAGATTCGGCCGTTGACCAGAAGCGTTGGGATTCCCCTGCGAGTGAGGCAGTGCAGCCAGTTGGGCCAGAAATCGGTTTCCACCAGAATAAACAGATCCGGCTGGAGAGCTCGAACAAACAGATCCGCAACCGGTCCCAGGTCGATCGGGCCGGGGATGAGGGCATCGGTATGCGGCGCCAGCAGTTTTTCTGCCACCTCGCCACCGGAGCTGGTGGTTGTTGAAAAAATAATCCGCGCCTCCGGATAGGCTTCGCGGAGGCCGCGGACTAAGGGGAGGGCGGAGGTCACCTCGCCTACGGAAAGAGCGTGAATCCAAAAGGTTGGCGCGGTGGAGGAGGGGAGGCGCGCCAGATGATCAGCAAGTCCCCAGCCCAAGCGCTTGAACATCCGATGACGATATTTTTTCCGGCCGGCAAAAAAAGGAAGGAGCGGCAGCAGGGTAAGCGCCAGGACAGAGGAAAAGAGAGTGTACAGGAGAGACATCAATGGTCAAAATCCTTAAATTGAAACAGGGAATGATCGTCTCTGTTTTTGATACCAAGAATCTTCCTCTCTGTCGAAGAAGAAGCGAATACCGGAGGGCTATTCTCTGGTTGAGAGCTTTTTGTATTCTTTGGATTGGTATTTGTGGCGAACAGAGTGTTGGCAAAATAATTATATGTTGAATTATATCATGCTCTGTAGACGTTTTGCTGAATTTTGTTCTTGAAGGGCGTTTTTCTTTGCGGTAGGTATTCAGGCAACTGTTTTTTGTTCCTTGTTTTTCACGAGAGCGGAGCCGATGCTTGATGAAATTAGTTTGAACATCCTGAAAATACTGCAGGAGAAGGCCCGTATTCCCAATATCGAAGTGGCGCGCCAGGTGGAAATGGCGCCTTCGGCGGTGCTGGAGCGGATCCGCAAGATGGAGCGCCAGGGAATTATCGACGGCTATGAGGTCCGGCTCAATCCCGAATGCTTTGACCGCCGCCAGATTGCCTTTATTGAGATCCAAACCCGTTCGGTGGGCGACCGGCCGCAAACCGGCCAGGAACTGGCCGCCATTCCCGAGGTGCAGGAAGTCCATTATGTGGCAGGAGCGGATGGCTATCTGGTCAAGATTCGGGTGGCCGACACCGCCGAACTGGCGGCCATCATCCGTGAAAAAATCGCTGTGATCAACGAGGTCGTCTCCACCCGGACAACGACTGTTTTGCAAACCTATAAAGAGACCGCGCGCATCCCGATCCGCGGCTGAACTGCATGAGGAAACTGTTATGCCGATGACTCAAGGCTTTAAAGATCGACTCTACCCGCACCTGCCAGCTATTGCCGCCCACTTCGGTACCCCCTTTCACATCTACGACGAGGCAGGTATTCGCGAGACCGGCCGGAAACTCAAGGCCGCCTTTGCCGATATCCCCGTTTTTCTCGAATACTACGCGGTCAAAGCATTGCCCAATCCGAGTGTGCTGGCTCTTATGCGGGACATGGGCTTTGGGTTCGACTGCAGCTCGAGCACCGAACTGACGCTGGCCCGGAGCCTGGGCGCGGCGGGTAACGAGATCATGTTCACTTCCAACAACACCAGCCCCGAGGATTTCAAGGCAGCCGAGGCTGAGGGGGGCTGCATCCTCAATTTGGACGACATCACCCTAATCGACAAGGTGCCGACCATGCCCGAGCTGATCTGTTTCCGCTACAACCCCGGCAGTCGTCGCCGCGGTAATGACATCATCGGCAAACCGGAGGAGGCCAAGTACGGGGTCAGTCACGATCAGATCATCGATGCCTACCGGCAGGCCAAGGCCCGGGGTGCGAAACGCTTTGGCCTGCATACCATGCTGGCCTCCAACGAGCTCCACTACACCTACATGGTGCAGACCGCGGCCATGCTGCTCGAATTGGTTGAGACCATCAGTGCTGAACTGGGTATCAGCTTTGAGTTCATCAACATCGGCGGAGGGCTCGGTATCCCCTATCTGCCGGATATCGAACCTTTGAACATTGAGGCCATGGGCGAGGAGATTACCGCCCTGTTCGTCGATTTCAAGGACCGTCACGGCTACTGCCCCGCCCTGATGATGGAGAGCGGCCGATTCATGACCGGACCGCATGGGGCGCTGGTGGTGCGGGCGATCAACCGCAAGGACATTTACCGTACCTATATCGGGGTCGATGCCTGCATGTCCGCCCTGATGCGGCCCGCTCTCTACGGAGCTTATCACCATATCGAGGTTTTGGGGAAGGAGGGGAGTGGGGCGACCGAAACCGTCGATGTGGTCGGTTCATTGTGCGAAAACAACGATAAATTCGCTGTCCAGCGGACGCTGCCGAAGATTGCGGATGGCGATCTCCTCATTATTCAGGACACCGGTGCTCATGGCCATGCCATGGGCTTTAATTATAATGGCAAGATGCGGCCGCAGGAGCTCCTCCTGCGTCAGGATGGTAGCGTTGCGCTGATTCGCCGCGAGGAACAGCCCGAAGATTATTTTGCCACGCTGAAATTTGACGAGAAGGTTATGCGGCTCTGAGCGAAACGTGGAAGAGTGACCTGGTAAATAGATAATCGACGTGGAGAAGCCGTTGCCGCCAGGAAAAGTGCCTCGTGGTGAACAGTTGGCAACGTGTAGAATTTGTTGGGGAAGTTAAGGCCGGTACACTGAGGAGAGGGCAACATCATTTCTCATCGTCAAAGCGGAGGAAGTGTATGAACCAGATACTTGTTGGCAAGGGCGAACAGCCCGTTCATTTACTCGCCAAGTACGGGAACCGCCATGGTTTGATTGCGGGAGCCACCGGTACGGGCAAGACCATTTCTCTGCAGGTGCTGGCAGAGGGGTTCTCCCGTTTGGGCGTGCCGGTGTTCATGGCTGATGTCAAAGGGGATGTTTCCGGTTTGGCACTTGCTGGTACCACGAGTGAGAAGATCCAGCAGCGAGTTGCCCAAATCGGCATGGAGGGCTACACCCATGAAGCCAACCCGGTGGTCTTCTGGGATGTGTTCGGCAGGGCAGGGCATCCGGTCCGCACCACGATCAGCGAAATTGGTCCGAGCCTGCTTGGCCGGATCCTCGAAATCAATGAGACCCAAGCCGGTACGCTTGAAATTGTTTTCAAGCTGGCGGACGATCAGGGTTTGCTGTTGCTTGACCTTGACGATCTGCGGGCTCTGCTCAGTTTTGTCGCGGACAATCGCAAGGAGATTTCCACCCGATACGGTTTGGTCAGTACTCAGTCCGTGGCCGCCATTCAGCGCGCTCTGCTGGTGCTGGAGCGGGAAGGTGGAGAGGCCCTTTTCGGTGAGCCCGCACTGGATATGAACGATTTGTTGCGGACCGACCTCAGTGGCCGCGGTATCATCAACATCCTGGTTGCCGACCAACTCATCCTCAAACCGCGATTGTACGCCAGCTTTTTGCTCTGGCTGCTGTCGGAGCTGTTCGAGAACCTGCCTGAGGTGGGCGACCTTGACCAGCCTAAGCTGGTGTTCATCTTTGACGAGGCCCACCTGCTCTTTGACGACGTCCCCCCGACGCTGCGCCAGCGGGTGGAACAGGTCGTCCGGCTTATCCGCTCCAAGGGTGTTGGGGTGTACTTCTGTTCCCAATTTCCCGACGACGTTCCCGGCGAAATTCTGGGACAGCTCGGGAACCGCATCCAGCATGCCCTGCGGGCCTACACCCCGCGTGACCAGAAGGCAGTCAAAACCGCAGCGGAAACCTTCGTGGCCAACCCAAAGCTTGATGTCGCCGAGATCATCTCTCAACTTGGCGTTGGCGAGGCGCTGGTTTCCACGCTCCAGGAAAAGGGCGTGCCGCTGCCGGTGGAGCGCACCCTTATCTGCCCACCACGCTGCCGGATAGGGACGATCACGGCGGAAGAGCGTGCGGTCGTGAGGGCGCGGAGTCCGTTGGGCGGCAAGTACGACACGCCGGTGAACCGGGAGTCGGCCTACGAAATCCTCAATCGGCGGACTGTGGAGAAGGAATCTGTCGAACCCAACCCCAATCAGGCTGAACCGGAGAAACCCTCCGAAGGCGGAGGGATGATAAGCGATTTACTTTGGGGCACCAAGCGTCGCCAGGGCATGGTAGAAACGATGGCCAAGCAAGCTGTGCGCACGGTTGGCAGCCAGATCGGCCGGCAGATCTTGCGTGGCCTGCTGGGCGGTATCTTGGGTGGATCGGGTCGCCGTTAGAACCAGGGGATGGTTTCCATGACCTGCCCCCCTTTTCAATCCATGTCAAAACGGCGTGAGGACAAGGAGGAAAGCATGCAACAGGGCTCTGGTCCATCCGGTGGGATAACTCTCGAGGAGCAATCTCTCCGAGACGGGTTACAGAATGAAGACCGGCTCTTCAGTCTGCACGAAAAAGTGGAGATTATTCGTTTGCTGGCCGAGGCCGGTGTCAGAAGACTGCAGATCGGCAGTTTTGTCGATCCCCGCAGGGTGCCGCAGATGCGGGGAATCGAGGAGCTGGCGGAGCGGGTCTACAGAGACTGGCCGCATCTTTTGTGTTCAGCTCTGGTGCTTAATGAGCAGGGGTTGGATCGTGCTGTTGGCTGCGGCATGCGGCATCTCAGCCTGTCGGTCTCGGTGTCGGACACGCACAGCCGCAGGAATGCAGGCTGTACAGCCGGGGCCGCCCTCGACGGAATGGCTGGGTTGGTGCGAAAGGCAGTTGAACTGGGGATCAAGGTCAGGGCCGGGGTGCAATGCGCCTTTGGCTGTGTCGACGAGGGGCAGGTGCCGGAGGATGCGGTCCTCGCCACAGTGCAGCGGCTGGTGGCAGCGGGGGCGGCGGAGGTCAATCTGGCGGATACCGCCGGTATGGCCCATCCGCTTCAGGTCAGGCATTTGGTGGCAAGAGTTCGGGATGCGGCTCCGGAAGCGATGCTCTCTCTCCACCTGCACGATGCCAGGGGCTTGGGTTTGGCAAACATGTTTGCGGGCTATGAGGCCGGCGTGCGGTTGTTCGATGTGTGCGTCGGCGGACTGGGCGGCTGCCCCTTTGTTAAAGGAGCGGCCGGCAATGTTGCCGCTGAGGATGCGGTCCATCTTTTTGAGCGGATGGGCGAGGAAACCGGCATAGACCTGCACCGGCTGGTCAAGGTGACCCAGCGCTATGAGGAATTGCTGGGGCGGGAGTTGCCGGGAAAAATGACAAGGGTGCTTCATTCAGCCGGTGAACGACCGCCTTGCGCTTAAGAACGGTCTTCTTCCGTTGCCGAAGAAAAAATATCCCGGTTGATCGAGGAAGTGGACATCAGGGACTTTCGAGGGCGAATTTTTTAATCCGGTAGCCCATCTGTCGCTGGGTCAAGCCGAGCTCGCGGGCGGCCCTGGACTGTACCCAGCCGTTGCGGATCAGGGCTGATTCGACCTGCTCCCTTTCCAGATCCCGTAATGATTTTCTCGCCTGAGGCTGGGCTGTGACCTGGGCGTGCGTCGCGGTCGGCTGCGAAACCGCCGGCCTCAGTGCCGGGGGAATATTGCCGATTTCCGGTTTCACCATGTAATCGGGGAGTTCTTCAACCCGCAACACCTCGCTTGCGGCCAGGATCACCAGCCGTTCCACCAGGTTCTGCAGTTCGCGGACATTGCCGGGCCAATCATATTCAGTCAAAAAATCAAGAAATTCCCGCGACATTCGCAGGGACTTTTCGTTGCGCTTGTTGCTTGCCCGGAGGAAATGATCGAGCAGAAGCGGGATATCGTCACGGCGTTTCCGCAGTGGGGGCAGGTGGAGCGGCACCACGTTGAGACGATAATAGAGGTCATTGCGGAAAAGCCCATGGGCGACTGCCTGCTCGAGATTAATATTGGTGGCGGCAATGATCCGGACATCGACACTCAGGGTTCTGGATCCCCCCAATCGTTCGAACTGCTGTTCCTGGAGCACCCGCAGTAATTTGGCTTGCAAAAGCAAGGGCAATTCACCGATCTCGTCCAGGAAAAGAGTCCCGCCATCCGCCTGTTCAAAACGGCCGACCCGTGCCACCACCGCCCCCGTAAAAGCCCCTTTCTCATGGCCGAACAGTTCGCTTTCCAAGAGGTTTTCAGGAAGCGCGGCGCAGTTCACCTTGATAAAGGGCCGGTCTTTGCGGGGGCTGGCATCATGCACCGCTCTGGCGACCAATTCCTTGCCGGTCCCCGATTCCCCAAGAAGCAGGACCGTTGCCACGGAAGGAGCAACCCGTTCAATATTCCAGTAAACCTCCTGCATCGCCTTTGACTGGCCGATGATTTGATGTCGATGGTAGCGCCCGTGCAATTTCTCCTTCAGGCTGAGGTTCTCCTGCACCAGCAATTCACGTTCTTTGTGGATCGCCCGGTGAAGATTGAGAAATTGTGCGATCAGCGCAGCCAGGACGGTGAGAAACCGGACATCTTCTTCAAAAGAAACATCTGAGCCGAACAACCGGTCAACACTGAGGACACCGACGGTCACCCCGTTAAGGATGACCGGAACCCCGATAAACGAGATGGTTTTTTTGGAGATCTTTGCCCGGGCCCCGGTGCGATTGAGAAACAACGGTTCGCTGTGGACGTCGGGCACGACAAAGGGGGACGCCGTTGAGAAGACCTGACCGTAAATGCCCTCGCTCAGGCCATAAACACCGCGCTGTTCCTCCTCAACGCTGAGACCGTAGGACGCCCGGATGGAAAGATGGAGGCCGGATTCGTCAAGCAGGGCCAAAGTGGCCCGCTCCATGCGCAGCGTGTCGTGCAATATTTTGAGGATGGAGGACAGTGCCGTGTCTAAGTGAACAGCAGAACCAATGAGATTGACGATTTTATACAGAGCCTGCACTTCAAGCGCTGATGTAACTGTTGCTTTTGACGACTCTTCCACGGACATTTCCCTCTTCTCCCGTTTGAATCTCACATACCCGGAGTGGATGTGAAACTTTCCTTCTCGTAGCCAAGCAATAAATGGTCCATCTTGCATTGAGCCAATTTAACGGTGTCTTTTATGACGATTTTTTCAAATAACTCATTGATAAAAAAACTCATTTTACTGCGCGAGACGTTTGAGGCTGCCATGAGGATTAAAAAATAATTGTTCAAAATTGCAAATACCATCTTTCAATTATGACATAAATGAACAAGAAAGCCTGCTTTTCCGGCGCATTTTCAATGCGCGTGCCACCCTCCCTTGATTCTTCTTGCCGCCACCCCCCCGCACAAATCCGACCTGTGACAATTTTGTAGAACTGCCACCAAATTGTCTGGTTCGCGACAATCCTGGAGCCCGACTTTGTCCGCTCTTGTTGCCAGCTTGCTCTTTGTTAATCAGGTAACTGCTCGATAATAATATCATAAAAATGATCTGTTCTTTTTGGCACACCCCTTGCCATAGAGGAGACAACCCGGAGATGATTGTTTCCCGGGGACGGCTGACAGGCAAAGGAAAGCATCAACCTTGTGAACACATAGAGAGAAAAGGAGAAGGACAATGAGAAAGGTAGCAATCTACGGTAAAGGCGGCATCGGCAAATCCACAACCACCCAGAATACGGTCGCAGGCTTAGTTGAAATGGGCAAAAAAGTCATGGTGGTTGGCTGTGACCCTAAAGCAGACTCAACCCGTCTGCTGTTGGGTGGTTTGGCCCAAAAATCAGTGCTCGACACCCTGCGTGAGGAAGGTGAGGACGTCGAACTCGACGATCTCCGCAAGTTGGGATACGGCGGTACCTGGTGCGTTGAGTCCGGCGGACCGGAACCTGGCGTCGGCTGCGCCGGCCGCGGCATCATCACCTCCATTAACATGCTGGAACAATTGGGTGCCTATGCCCCGAGCGAAGGATTGGATTATGCTTTCTACGATGTTCTCGGCGACGTTGTCTGCGGCGGATTTGCCATGCCGATCCGCGATGGCAAGGCTGAAGAGATCTACATCGTTGTTTCCGGCGAGATGATGGCCATGTATGCGGCCAACAATATCTGTAAAGGTATCACCAAGTTTGCCCAATCCGGCAAAGTTCGTCTCGGCGGTCTTATCTGCAACTCGCGGGCTGTCGATAACGAGCGCGAGATGATCGAGGAACTGGCCAAGAAGATCGGCACCCAGATGATCTCCTTCGTGCCCCGTGACAACGATGTCCAGCGGGCGGAGATCAACCGCAAGACTGTGATCGAATGGAACCCCGAGGTCACGCAGGCTGATGCCTATCGTGATCTCGCCCGGGCGATTGATGGAAATCAGAATTTTGTCATCCCCAAACCCCTGGCCATTGAAGAGTTGGAACAGCTGTTGCTGGAGTTTGGCCTGATGGAAGCATGAGGTTAGGGGGTTAGGTTGTTGAGACTGTCGCTTTTTAGCTGATGCGCTGCACGGCAAAGCACTCGATGAACGAATTACCGACAGACTAACCACCTCACCAGCCAACAACTTACAGACTAACCAGCTAACAGACTACAAACTATCCACCTAAGGAGTACATCACCATGATGATCATGATCAGAGCCATTGTCAGACCCGAAAAAGCAGACGCCGTCCTTGCCGCCCTGATGGATGCCGGATTCCCCGCAGTCACCAAATATTCGGTTGCCGGTCGCGGTAAGCAGCGCGGCATTAAGATCGGCGAAGTGACCTATGACGAGATCCCCAAGACTATGTTGATGAGCGTCATTCAAGAAGAAGATAAAGATTTTGTCATTAACACCATCATGAACACCGCCCGCTCCGGCGCTAAAGGAGCCTTCGGTGACGGCAAGATTTTTATCAGCGATGTGGAATGCGCTTACACCATCAGCTCCGGCGTTAAGGAAGGAGCAACGGAGGTTGCGGCATGAAAGAGGTGATCGCCATAGTGCGGATGAATATGATGAATCAGACCAAAAAGGCGTTGACCGAGGCTGGAGTGGATGCGTTTTTCGCCCACGAGGCCAACGGCAGGGGGATAGGGTTTGTCAATTCCCAGATCCTGGCCGGCGCCGAGGACGGATATGAAGAAGCGGCTTCTCTCCTGGGAGAGAAAGGCAAACTGTATCCGAAACGAGTTGTCACCATTGTGGTTGAAGATAATTTTGTCGACACCGTGGTTGAATCAATTATCAGCGTCAACAAGACGGGGAAGCCGGGCGACGGCAAGATTTTCATCCTGCCGATCAAGGACGCCGTCCGCGTGCGAACGGGCGAAGCCGGTACGAAATCAATAGTCTGAGCGCCCAAGGAGAATGACATGGCAACTGCAAAGAAAAAGCTCGTTCAGTGGCAACCCACGGACATTAAAAAAGAGCTGCTGAAAAAATATCCGACCAAAGTGGCCCGCAGACGGGCCAAGCAGATCCTCATTAACGAGGCTCTGGAAAACACCACCCCGGAAATCGTCGCCAACGTGCGAACCATCCCCGGTATCATCTCCATGCGCGGCTGCACCTATGCCGGTTGCAAGGGGGTTATCATGGGACCGACCCGGGACATCGTCAACCTGGTGCATGGCCCCATCGGCTGCAGTTTCTACGCCTGGTTGACCCGGCGTAACCAGACCGATGCCGGTATCGACGGCGAAAACTTCATGACCTACTGCTTCTCCACCGACATGCAGGATTCGGACATCATCTTCGGCGGCGAAAAAAAGCTGGCTCAGGCGGTTCAGGAAATCTACGACCTGTTCCACCCCAAGGCGATCACCATCTTCGCCACCTGTCCGGTGGGCCTGATTGGCGACGATATCCATACCGTTGCCCGCAACATGAAGGAAAAACTCGGCGATTGTAACGTCTTTGCCTTCAGCTGCGAGGGCTACAAGGGCGTCAGTCAGTC
>JBBQCO010000098.1:0-12353 GCA_038318785.1 Desulfobulbales bacterium | reverse complement strand
CCAGTTGTTTTGAAAAAACCCAACTCAACCGCTCCTCCATCCGCAACAACCCGATTATTTTGCAGAACGCGGTCATCTCGCCGGTGGGCGATTCCTGGCCGGACTGGAAGATTGTGTTTGAATTGGGACGAAGACTCGGGTTTGGCACCGAATTTCCCTGGCAGACCGCGGAGGAGGCGATCGATTATCAGTTGGAACCAATAGGGGTCACGGTCGATAACCTGCGTGACAACAGTCAGGGTTTGCGAATTGAAGCATTGCGCTACGAGAAATACCGGGATCAGCCGTTCAAAACGCCCTCGGGCAAGGTCGAATTTTTTTCCAGCCAGCTCGCTGAAGCTGGTTTTCCGGGCGTGCCCTTTGAAAATGGGCTGGGCGAGAACCCAATCAGTTTTGCCGACCGGAGCGCCGACTATCCCCTGCTGGGGATCAGCGGCAGCCGCGACATCCGCTTCACTAATTCCCAATTTCGACGTATCCCTGCCCTGCTCAAGGCTGGGGCAAGCTGCATGGTCGACCTCCACCCCGATGATGCCGCGCGGCAGGATATTGCCGAGGGGGATCGTCTGCGGATCGAAACCCCCAAGGGTGAAGTCGAGATGACAGCGCGCATTGCCACTACCGTGCGCCCCGGCATGGTTCGCCTAGCCTGGGGTTGGGGTGATTACGATCCGCGGGGCAACCTTAACGCACTCACCGAGGACGATCAGCGGGGCCGGGTCACCGGCACCTCCACCAGCCGGAGCTTCATGTGCCGGCTGTGCAAGGTTTAACTCACCGGCAAAACCGTTCCACGTAGACTCTGGATAAAATAAGGCTCCCGCTCGGGAGCCTTATTTATTGAGATGCACCTTCTGGGAGGTTAATGGGCGAGCCCTAATCTGTCGGCCCGCAGTTCACGCCCCCAAGCCGCTTTTTCCACATCAAAGAGAGTGAGGGCCAGCCCATGCAAGCGGGGAGTGATGCAGTACTCACGGATAAAAAGTTCCACCTCAATCCCGATAGCCGTGGCTGATTGCAGGTCATATTCCGCTTCCGCGTCCCGATGCATCGCTCGGAGAACCAGACTGCGACCGATGTAGGGCGCGGCACGCCTGGGGTTGAAACGGAGGGCAATATTGAAATCATCCAACGCCCGGTCCAACTCTGCGTTATTAAACAAGGCCATACCGCGCAGGAACAAAACATGATCGTTCTTGGGATCAAGCTCCAAAGCGTGGCTGAATGCGTCTACCGCCTCGGAAAAATGAGCGTTTTTGAAATAGGCCAGCCCTAACGGCACATGGACCTTGACCGCATCCATACCGGATTTTAAGGCGATGTCGAAACTGATAATACTCTGGGCATACTCGCCTCTGAGAAAATGACGCTGCCCTTGGGCAAATGCTGTATGGGTCTTCATGATAGACACCTCCTGTTAAGCAAGGAGATTGGAGGCGGAGGAAACGACCGCCTTTTACGGGAATGATTCCTGTTTCCTTGAATAACCTGTAATCATTTCATGAAACGGTGCAATCGAAGAAGCGCAATTGTGGGTGGCCAGCGGCATCAACTCAGCCACCCCTCCCCAAAAAACACCTCCGCACACTGACCCGAGAATGGTCGGTGACTGCTGCCAATTCCTTCGAGTCTCCCTGAAAGTTGCCAAACACACCGCTCAGACGAACAGGTAAATTTACCTAGACGGCCACGGGCCACATCTCCTATACTGAGCGTATATTCGAAAGTCAAAAACATACCATGGAAATAATCCTTAAAGACATCGCTCAAGGCAGCTTCGTATTGTAAGGACGGATCATCTGTATTCCGCTTCACAACCTGTTGCCATGGCCACGCATTCGGCGTTTACAGAGAGCTCAGAAGAAAGCAATACGCTGAAATTACCCCCACCCCCGTGACCTATGTTTAATCCTTTCAAAAACATCCAGCTGAGCGCCAAGGTTGCCCTGTTAGGCGCGGGCAGCGTTTTTATTACGGCGGCGGCTCTGGTCCTCCTTTCCGTCTGGCAAAGCGGCCAGTACAATGCGCTGGCTCAGGGTGAGGTCGATGCATTAATTGATGCCGACCTCGATCACATCACCCAAGGTGTTTACAACCTCGTCCGCATCGAGAATGAGGCCGTTCAGTTGCAGGTTGATAACAACCTCAAGGTGGCCAAACACTTCTTGACCGGTGCCGGTGAAGTGCGCCAGGCACAAGAGTCAATCAGTTGGACGGCGATCAACCAGTTGACCAAGGACACCACCCAAATCGATTTGCCGAAACTTCTTGTCGGAGAACAATGGATTGGCACGAATCGGGATCTGTCCGTCGAGACACCGATTGTTGATGCCGTAACCAAACTGGTCGGGGAAACTGCCACCATCTTCCAGCGGATGAATGAGCAGGGCGACATGCTGCGTGTAGCCACCACGGTGAAGATGGCAGTCCGTGAACGGGCTATCGGAACCTTTATCCCTGCTTTCGGTCCCGATGGTATAGAGAACCCGGTCATCTCCGCCATCCTTAAAGGAAAGACCTACCATGGACGCGCCTATGTCGTAAACGATTGGTATCTCACAGCCTACGAGCCGATACGCGACAGCATCGGCGACCTGGTGGGCATGCTGTATGTCGGCGTTAATCAGGAAACTGTGGCATCGCGCATACGACAGGCAATCCTGCAGAGCAGCGTGGGCAAGACCGGATATGTCTATATTCTCGGCAGCAGCGGAGAAGACCGCGGACGATATATCATCTCCTACAAAGGCGAGAGAGACGGCGAGGATGTCTGGGGAAACCAAGACAGTGACGGCCGCTTTGTCATCCAGGAGATCATCAGCAAGGCAACCCGGCTCAAGCCGGGGGAAATGACCACGGTGCGCTACCGCTGGCAAAATCGCGGTGAATTGGAGCCTCGCTGGAAGATAGCCCGCCTCGCCTATTACGCACCTTGGGACTGGGTCATCGGCACGAGCGTCTATGAAGATGAATTGCAGGCCTACAGTAGTCTACTCAAAGACGGCCGAATTCAGATGGTCCGCATCATGGCCTTTGCCGGTTGCGTCATTACCGTGCTGGTCGGGTTGCTTTGCATGTACATTATTTGGTCCATCACCCGCCCTATTCGCCGGATGACCGAGGTCGCGGAAAAAATCATCGACGGCGACTTCACCCAGATTGTCCCGGTGACCTCCCACGATGAGATCGGGATTCTCGCCCGCACCTTCAACCTCATGACCGGTGAGATCAACCGTTCACTGGAGGGCTTGCGCGCCAGTGAAGACAAGTATCGGGGTATCTTTGAACATGCCCTTGAAGGGCTCTATCAAAGCAGCCTGGATGGCCGTTTTCTCAGTGCAAACCCGGCCTTGGCGCATATCCTCGGGTACAATTCTCCCGAAGAACTCATCAAAGGCATAACCGACATCAGGCATCAATTTTACGTCAACCCAAGTGACCGCGATATCTTGCTCACGGCCATCGCAAACCACAAAAAGGCGTTTGGGTTTGAAGTGCAGTGCTATCGCCGGGACGGCTGTAAAATATGGATCTCGATCAGTGCCCGCTTGCGATATGACGAGACAGGAAAACCTGATGTCATCGAAGGGTTCATCACCGATATCACCAACCGCAAACGGGCGGAGGAGGCCTTGGAGGAATCGCGGAATTATCTGGACGAAATCATCAACAGCTTCGGCGATCCCATGTTTGTCAAGGATAGGCAGCATCGGTGGGTTTTGGTCAATAACGCCATGTGCACCTTGATGGGCCGTTCCCGCAGTGAGCTTCTGGGAAAAACCGATTACGACTATTTTCCGGAAGAAGAGGCCGACGTTTTCCAGGAAACCGATGAACGTGTCCTGACAACCGGCCTGGAGAACATCAACGAGGAGTCCTTCACCGATGCCCAGGGGGGCAAGCATACGATCCTGACCAAAAAAAATCTCTACACTTATAAAAACGGCGAGCCGTTCATTGTCGGTATCATTCGGGATATCACCGAACAGAAGCGAGCCGCAGAGGAACGAATCCGCCTTGAGGCTCGGCTCACCCAATCGCAGAAAATAGAGGCCATAGGGACCCTAGCCGGCGGCATTGCCCACGATTTTAATAATATCCTGCAACCCATGCTCGGCTACAGCGAGATGTTGCGGCTCCACCTCCCCCCGGACAGTCCTCAGCAGCGCTATGTGGACCGACTGTATACGGCTGGCCTCCGAGCGAAGGAATTGGTCAATCAGATTCTCGCCTTCAGTCGTCGGTCGGAGCACAAGATCATCCCGATTCGGATGCAGACGATCCTGAAAGAGGTGTTCAAGTTATGCCGATCAACCATTCCTTCGACTATAGCAATCAAAAAGGATATTCAAGACGATTGCGCCACAGTTCTCCTGGATCCCTCGCAATTGCATCAAATTGCGATGAATTTGATCATCAACGCGTACCACGCTGTCGAACAATCAGGTGGCTATATTTCCATTCGCCTGCAAGAAACCGTGCTGGAAAAACAAGATGTGGCCAACACCTCGCTCTCGCCGGGACGATATGCCTTGTTTTCCGTTGCTGATACGGGATGCGGCATCGATCCGGCTATCAGGGATAAGATTTTCGACCCCTATTTCACCACCAAGGCGCAGGGGAAAGGGACAGGTCTCGGACTCGCCGTCGTTTACGGCATCGTCAAGGATCGCAACGGTGATATTACAATCGACAGTGAAGTGGGGAAAGGGACGACCGTCAATGTCTACTTGCCGTTAACGACAGAGTCCGTGGAAAAAGTTGTGCTGGGGACCATGGAGAACTATCCGGCGGGCAGCGAGCATATTCTTCTGGTTGATGATGAAGAAATGATTATCGAAATAGCAACGTTAATCCTTGAAAGTCTTGGTTACCAAGTTACCTCTCGCCTGAGCAGCGTAGAGGCTGTGGAATTGTTCAGGACCAATCATGAAGCGTACGATCTGGTCATCACTGACCTGACGATGCCGCAGATGAGCGGCGAACAGCTTGCCAGAGAAATGATTGCGATCAATCCTGAAATACCCATCATCATCTGCAGCGGCTACAGTGAGATGATGGGGCGTGAAAGAGCCGCGGCCCTTGGCGTAAAAGAGTTATTGATGAAACCGATTACCATCGCAGAAATGTCACAAAAAGTACGAAAAGTGCTTGATGCAGCCGCACCAAGGGACCGAAAAAGAGACGTAGCGCCACCAAAATGAAGAAGACGCTATTGGGGGAAGAATGTGCTGCCAAGGACGCCGGTTGACGGGCGTGGGCAGTGGCATCTGGTACCGATACAACTCGTTGACACAACGGGAGCACCTGTTCAAAGGTGCTCCCATGCTGGGGGATTAACTCACCCCCCTTCCCTTTTTCCTTTTTCCTCGCTCTTACCTGCTTATTCCAGTTTGCTTTCAAGTTGACACTTTCCGGCTTGTCATTTCGACCGAACGGGAGAAATCTCGAGAGTCCTCCATGCGTTCGGAATGACAAATCCAGGGAGTAAATGACCGCATGAAATATACCTAACCCATGTTTAACATTTGAGCCGGCATTTTCATCCGCTTTTCAATGGGATTAAAATACCTGGATATTGTTTCTTTTACCCTGTATCGATAAAGGCCTTAACTTGGCTCTGTGAGGACGTAAACCATGAGAAACAGCCAATCCAAACTCTCCACCGAAGCCTTTGTCCGCATTGTAGAACAGGCCATCGCCCGCATCCCCGAAGAGCTTCGCAAACGCATGGAGAACATCCTTATCTCGGTCAAACAACAGCCCAGCACCGAAATGGTGGCAGAGATGGGGCTGGCACCCGATGAGCCACTGTTTGGCATCTATTGGGGAGTTCCGCTCACCGAGCGCAGCTTGGCTGATCCGCCGCTTTATCCCGACACCATTTATATCTTCCAGGATCCCTTGGAAGCCTTTTGCACCAATCGTGAAGAACTGCTCGAGGAGATCGAGATCACGGTGGTCCACGAGATTGCCCATCTTTTCGGATTCAGCGAGGCTGAGCTGGAAGCCTTGGGGTACGGCTAAAATCAGCGTTCTTCCCTCCGGAGACGGAATGCTCTCGGCAATCGGTTTATTCTTTGTTCACCCCCGAGAACGGGGTATAGTTTTTCCGTGGGAACGCTGCCTTCTCCGTGGCGGTTGATCCCGAGACCAACAAACCAACCTTTGACCAGCCACGGTCATGACCAGAATCGCTGTGAACCGATCACTGCAACCAAACAGCCTCCATGCCTAAAAGCGTCTTCTCCCTTTTCATGCTTCTGGCCGCCTTTTTCCTTTTCTCCTGCGGGGAAGGCGAAGAGGCTGTCAAAGTCTCCCTGGATAAACGCCAGGAAATTTCGTTCAGGCCGCAACTGCCGGCAATAACCTACGCCTACCTCCCCCAATACTCGAACACAGAATCTTTTCAACGCCATCACCGGCTGGTGGAATATCTTGCCGAGGAGACCGGTCTGCCCATGCGGCAAGTGTTTCCGGACACCTTTGCCCATCACATCAGCATGTTCGGCCAGGGAAAGATCGACATCTCGTTCTCCAATCCGTTTATTTACGTCAAACTGGCCAACCGCTTCGGTGCCAAGGCCATGGCCCGAATCATTGAGGAGGACGGGCGCGCTGAATTCCGTGGTCAGATCATTGCCCGCAAAGATAACGAGGCCATCCAATCCATCAAGGACTGCCGGGGCAAATCGTGGGTGGCTGTTGATCCGTCCTCTGCCGGCGGGTATCTGTTTCCCCTTGGACATTTTGTCGACAACGGCCTGAATCTTTCTGACTTCAAGGAAGTGGTCTTTGCCGGCGGACGTCAGGAGAATGTGATCCTGGGGGTGTATGCCGGGCTGCATGACTTCGGTTCAATCCGTGAAGGGTCCTTAAAGGTGGTGGAAAACAAAATCGACATCAATCAGATCAAGGTGGTTGCCAGCTCCAGATCGTATCCGGGCTGGGTCTACGCCTACAGTCCACGACTGCCTCAGGAGGCGGCGGACAAGATCAGGGCCGCTCTGCTGAAACTTGATTATCAGCATGATCCACCTCACCGGGCAATTTTGGATGCGGCAAAATTCATCGGCTTTGTCCCCTCCGACGACCGGGACTTTGACCCCGTTCGCGAACTGAGCAAAAAGGTGGGGCTGGATCTTGAATAGGTATCTGTTGAAAGTTCTCCATGGCCTGCGATTCAGGACCAAAATCACCCTGGGCGTGACCCTGATGCTGGTCTTCTGCGGCCTGAGCATCGGCCTGATCCTCTCCGCCATGTCCTCAAAAGCCCTGCTTGAGGAAGGAAAAAAAAGAGGCATGGCCCTGACCTCGGGTCTGGCCTTTCGCCTCGCCGAACCCCTCCTGGCTATGGATTTCTTGCAGATGAAGAACCTCATCGACAACGTCCACAGTCAGTATGACGACATCCTTTATGTTTTTCTGACCGATACCAGCGGCAACATCCTGTCCCATACTTTTTCTGGCGGGTTCCCCGCCGATCTTCTCCAGGTTAACCCGAACGGCCAACTGCCCCAGCCCTTGCTCCTGACAACCGAACAAGGGCTGGTGTACGACTTCAACGCCAGGGTCGTCCTAGGGGAGAAGAATCTGGGCGCCGTCAGGCTGGGGCTCTCACGAAGTGAGATGGACGCCCAAATCCGCCATCAACGGTTGATCAGCCTGATCAGCACCCTGGGAGTAGTCAGCCTGGGCATTATCCTGGCCCTCTGGTTTGCCCGCACGATCACCTTCCGCCTCAACCGGCTCAGGGAATCGGCGGAAGAAATCGTCAAGGGCAATCTCAATGTACAAGCCGGCTTTTCTCTGGAAAAGAACTGCTGGGAAATCATGGAGTGCGGCAAGCAAGGATGTCCGGCCTACGGCGATGCCCGGCGGCGCTGCTGGTACCTGGCCGGCACCCTGTGCCCCCATTGTCAGGGCAAGGAGTATCCGCTCAAAATCGAGAGTTGCCGGCAGTGTCCAGTGTTCAAATACAATTTTGGTGATGAACTTCAAGATTTGGCCGAAGCCTTCGATGTGATGGCCATTACGATCAAAAATCATATTGAAGAGCTGACCGAACGGGAAAAGACCATCGCTCGGCAGCAAGGCCTACTCAAAACCATCATGAATGTGACGCCGGATTTCGTTGCGCTGCAGGATAAAGAGTTGACCTATACGTTTGCAGGCAAGGCGTTCTGCGATTATTTCAACCTCAAAGAAGAAGAGGTGGTCGGCAAGACCGATTTTGACATCTTTTCCGAGCGCCAGGCTGATCTGAATTTCCACGAAGACAAGCAGATCCTCATCACGGGGCAATCCCTCTCCAAGGAAATCACCTTCAAGCGGCCCGAAGGGCAGAGGTGGTTTCATGTCGTCAAGGTGCCGGTCTATGATCAGGACGGCAGCATCATGGGCCTCCTGTTGACCGCGAGAGACATTTCCATGCTCAAAAAATTCCAGGAGCAGTTAATCCAATCGCAGAAAATGGAAGACCTCGGCCGTCTAGCCGGGGGCGTGGCCCACGAGATCAATACGCCTCTAGGTATTATCCTCGGCTACACCCAATTGATGATGGATGACATTCAAGATGAGGAACCGCTGGAAAACCTGAAAATCATTGAAAAGCAGACCAAGGTTTGCCGGAAGATTGTCGCTGACCTCCTGGGCTTTTCGCGCCATTCTCAATCCGTCAGGGAAACGGTGGACATCAATGCGTCCCTGCTGGAAGTGATACAACTGGTGGAGCATGCCTTCTTCCTGAACCGCATCAAAATAATCTCTACTCCCGATGCCACTCTCCCTACGCTGACCGGCGATAAAGAGCGGCTCAAGCAGGTCTGGCTGAATCTGCTCAACAATGCCGCTGATGCCATTGGCCAGAATGGGGTCATTTTCGTGCAAACCAAGCGCGGCGCCCGCGGGCACGGGCTCGAGGTCAGCGTGGCTGACACCGGCAAAGGAGTGAAAAACGAACATTTGAGCAAACTCTTTGATCCATTTTTCACCACCAAACAGGTGGGCAAGGGAACAGGTTTGGGGCTTTCCGTCTCCTTCGGGATCATCAAGGAGCATGGCGGCACCATCTCGGCCCTGAGTCCTCCGACGGCAGACTACCTGCCTGAAAATTTCGAAAGATCCGAGCATTTCGGTCCGGGAACCGTGTTTATCGTTGAACTGCCCCTGGGCCACGGCGGAGCCGCGCCAACAGAGAAAACAAGCCATTGAAACAATCGATTCGTCTCAAGCTCTTCTTGAGTCATGTTTTTGCGGTGCTCCTGGTATCTGGGAGCATCGGCACGTACTTTTACGGCAGTGCCGCCGAAAGTCTGATGGATGGTTTGAAGGAGCGACTCCAGGCCACTGCTGCCCTGATCAGCCAGACCATCGATGCCGACACGCTCCGGGCGCTCTTGACCGCTTCGGACGTCTCTCAGCCTGTGTATGTCGACACTCTGCAAAAGTTACGGGCATTCAGGAGGATGAATCCAGACATCGCTTTTTTGTATGTCATGCGGCAAGAGGGGGAAAAAATCCTCTTTGTTGTCGACTCTGATGAAACAGAGAAGCAGGCCCTTCCTGGGACAGAATATCCGCAGCAGCTTTCCAGCCTCGTCAAAGGATTTACCGGTGTCGCCGTTGACACGGAGATTCTTGCCGACGAGTGGGGGTCGTTTCTTTCAGGATATGCCCCTATTAAAAATAGTCGGGGTGAGTTTTTGGTGGGCGTCGACATGCGGGCTGACAAAGTCTACACCAAATCAAGAAATTTGAGAATTTCGGGATTGTGCTCCTTGCTGGCCTCCGTTGCTCTCGCTTTTTTGTTCGCCAAATTTCTTGCTGCCCGTTTCACCGGGCCCATTCGATTGGCCATCGACCGTTGCACCGCCATCGCCGCCGGCAAACTCGATGAGCAGATCCTGCTACGCACCAATGACGAACTCGATCTATTGCTGAAGGCCTTTAATGAAATGTCGGCCACGCTTTCTCTTGCGGAACAAAAGAAGCAGGAGGCCTTCACGGCGCTACAGCGATCCAAGGAAGAACTTGAAATTCGGGTTAAGCAGCGGACCTCCGATTTGAGTGAGGTCAACAGCAAGTTGAGTAATGAAATCGCTCAACGCATCATCGCCCAACACGCCCTTCAGGAAGCAGCAACCATTGATCCCCTGACCCGACTGTTCAACCGTCGGGCCATGATATAGCGATTCGAGCATGAAATCGCCCGCAATCAGAGAAATCAGGTGCCATTTACGGTGCTGGCCATTGACCTGGATCACTTCAAATCAATCAACGACACCAAAGGACATGATGCCGGCGACAGTATTCTGGTTGAAATAGGGGTGCGCATGAAAAGCATGCTGCGCAGTCAGGATGCAATCGCCCGCTGGGGCGGGGAGGAGTTTGTCATCTTATTGCCTGAAACCGAGCTGTGTTGTGGTCGATTGGTGGCGGAAAAGATTCGCCGCCGCATTGCTGATGCCCCGTTTTTTTCCTCTGGGGAAGAAATCGAGGTGACCGCGAGTTTTGGCGTGGCGGAATTCGGCCAGGAATCGGAAATCGGCCAGGTTCTTAAGGCGGCCGATGACGCAGTCTATGCCGCGAAAAAGAAGGGGCGCAATCGGATTGAGATCGAGCAAGGGCGAAACGGTGTCGAGGGTATCAGTTAGCTGAAGAACCAGAGTGCCAGCTCTTTTTTTGGTGATCATTCTCTGGGCAAGATTGCCTGCACAACAGGTATTGACCACTCTGTCATCCAGTTAGAATTCTGTTTTTTTCCGAGTGAGCCTTTGCATAAAAGAGGGTTTGATCGATGCTGTTTTTGCCTGTCAACGTGCTGATCCGTTTGCCGAACAGGCTCGGTTTTATGGGCAAAGAGGTGGTTGGTGTGGTACATCTGCGCACAGCTCAACAACCTCAGAGGGCTGGCGAGGTGGATAAGCAAAATCGGAACCCGCCCCTCAGCCTACAAGGATGCACGCACTCATGGCAAGCCGTGTTGAAACCGTTCAACAACCACCTGCCCGGCCGGAGCGCATCGGCCTCAAGGTGCTGGTGGCGATCAGTTTTTCCCATTTTCTCAATGACCTGATCCAGTCGCTGATCCCGGCGATCTATCCCCTGCTCAAAGACGGCTTTCAGCTCAGTTTCACTCAGATAGGGCTCATCACCCTGACCTTTCAAATGTCGGCTTCCCTGTTGCAGCCAGCGGTCGGCTTCTACACCGATCGTCATCCCCAACCCTATTCCCTGACTTGGGGCATGGGTTGCACCCTGTTGGGATTGATTGCCCTGGCACTGGCGCCCAGTTACGGCCTGCTGTTGATTGCGGTCGGTCTGGTCGGCGCAGGTTCGGCGGTCTTTCATCCGGAATCCTCACGGGTAGCGCGCATGGCCTCGGCCGGGCAGTATGGCCTGGCGCAGTCGATCTTCCAGGTGGGCGGCAATGCCGGCACCTCCGCCGGACCACTGCTTGCGGCCCTGATCGTCCTCCCCCAAGGGCGGCAGAGCCTGGCCTGGTTCTCGCTTGTGGCCCTCTTGGCCATGATGATTCTCTGGCGGGTCGGCGGCTGGTATAAAAAGAAGCAGGAACAAGAACGGCAGCGGCTCAGGACCCTTCCGGATGCCGGAGGGGTCACGCGGCATCCTTCAGCGACCTGGCCGGTGGTCGTTCTCCTGGTGCTGATGTTCTCCAAATTCTTTTATACGACCAGCCTGCACAGCTATCTCACCTTTTACATGATGCACAAATTTCAGGTCTCGGTGCAGTCGGCCCAACTGCATCTGTTCGTCTGTCTCTTCGGTGTGGCCCTGGGCACCATCCTCGGTGGACCGATCGGCGACCGCATTGGCCGCAAACAGGTGATCTGGTGGTCAATCTTCGGCACCGCCCCTTTTGCCCTGGCCCTGCCCCATGCCAATCTATTCTGGACCGGTCCCCTGATCTTTGTCATCGGCCTGCTGATGGCCTCGGCCTTTCCGGCGATTGTCGTCTATGCTCAGGAGCTGTTCCCCGGCAAGGTAGGGATGATCTCCGGCCTGTTCTTCGGTCTCGCCTTTGGACTAGCCGGGATCGGCGCAGCCCTTTTAGGCAGGCTCGCCGACATTCGCGGCATCAATTCTGTGTATCAGGTCTGCGCCTGGCTGCCTCTCTTGGGAGTGGCGGCGATCCTGCTTCCCGATCTGCGAAAAAGGCCGGCCTACGACTGAGAGGACCCCTTCCGTCAACGATTAGGCACGGCATGCCCCCTTCCCTGTTTCCCATGGCGTTTTCGCTGTGGATGCCGTATGGTTGATAATCATTCCCTCATAATAACGAGCCGCGGAGGTGCGCCATGTTGAAAGGAAAATATCGGGATTTTTTTCGC
>JBBQCO010000097.1:0-12518 GCA_038318785.1 Desulfobulbales bacterium | reverse complement strand
ACGGAGGCGGACCGGAGCGCGCACGCTCCGCTTGGCGTCTTCGAGCGCGGCTTTGTCGTGGTCTGATCCCGATGTCGTGGGCACCAGCAGGACGTCGTCAAAGGTGAGGGCCATGGGGATATCTTGGTGCAACATAAGGTCTCCTTTTCGAGTGGAGTGAAAACGGGGGGTTGTTGTTTCAGCCGTCCCGGTTGCTCGGCGTATGTGTGATTTTTTAAAGGAAGGGGTGGCCGGAGAAGGCAGCAACCTCGTCAAAGAGGTTGAAGGGCTCATCTTGCCGGTGGGTTACGGTACAGTCAATCGGTGCATTGTGTTATGCCTAAAAAAAACAGACGAGTTCGGCTTTGATGAGCAGGTTGAACTGGGCCGAACCCTTGTCCTGTTGCTGCTTGGTGTCGCTGATACGGAAAAGGGCTTGGTGCATGACCGTACCCATGGCTTATTAGCACGTTCTTGCGGAAAAAGGAATAATCGACCCGAAAAATGGTGTCAAGCGGCGCAGGTGCGGGCTCAAGCGGCAGATGCAAAAACAGCTGGCTTTTACCGGATATTCCTGCTTTATTGATGAACTTTTTGAAGGAGTGCTGGCACCACCAATGAACCGGTTACCGCAAAACGGGCAACTCCTACCGTTCAACCCATTGTTTTCAGTGATTGTTTTTTCTATGGCAAAAATTGTTGAAATAAACCCTTCCAATCCGCAGCCACGGTTGATAGCCCAGGCGGTCGAGATTCTCCAGCGTGGCGGTGTCATTTGTTATCCGACGGATACCATGTACGGTATCGGTTGCGACATTTTCAATCAAAAGGCCGTCAAGCGGGTGTATCAGATTAAAAGGCGTCCCAAGGACAAGCCCTTTAGTTTCATGTGTGCTTCCTTAACCAACATCAGCCATTACGGTCATGTCGGCAACAACGCCTACCGGTTGATGCGAAAAAATCTTCCCGGCCCTTATACTTTCGTCCTCTCCGGGACCAAGGTCGTCCCCAAAATTATGCTGACCAAACAGAAAACCGTGGGCATCCGGGTTCCGGATCATCCGGTCTGTCTGGCTATTATCGCGGCCTTGGGAAATCCGGTGCTCAATACCAGCGCCATGCTTGAGGAAGACGAGGCACCTGTGTGCACCTGCCATGATGTTGACCAGCTCTTCGGCAAACAGGTCGACTTGATCATCGACAGCGGCGAAATCGTCCCTGCACCCTCCACTGTCATTTCTCTATTGACCGAACAGCCCGAGATCCTGCGCGTGGGCAAAGGAGATATCAGTTCCTTTCTGTAAAAAGGGCTTTTCGCCTTCCTGCCTTCTCCCCTCTCTTTTTTGGCGGTAAATAAAAAAGACCGAACCCTTAAACGGGTCCGGTCTCGTGCTTGCGGAAAAAGAGCGGTTATTCCACTTCGTCGATCAAGACTTCCTTCAACGACTTGCTCATGGTGAAATGCAGCGTTTTACGTGCAGGGATATTCATCATCTTGCCGGTTTTTGGATTCTTCGTCGTTCGCGGTTTGCGTGTGCGCACCGAAAAACTGCCGAATCCCCGTATTTCGACTCTTCGCTCTTCAGCCAAGGCCAGCGAGATCTCTTCGAGTATAATTTCAACAGCTTGTGCTATGTCTTGTTTGTAGTAGTCGCCAAGTTGCTCGGAGACCTGATTGATCAATTCACGCTTGAGCATGATCTGTATCCTTTTTAACCGACCGCGTTGTTGTCAGACAGTGTGCCGTCTGAGTGCGGGGTAGAAGAGAAAGGGGTGTTTCACCTTGTCCGCGCCGATGGTGTGGCTAGGTGAAACACCCGTTAGAGTTCCTCGCAAACAAAAAGCAGGAGCGCTTATTTATTTGAGTCTTCGCCAGCAGCAGCCTTCAGCAGGTCTCCGAACGTGGAGGGTGCCGTACTCTGTGCTTTCTGCAGGTATTCCTCGGGAACAGCGCCGTTATTGTCTTCCTTCTCCTGCATGGCCTTGACGGAAAGTCCGATCTTGCGGTCATCTGCGGAAACATTGATGACCATGGCCTTCAAGGTTTCGTTCATATTGAACATGCCAACTGGTGTTTTCACCTTGTCCTTGGAGATTTCAGAGACATGCACCAGGCCTTCAATGCCCTCTTCCAATTGCACAAAGACACCGAAATCGGTCACGTTGGTGATGGTACCTTCAACGGTTGAGCCGATCGGGTAGTTGCTGGAAGCGGCCTGCCAAGGATCGGGCTCCAACTGTTTGACGCCGAGGGAGAACCGTTCGTTTTCCTTGTCGATCTTAAGAACGACCGCTTGGATGGTCTCGCCTTTGGCGTACTTCTCGGAAGGATGTTTGATCCGCTCGGTCCAGGAGAGATCGGAAACATGGATAAGACCGTCAATCCCTTCTTCGATACCGATAAAGATGCCGAAATCGGTGATGTTTTTGATCTTGCCCTCAATGACCGAGCCAACAGGATAGCTCTCTTCAACCACATCCCAGGGGTTGGGCTGCATCTGCTTCATGCCCAGGGAGATACGCTTGGTCTCTGCCTCGACCTTGAGCACCTGCACCTCGATTTCCTCGCCGACACCGACGATTTTGGAGGGATGGCGCGGTTTTTTCGACCAGCTCATCTCGGAGATGTGGACCAGGCCCTCCACACCCTCTTCCAATTCGACGAAGACACCGTAATCGGTTATGGAAACGACCTTGCCCATGACTCTGGAGCCCGGGGCATACTGTTCAGGTACCCGTTCCCAGGGGTCGGTTTTGAGTTGCTTGACGCCCAGGGAAACCCGGTCGGAGTTCTTGTCGTATTTGAGGATCTTGACTTCAATCTCCTCGCCGACAGTGTACAGCTTGGAAGGATGCGATACCCGGCCCCAGGACAGGTCGGTAATGTGGCAGAGGCCGTCCATGCCGCCCAGGTCGATAAACAGACCGTAGTCGGTAATATTGGTGATCGCGCCGCGAATGGTCTGGCCCTCCTCGAGGGAGGTGCGCATCTGCTCGCGCAGGGCAGTCCGTTGATCTTCCAGGATGGCCCGTCGGGAAATGACGACGTTGTTGCGTTTGCGGTTGAACTTGAGGATTTTAAAATCGAAGGTCTGGCCGATGAGTCCATCCAGATCCTTGACCGGCCGCAGGTCGATCTGGGAATAGGGCAGGAAGGCAGGGACGCCGATATCGACGGACATACCGCCCTTGACCCGATTATCAATACGGCCCTCAATGGTCCCGTCTTCTTCTTGAATTGTGGCAATCTGTTCCCAGACTTTGATGGCAATAGCTTTTTCGCGTGATAGGAGCAGGCCGCCTTCATCTTTTCTTTTTTCGATGAAGACTTCGAATTGGTCGCCGATCTTGACGATCCGATCCGGGTCCTCTTGGCGGAATTCGGAAAGCGGGATATAGCTTTCCGCCTTGTCGCCGACATCGATGAGGGCAGCGTCGCTACTCAGTCCGACGACTGTTCCGAGGGCAACCTCGCCGACAGTGATGACGGTGTTGTTGTCTTCCTGTTCAAATAATTCCGCAAAGCTCATTTCATCAAAGCTGGTGTCATCTGCCGCAAAAGCGGGTTGAGTTCCGTTATTTGTCATGGAGTGTTCCTGTTGTGACCGGTAGAGGTCTTTGGTAAGTGGTTGATGGCACGAAAAAGAAATCTTTTTCGCCTCGTTGAGTAAGGATTGGTTATTTACCAGAGTTTTTTTTGAAAAACAACTGTTTCCTGTTGAAAAAAGGCATTTCTTGCTTCGCGGCAACAGTTTTCAATTCGGGCCGGAGGGAACGGTCTCGGCAGGGAGGGAAGTGAGTGTCTATGTCTCCGGTTGCCTTGATTTGCAGGGACCAACCGGGTTGCTGGGCTCCTGCCGTTCTTAGCGTTTGCCGTAGGCACCCAGCTCTTCGAGCATGGGGCCGAACAATTCCTCGTAGGTTGGGATAGATTTGCGCAGCACAATGTCGAGGTGGCTGAGGTCAGCGGTATTGACGGTGAGGTTGGCACTGTACGCCAAAGCTTCAAGATTGTAGAGCGTATGAAAGTGTTCTCCGATGAGAAGGTAGAAAATATAGCGCCTTCGATCCATCGGAAGCGTGCGCATGTGAGCGTGGAAGGTGGATTGTTCGAGATTGCCCTCGAGTTTTGCCTGGAAGGCGATGCAGGAAAAATTGACAAAGCGCATGCGTTCGAGAGCCTCGGGAACCGTGTCGGCCATGAAGACCTGATAACCCACGGCTTCCAGTGAATCGCCAATTCGTTTCCGCTCTTCACCCGCTTGGTGGAGAACCAGCGCCATGGGCACGTCCTCCACTTTTTCCTCCCCCTGAAAGACGCCGGTCTGCAGCCAGTCCAAGTTCGGCGGCGGAGGCGGCTGCACGTGGCAGGCGGGCTTTTCGGGCGGCTGGCCGGATTTGTCGAGCGAAATCGATTTGCGGCACAGCGGGCACTTCATGGCCAGCAGTTTGCCGGGTGCAAGCTGGATGAGCGCCTGTTCCAACCGGGCAATTTGGTCGTCGGTGAAGGGGAGAGATTGCTGGCAGGCGGGACAGTGGGTCAGCATGGGGTATCCTCAAACGGTGGAGTCTGGGGTGATGGTGGATTGGGCAAAGTGCGGTGGCGGCTACTCAGGCCAGGGGAGGCCGGGGCGATTGCTGATCGGGAGCGCATGATCGCTGGGCTAGTGCGCTTACCAGCGTTTGTACGGGTCATTTTCCTCCTCTTCCATGCGCAGGTCATCAATAGAGGAGGTGCGTTCGCCGCGGGAGGATTTGATTGTATCCAGACCCCGCTTGATTTCGCTGCGGTGGGAGGCGTAGAGAATAGCCGATTCTTCGGTGATCAGCCCTGTTTCAAAGAGTTCCAGCAGGTGCTGGTCAAAGGTGCGCATGTCATGAGTGGAACCATCCCGGACCACGTTATAAAAGGTCTTCTCCTCGGTTTCACCGTTGATGATCAAGTCCCGAACCCGCAGGCTGGTGCAGAGGATTTCCAGAGCGGCGATGCGGCCACTCCCGATACGGGGCAAGAGGCGCTGGCTGACGATCCAGCGGATGGTGTCGGCCAGCCGGTTACGAACCTGGGGTTGCTCGTCTTGCTCAAACATGCCGAGGATGCGGTTGACGGTCTGGCCGGTATCGATGGTATGCAGGGTGGAGAAGACTACATGGCCGGTTTCCGCCGCGGTCAGGGCGATTTCCAGAGTCTCCCGGTCGCGGATCTCGCCGACGAGGATGACCTTGGGCGCCTGGCGCAGAGCCGCACGGAGGCCGCCGGAAAAGGTGTCGAAATCGTCGCCCATCTCCCGCTGGTTAAAGGTGGCTTTTTTATGGGGGTGGACGTATTCGATCGGATCTTCCAGGGTGACGATGTGCACCTGGCGTTCCTCGTTGATCCGGTTGAGGATCGCCGCCATGGAGGTGGTTTTTCCCGTGCCGGTGGCGCCGGTGAAGAGGATTAATCCGTTGACCTCCTTGGCCATTTTGCTGAAGGCTTCGGGGAAATGAAAACCCTTGATCGAGGGGATTTTGGTCTCCAGTTTACGGAGGACCGTCGAGTAGTAGCCTTTTTGCGAGAAGATATTGACCCTGAAGCGGACCTTGTCGTCCAGGGAATAGGAAAGGTCGCAGGAACCTTTGGTCACCAGATCGCGCAATAGGCGGCGGTTGCTGCCGATCAGGTTGAGGGCGAAGACCTCGGTCTGGAAGGGGGTCAGTTCGGTCACCGGTGGGTTGACCTCGACCGGCACCAGGACGCCGTCGCTTTCCACCTGTAGGGTCTTGCCCACGGTGAGGTTGAGGTCGGAAACCCGCTCGTGCTTGTTGAGCATGGCGGTGATCCAGTAGTTAATCTCCTGTTGTTTCATAACGAATCCCAGTATAGAATTGACAAAATCATCTTGTTAGGTTCTATCGCTTCCTGGCGAAAAAAGACAAGAAAAAAATAATTCAATTGCGTTGAGGTGAAGAGAATGGCGAATCCACTGCGGAGCGCGGCGACAACGGAAGGCAGAAGAATGGCGGGTGCCCGTGCCTTATGGCGGGCCAACGGCATGCGGGAGGAGCAGATCGGCAAGCCGGTGATCGCCGTGGTCAACTCGTTCACCCAGTTTGTGCCCGGCCATGTCCATCTCCACGAGATCGGCCAGCGGGTCAAGCATAGGATTGAGAGTTTGGGCTGTTTTGCCGCCGAATTCAACACCATCGCCATTGACGACGGCATCGCCATGGGGCACGACGGCATGCTCTATTCGCTACCCTCCCGTGAGCTGATTGCAGATTCGGTCGAATACATGTGCAACGGCCACAAGGCGGATGCCATGGTCTGCATCTCCAACTGCGACAAGATCACGCCCGGCATGCTGATGGCGGCGATGCGGCTCAATATCCCGGCGATCTTCGTCTCCGGCGGGCCGATGGAAGCCGGTCGGGTTGGGGACAAAGCCTTGGATCTGGTCGACGCCATGATCATGGCCGGGGACAGTTCGGTCAGCGACGAGGAGGTCGCCGTGGTTGAGCGTTCCGCCTGCCCGACCTGCGGTTCCTGCTCCGGCATGTTCACCGCCAACTCGATGAATTGCCTCAATGAGGCCCTGGGGCTGGCACTTCCGGGCAACGGCACCGTGGTCGCAACCCATGCGGCGCGGCTGGCGCTTTTTGATCGGGCGGCGGAACAGATTGTCGCCCTTTGCGAGGCCTGGTATGGCCGAGGCGACGCCACGGTTCTGCCCCGGTCGATTGCCACCAAGGCGGCCTTTTGCAACGCCATGGCCTTGGACATCGCCATGGGCGGCTCGACCAACACCGTCCTCCACATCCTCGCCATTGCCCATGAGGCCGGAGTGGATTTCACCATGGAGGATATTGACGCCCTGTCGCGCAAGGTCCCCAATCTCTGCAAAGTAGCGCCCAGTTCCTCCTACCATGTGGAGGATGTCAATCGGGCCGGCGGAATAGTTGGCATCCTCGCCGAACTGGCGCGCGGCGGTTTGCTCGACACCGGGGCGCATCGGGTGGATGGCTTGACGCTCGGCCAGGCGCTGGTGCAGTACGATATTATGCGTCCGGATGTGAGCGAGGCGGTGCGGGACCTGTACCGCAGTGCCCCGGCCGGGGTGCGCAACCTGGTGATGGGCTCGCAGCAGACCCTCTACCCTGAACTCGATACCGACCGGACTGCGGGCTGCATTCGCGACATCGAACACGCCTACTCCCGAGACGGCGGCCTGGCCGTCTTGTACGGCAACATAGCCGAGAAGGGCTGCATTGTTAAAACCGCCGGAGTGGATGCCTCCATCCTGCATTTTACCGGCACGGCCAAGGTCTACCATTCCCAGGAAGAGGCCTGTGAGGCCATTCTCGGGGATGTGGTGCAGGCCGGCGACGTCGTCTTTATTCTCTACGAGGGTCCCCAGGGCGGACCGGGCATGCAGGAGATGCTCTATCCCACCTCGTATTTGAAATCCCGCCATCTGGGGGCAGCCTGCGCCCTGGTGACCGACGGTCGGTTTTCCGGCGGCACCTCCGGCCTGTCCATCGGGCATGTCTCCCCGGAAGCGGCCGGCGGCGGTGCCATTGGGTTGGTCCGGGAGGGCGATGCCATCGATATCAATATTCCGCAGCGAACCATCTCCCTGCTGGTGAGTGAAGAAGAAATGGCCGCCCGCCGCCGCAGCGAAGAGGCTCGGGGTGCTCTGGCCTTCACCCCGAAGCGGGATCGCGTTGTTTCAACGGCCCTGCGGGTTTATGCCCGGTTTGCCGCTTCCGCTGACAAGGGCGCGGTCCGGCTGCTCGATGAGTGATTGATCCGACCTGGTTTTTGTCGATAACGGTTGCTTCCTCCATTCAGGTGCTGCGAGCCCCGATACTCCCTGTGAAGTTTTTGGGAGCACAGCACCTTACCTTACTTTCATGCAACTGAACCTGTTCCAATGGGATTTGTTAGAGGCCGGCAACGGATACAACTGCCTGGCCCAGCTTGATTTTGCTCAGGCAAGGGAGCGCTTTGCCCGCGTCCTCGAGGCCATGCCCGATCATCAGGCCGCCGGAGCCGGTCTGCGGTATGTTGGGTATTGGGAGCAGGTTGTGCGGGAGCTCGCCGAAAGGCGGGGAGAAGATGCGGTCGCTTTTTTCTGGAAACGGCTGGGGGCTTTTTCCTTCGGTAACAGTGCTGCTGACAGTGAGTTGCGCACCAATCTGCTCAGGCGGCTCCATGCCTTGATGGAAAGGGTCGGGGTTGACTCCATCCCGCCGGATTTGTGCAAAGGGTATCTTTTGCTGCAATTGGGCGATTACGTCAATGCCGAGAACCAGTTGCGGAGCCTGATCGAATCAGTCCCTGAAGAAGGACTTCTTTACGGGTATCTTGCCGATGCCCTGTGGCTGCAGGGACGGCGGGAAATAGCCAACGGGGTCTACGCGACCGCCCTGCTGCTCGATCCGCAGCGGATGGCAGCCTATCCGTTATGCAACCACCGGCTGGCGGCGATCATCGCCAAACACGGGGCGGTCATGGCGCCGGTGTATGGGTATTTGCACAAAGTGTTACCCCTGGTGGAGCACGAGATCGCCAACGAGACCGAGGCAACGCTCATCTATGCGACGCTCCGCAGGGCGGAACGGGCCCGGCATCGCCAGGACTATGCAGCCATGATTGCAGCCCGCAGGGAATTGCAGGTGCTGGCCCCCGAGGTGTTTGCGGAATATATCAGATTCGTGCAGGCAGTCTGATTGGGTTATCCTGCAAGGGGAGGCAGGCAAGGGAAAAAGAGTGGCTTGCGGGGGAAGATGAACACCCCCTGCACGACCTGGGCCAACGAGATCGTGCGAGGGGTGTGGGGCGCCTTCTTTAGAGTTTGGTCACGTTTTCAGCGGCCGGTCCCTTGGCCCCGCTGACAACATCGAATTTAACCCGATCCCCTTCTTTCAGGGATTTGAAACCTTGGGCCTGGATTGCGGAATGGTGGACAAAAACATCTTTGCCGCCATCCTGCTCGATAAATCCGAATCCTTTGGAGTCATTAAACCACTTCACCGTTCCTTCTGCCATTGCCTTTCCTCCTTGTGTCTGTAATCGACAAGCTGACCCGTGAGTGGGTCATTTTTTAAAATGAAGAGTTTACTTCTGATTCC
Source organism: Desulfobulbales bacterium (assembly GCA_038318785.1). Lineage (GTDB taxonomy): Bacteria > Desulfobacterota > Desulfobulbia > Desulfobulbales > Desulfobulbaceae > Desulfobulbus. Next base: position 3,425 of record JBBQCO010000097.1, on the reverse strand, counting down.
TTTCCAGTGCCGCGCAGGCGGAGTGCTGGGATGGAATCGTTTGGTAGAACCCTTAACAAAAAACGAGTGTACGCCGAGCCGACGGGCACCATTGCGCTGTTGGTAGCCTGCTAATTTTTCGGTGTTCTCTCGAGGCGGCGATGACTGGGCCGTCGGCAAAATCATTTTGTTCAGGCATCCCCATCTTTTTCCAGGAAAGGGTACCGTTTCCCGAAGCGCTCCCCCTTGGCCTGCGAATAAGGCGGAGGCGGAGGTGGATGTAAACCGTGAGCAAGAGGAAGTATCGGCAGAGAGCGTTTCAGCGGAAAGGACCATGGCTCTCGCCCCGCAAAACAGCCGGATGGCTGGAGCACCCCATTGTGCGGGAAAACCGGCAGCGCAAGGCATGGGAGAGTAACGATTGTTGCCCTTGGGGCTATCATTCAGCGAAATTGGCTTAGGGGGATATCGGAAAGGCAGGCAATGGAAAGCCGTTCGACGCGGGGTGTGGACGGAAGGTGACGAGGAGTGAATGTGGACCACAGATAATCGAACGGTTCTGCCTGGAGCAAGAAACAGAAAAAGTGATAAGTAATTACCAGATACGGATCTGTCTACTGTAAACTATCCTGAAACGCCAGGTATTTTTTAATCCTTTCCGGTGGTTCTCAAAGGCTATGGGCCTGTTTGGGTCTCACCGGCCACGGGGATCACCCCTTCTCTTTTAAGAGAGGGTAGCCCATCGCTTCCCGTTGCTCGACATAACGCTGGGCCACATGCCGTGCAATGTTGCGTATCCTGCCAATGTAACGGGTGCGTTCGGAAACGCTGATGGCCTTGCGGGCATCGAGCAGGTTGAAGGTATGGGAGCACTTGAGGCAATAGTCGTAGCCCGGCAGAATCAGATTTTTTTCAACCAGCTTCAGGGCTTCCCGCTCATAGTTGTCAAAGGCCACGGTCAGGTCGGCGATATTGGCTTCCTCGAAATTGAAAGCGGAGAATTCTTTTTCCGCCTGGTGGAAGATCTCCCCGTAGGTAATCTCTTTGTTCCAAGCAATATCGTAGACCGAATCCACCTTCTGCAGGTACATGGCGATCCGCTCAAGGCCATAGGTGATTTCGGCGGTGATTGGCTTGAGATCGATGGAACCGGCCTGCTGAAAATAGGTGAACTGGGTAATTTCCATGCCATCCAACCAGACCTCCCAGCCGAGCCCCCAGGCTCCCAGTGTCGGTGATTCCCAGTCGTCCTCAACAAACCTGATATCGTGCTCCAACAGGTTAAGCCCGAATTTTTCCAGGCTCTCCAGGTACATGGCCTGCACATCCTTGGGCGAGGGTTTGATCACCACCTGGTACTGATAATAATGCTGCAAGCGGTTGGGGTTTTCGCCGTAGCGGCCGTCGGTCGGGCGCCGGGAGGGTTGGACATAGGCGGCTTTCCAGGGTTCGGGTCCCAGTGCCCTGAGCAGGGTGGCGGGATGAAAGGTGCCGGCCCCGACTTCCATATCATAGGGCTGCATGACAACGCAGCCTGCGGCGGCCCAATAGCTGTTCAAGGTGGCGATGATATCCTGAAAATACATGGCGAAATCTTTACAGTATTGATTGTTAAAGGATCATGGCTACAAGTATGCGGCAATCTACCATAGGACGGGGCCATGGTAAACGAAATTGTCAGGTCCCATCAAGCCGCCGAAGGTTCTGCTGGTTGACTCTCCGTCAGCTGTCGGTCTCCAGGCCTGTTTTTTTTCCAGAGTAATGTACATGGAACCACAATTTCTGCGCATCCGTGGGGCGCGCATGCATAATCTCAAGAATATTTCCGTCGACCTGCCCCGCAACAGGCTGATCGTGTTCACCGGTTTGTCCGGTTCCGGCAAGTCGACGCTGGCCTTTGACACTCTCTACGCCGAAGGCCAGCGACGATATGTGGAATCGCTGTCCACCTATGCCCGCCAGTTTCTCGGCCAGATGAACAAGCCCGACGTCGATCTGCTGGAAGGGCTTTCGCCGGCCGTTTCCATCGAGCAGAAGACCACCAGCCGAAATCCGCGTTCGACCGTGGGGACGGTCACCGAGATTTACGACCATCTTCGGTTACTGTTCGCCCGTGCCGGTCAGCCCTATTGTCCGCAGTGCGACCAGCCGATCCGTTCCCAATCGGTGCACGACATGCTGGAGACATTGCTCGGCCGCCAGGAGGGGGAAAAGGTCATTCTCCTGGCGCCCCTGGTCACCCAGAAGAAGGGGCAGCACGAACAGATTTTCCAACGGCTGCGCAAGGAGGGCTTTGTTCGGGTGCGGGTGGATGGCGAGGTCCGCCAGCTCAGTGAAGAGATCGTGCTCGACAAGAATAAGCACCACTATATCGAGGCGGTGGTCGACCGCTTGGTGATCAAGTCGTCGATCCGCAGGCGCCTAGACGAATCGATCAGTACCGCCGTGGCCCTTGGTTCCGGGACCATGCTGACCGTCTTTCCGGATACCGGCGAGGAGGTGCTGTTCAGCGAATCCGCCGCCTGCCACCAGTGCGGCATCTCTGTGCCCGAACTCTCCACCCAGTTGTTTTCCTTCAATAATCCCCAGGGGGCCTGCCCTGCCTGCAGCGGCTTGGGCGTCAACCAGTTCATTGATGAGCACCTGATCGTCCCCGACGAATCGCTTTCGCTGCTGGAGGGCGCCATCGTGCCCTGGACCCGGAGGCGACTGTCCACGCTGTCTGATCAGTGGATCGAGGCCTTCGGCCGCCACTATGGTTTTGATCCGAACATGCCTTTTGCCGATCTGCCCGCCAAGGTAAAAAAAGGGTTGCTGCACGGCACTGGCCGGGAAAAACTGGAGTTTGTCCACAGCCGGGGGCGGCGCAAGCTGGTGTCGCAGATCGCCTTTGAGGGGGTTGTGCCCCGCCTGAATCGGCTCTTTCGTGAAACCAGTTCCACTCGCCTGCGCGAGGAAGTCGAAGGGTTCATGAACGAGCAGAGCTGCCCCACCTGTCACGGGGCGCGCCTGAAACCTGAGGCCCTGGCCGTCAGGGTCGGCCAGTGGTCGATTACTGCTCTCACTCGGATGGCGATCGAGGAGTTGATCAAGGAATTGGAAACGCTGGATTTTGATCAGCGGCAGGCGATCATCGCCCGGCCCATCCTCAAAGAGATCCGCGAGCGGCTTTTCTTCCTCCAGGGCGTGGGACTGGGGTATCTGTCGCTCGATCGCAAAGCCGGCACCTTGTCCGGCGGCGAGGCCCAGCGCATCCGGCTGGCCTCCCAGATCGGGTCCGGCTTGGCTGGAGTGCTCTATATCCTTGATGAGCCGAGCATTGGTCTGCATCAGCGCGACAATAACAAGCTGATTAAGACGCTGATCAACCTGCGCGATCTGGGCAACACGGTGATTGTGGTTGAGCACGATTCGGACACCATCGCCAATGCCGATCATGTCCTCGA
>JBBQCO010000096.1:0-12754 GCA_038318785.1 Desulfobulbales bacterium | reverse complement strand
GGCACCAAGGGCGACAAGGTCGTCAATATGAACTACGGCGCGGTTGACGGCGCGATTGAAAACATCGTCGAGGTCAAAATCCCGAAAAAGGTTACCGGCCACGAAATGCCTCCGATCGTTCCGGCGGACGCTCCCGACTTCGTCAAGAATGTCACCGCCAAGATGATGGAAGGTCACGGCGAGGACATCAAGGTCTCTGAGTTCCCGAATGACGGTCGCTGGCCGACCGCCACCACCCAGTGGGAAAAACGCAACATCGCTGTTACGGTTTCCCAGTGGGATGCAGAATCCTGTATCCAGTGCGGTCGTTGCTCACTGGTCTGTCCACACGGTTGTATCCGGATGAAGGTTGCCACCCCTGCCGCTCTCAAGGCTGCCGGTGCAAGTAAGTCCTTTAAAACCGCTGATGCAGTGGGTAAAGAGTTCAAGGACATGAAGTTCACCATGCAGATCTCCACCGCTGACTGCTGTGGTTGTACCCTGTGTGTGACCGTTTGTCCTGCTCGCAAGAAAGACAAGGACGGCAACAAGACCGAAGTCCGCGCCCTGTCCATGGCCACCAATACCGAAGAACTCCGTCTGGAATCAGGGGCCAACTGGAAGACCTTCATGGCCCTGCCTGAAGTCGACGAGAGCCTGATCAATGTCGGCACCATCAAGGGCAGCCAGTTCAAACGTCCGCTGTTCGAGTTCTCCGGCGCCTGTGCCGGTTGCGGCGAGACCCCGTACATCAAGCTGGTCACCCAGATGATCGGCGACCGGATGCTGGCTTCCAATGCCACCGGTTGTTCTTCGATCTACACCGGCAACCTGCCCACCACCCCGTACTGCAAACGCGAAGACGGTCGTGGTCCGGCTTGGTCCAACTCCCTGTTCGAGGACAATGCCGAGCATGGCCTTGGAATGCGTCAGGCTGTTGACAAACTGGCCAGCCAGGCTCTGGAACTCCTGGCAACTGCAGTTAAAGACGGCATTGTCACCAAAAAACTCGCTGATGCGATCACCAGTGCTCCTCAGGTCAGCCAAGGCGAGATCGAAGCTCAGCGTGGCCGCGTGGCCGAACTGAAAGCCGTCTTGGAAGGAAAAGGCATTGTTGCCAAGCGCCTCATCCATGTGGCTGACTACTTGGTGAAGAAGTCTGTCTGGATCATCGGCGGCGACGGTTGGGCGTATGACATCGGTTACGGCGGATTGGATCACGTCCTTGCTTCCGGCAAGAACGTCAATGTTCTGGTCATGGATACCGAGGTCTACTCCAACACCGGCGGCCAGATGTCCAAGTCCACCCCGCGTGCTGCAGTCGCCCAATTTGCTGCCGGTGGCAAGAACGCGCCCAAGAAGAATATGGGCCTGATCTTTTCCACCTTCGGTACGGTCTATGTCGCCCGCATCTCCATCGGCGCCAATCCGCAGCAGGCTATCAAGGCTATTCAGGAGGCCGAGGCCTATGACGGTCCGTCCTTGATTATCGCCTATGCTCACTGCATTAACCATGGTATCAACATGGCCATGGGTCTGGAGCAGCAGAAGAAGGCAGTCGAGTGCGGGCACTGGTCACTGTTTCGGTACAACCCGACCCTTGAGGCTGAGGGCAAAAACCCGATGATCATCGATTCCAAGGAACCGACCATCACCTTTGCCGACTACGCCTTGAACGAGAACCGTTACCGGATGCTGAAGCTGGCTAATCCGGAGCATGCGGATCAGTTGATGGCAGAATCACAGAAGGATGTGGACAAGGGTTGGAAGCTCCTCAAGGGCTGGGCCAAAGCTCTTGACGTTGAATAAGTCGTCCTTCGGATGATGTGAAGTAAAAAAAATCCCCTGCCGGTGTAACCCGGCAGGGGATTTTTATTTGCAAGACATTAAAACAAGGGGCCTCGCTCCAGCCCCTTGGCGGTGTTGCGGGAGCCCGCCTCAGTTACCCGAATCTTTTTCTGGCACCCCGGAGTTGCTTTTTTTGAGCATCCGGTCCCGTTCGGCTTTCAACTCCTCATATTCTTTTTCTGCCAGCTGCAGGGCTTCGTCCTGCCGCTTCTTGATCTCGTCAACCTTGCTCTTGATCTTTTCCGCTTTGATGGTCAACCCCGCAACACCGAATAAGGTGTTGGCCAGGTACTTGAACGAAAAAAGCATCAGCTCCACATCGTCCTCTTTGATTTTGGCGATAGTTTCCGCATCGATCTCGTAGGTCTCGAGAAACGAGCTTTCCACGATGAATTTGCGAAAGGTGTCGAGGTCGGTTGACGCCATAAAAAACATCCGCTTGGCGGCTTCACTCAGGGTAGCCTGAAGGCCAAAGGATTTGCGCCGCATAACCAGGCGGAGCCATTCTTTGTTCATCTCGTCACGCAGATCGACCCCCTGATCGGCCCGCCATTCTCTGATGGTCCAGTGCTTAGGTTCTTCATGGCCTTTGCAGTGCGGTTCTTTGACCAGGAAGAAAAATTTATCCTCGGCAGCGTCATTGGTGCCGCCTTCATGAAAATCAGCCATACCCACCGGATAGTAGCGGCAGGCCGATGGGCGATCCGGGTACACTGTACAACCCTCCGGAGTGACAAACGGGCACCCGTTCTTCTCACCGACTAACTTCATTTGTACACCCGGCATATCGGTTTTCTCCAGATAGGTCGGCTCGGTGTATTCAGTGATGAACTCATGGGCCGGCAGGTTCAGCCGCTTACGGAGAATAAGAATATCGTATGGCGTGAGGATGATCTTGATGTTGTGGCAGCAAGCGGTGAAACAGCTGACCTTAGGATGGCATGCGAACTGCAACTTCGAGTCGAACGTCAGTTTTTCAGGAAGAATGTTGGACGGGTTTTTATCGGTGGACTTGATAAAATCAGAATCGTTAGCAATATAATCATCAGTCGCCATGCGGCACCTCTTGTGTGCGGATTAAAAAAATCAGAATGAGCGCCCTTTGAAGGCGTAGGGCGAAACTGATCATTTTACCATGCGCTTTCCCTGTGTCAAATCCAATCGGAGAAGCTTGCAATTTATTCTCACATCCATACGGAGTTAGGCGAGGGGGAGGCTATTCGGTGGCCACTGCCGATTGCGGCTTAAACTGCAACCAAGCCAAAAAGTGGGCCCAGGCTTTGCTTATTTTATGTCTTTTCGCCAGCAAACCTGCTAAGACAAAAAAGAATACTATTTTCACCAAGGATCCAAAACATACATGAAAAGATTTTTTTCCAACCCTGTGGACCTGAGCAAGGTCAACACCCTCATTTACCATCTCCCCGATGGACCTACATTTTCCGTTGAAATGGATGACCTCGACGGTTTTCTCGATTTCGACATGGAACTGGGCGACATCTGCGACACCTCGGATATCGATGGCGTGCTCCACTTCTTTCCTCGAGGCAACGCCTAAATTCCAGCCGCTCCTCTTCCTTCCTGCTTCTCCATTTCCTTTTTGCATCCCATGACTTCCTTGATCGATACAACCGTTGACGGACATGTCCACACCCGGCTCTGTAACCACGCAATCGGCGAGATGGAGGAGTATGTCGAAAAAGCTGTGCAACGCGGTCTGGGGACGATCATTTTTCTCGAACACTTGGAGACGGATATTCGCTACCAGCCGCGAAGCTGGTTGGATGAGGAAGATTTCTCTTACTATTTTAAGGAAGGAGCACGACTGAAGCAATGCTACCAAGGGCGCATTGAGGTCCGATTAGGCATGGAGGTTGGGTTCAATCCAGCGGCAAGGGAGACCATCAAGCAACGGCTGGCCCAGTATCCGGTTGAGCGAGTTGGCCTCTCCTGCCATTTTTATCGCCACGGCGACGCCCACCTCAACCTGCTCAGCCGACGGCGGCAAAGCCTGGATCTTTTGGCGTCCATTGGCCCAGATACAGTCATCACCTCCTATTTCGAGGCCTTGATTGAGGCAGTGGCGTCGATGGATTGCGATGTTCTCTGCCATCTGGATGCGGTGCTGCGCCATCTTCCAGGCATCCGGTTCAACGAAGAACATCAGCGCCAGATACTCCTGCTTCTCGATGGCATGCAGGCAAAAGGCGTGGCTCTCGAAATCAATACATCGGGATTCGACTACCGGGGAACGGCCTTTCCTGCGCCCTGGATTATTTCCGAGGCTCTGCAGCGCGGAATCCCCTTGCTTGCCGGATCGGACGCCCACCGTCCATCCGAGGTTGCACGGCACTTCGAACAGCTGCCGCATTACCTCGACGAAATCCTGTCAGAAACAACATCGCACCCGCCGAAGGCGGAACGGAGCGGACTTTTTCCCCTCAGTTCACTTTGATAAATTTCCCCATAGCCGTCCGCAAGGACTCGGCGTTAAAGGGTTTGATAAGAAGAGTGTTGACTCCAGCCGCGGCAGCCGCCTCGTGATCCTGCACATCGGACTGAGTGGTCACCATGATCACCGGCAAGGTCTCCGCCGAATAGAGAGTCCGTATCCTCTTGGTCAGTTCAATCCCTGATATTTCCGGCATGTTCAGATCGGTCAAAACCATGGCCGGCTTTTCCTTGGCCAGCCATTCCAGCGCCCCGGCGGGAAACTCAAAGAGGACCGGATCAAAGCCAAGCTCATGGAGGGTGGCTTTGTAGATATTGAGGATCATGCGGGAATCATCAACCGCGCAGACCTTGACCCGCGTTTTTCCATCCAGTTCCTCGCCGGAGATCCTGGCCGCAAAATCCCCCAAACCCTTCTGCTGCAGCAGGCCAATATAATGATTTTTGATGTCCCGGTGGGCATGGGGAAGATATACAAGTGCCAGTTCCTGGAAATAATCCTCCGGAGCCAGATTGAGAAAGACGTTGTCCACCTGGGCGTTAACGATAATTTTGACGATGTGGCGCGCCTCGTCATTTTGCGCCCGAATCATGTTCTTGATACCGGCCGCAAGAATCTCATTGAAGTTCCTATCAATAGCCCGAGCAGCGGCGGTGCAGACATGATCCTCGCTATCTGTCAGGCCGGCGGCCAAGGTATAGGCTCCCTTGCGCAGGGGGAGTAAAGCCAGTGCCTCGTAGGCGGCAAAGCGAACATTGGCGTTGCGCGGCATGGTATTGAGCAGGGCACGGATCGGCATGATCGCGCTCTCGTCGCCAATTTCCCCAAGCACATTGAGGGTATGAACCAGCAGATCGCTGTCCCCCTCCTTAAGGTTCTCGATCAGCACCGGCACAGCCTTGATACCGATGCGCACCAACTCATCCTTGGCATAAATACGCATGTGGGCATGGTGCGAACGGAGCGTGTCGTTCAATTTCTCCAAGGATACCTGATCCTGGACATCAGCAAAGATTCCCAGGATGATCAGATCCAGTTCATTGTCCGTCCCCATCCGTTCGGCCAGCCTGTGCATGGCCGTATTGGTGCCAACTTGCCCCAGGGCGTGAATGGCCGAGGTGATCAGTTCTCGGTCCGCTGCATAGAGGTAATCGGTGAGGGTGTTGATCGACTCGGGATCACCGATCAACCCCAGATTGTCGATGATCAGCTTGATAAAAGTATTATCCTTGGTATGTGCCAGAAGATCGATTAGGACCGGCGTCGCCTCCTCAAATTTCAACTCCCCGGCTGTCTCGATCATGACCGTCTTGTCGGCAATATCAGGATTGGCCAACGATTGGAGTAGCACATGCGGATAGGCAATCAGGTTGGAGATTAGAGTTTCGCGAATGATCGGCAGACCGGCAGTCAATTCGGGATGCGCTGTTAACAGATAATTCAACAGGGGGACGGTGAAGGTCATATCGCCACGCGACAGTTCGTAGAGCAGCCGGTTCTGGGTTTTCTTGTCGACCTCGCCGAGATGATCGAGAACCAGCCGGGCTTTGAGGGCATCGCCTGTCTGGATATTGGCCTGGATTTCCTCAACCATGTGTTCTGTATTCAGTTCAGCCATACGTCACCCCTGTTGCAAGAGTACTCAATCTTATTTCACCAACCAGTCAACTTCCAGCCGACTGATCACATTTAGCCCACCACATAATACCATGCTATCGAATTTCCCAAGGTGGTCAAGGAAGACTTGCACTTCGTACGATCTGGTGCCGGCATTGCAAAGAATGATGTAGGTTTTATCGGTGGGCAATTCATTGTACCGTGCCCGCACCTGGCCATATTCCAAAGCCGTCCACCGTTCGGAGCCGAATTCCTCAACATAGGCCGCCGATTCCAGAGGGTGGCGAAGATCGAGCACGGCCCAGTTTGGCTCGCAGGCCATGTTGTCCATCCAGGCGAGAAAGCGAACGAGGTCAACCCGGCGTAACCGGTTGTCGCACATATTTTCCGCCACATAGGCGGCGGCGTTGATCGAATCGATGGCCGAGGAAAACGGCGGGGCATAGGCCATCTCCAGCAGGCCGAAATCCTCGATGCTCCCGCCCTGGGCGATCAAGCCGGCTGCAGCGTCCACCCGAGCCGAAATCGAATCGTTCATCATGCCGAAGGCCTGCAGGCCGAGAACACGCCGCGATTTTCGATCAAAAACCAATTGCAAGATCACCACCGCCTGATCCGGGAAAAAATGGGCGCGGTCAGGCGGCGAGGTCAGGGCATAATCGGCGTCGAAACCTTCAGCCAAAGCGGCTTCATAGGTAATGCCGGTTGAAGCGACGCAGCGCTCAAAGGCCCTCATGATAAACGAGCCGCAGACCCCCTTGAACACCGAGGGGTGACCGGCCATGTTGTCGGCCACCACTCGCCCTTCGCGGTTGGCAAGCGAGCCTAAAGGGGCATAGGTTTCACGGCCGGTAATCAGACTGGTCACGGCAATGCAGTCGCCGGCGGCATAAATGTTGGGGTCCGAGGTCTGCAGTCGCTGGTTGACCTTAATACCGCCCCACGGTGCGACATCGAGTCCGGCGGCTTTGGCCAGTTCGCTGCGCGGCCGCACGCCCACGGCCATGATCACCAAATCGGCTTCCAAGGTGCGCTGTGCGGTCTTGACGCCGCAGACCTTGCCCTGACCGTCGTCAAGCAGTTCGGTAGCTGACTCTCTGGTGAAAACAGCCACACTCTTTTCCTGAAGATGCTTCTGCAGCATGGCGGCAAAATGCCAATCAACCAGCCGGGGCAGAAGCTGCGGCGCCAGTTCCAGCAAGGTGGTTTCAATCCCCCAGAGGTCGGTGAGGGCCTCGGCCATCTCAATACCGATGGCTCCGCCGCCAATGACCACGGCCCGGCTGACCTTACCCTGGGCGATTCTCTTTTTGATCTCGATGGCCTTGTGCAGATCGGCGATGGCAAAAACACCATCCAAATTGGCCCCTGGAATGGGCAGATCAAACGGTTTGGCCCCGGTGGCCAGCATCAGTTGATCATAGGGCAACTCCTGTCGTTCGCCGCTGTCAAGATTCTCCACCAGAACCGTTTTTTCCTTGCGGTCAATGGACAAGGCCCGGGTTCTGGTCAGCGCCTTGACTCCCTTGGACTTCTCAAAGAAACCGGCATCACGGATGACATGAAAACTGGTAGCCCGCAGTTCGCTCTCGTCCGAGACGTCGCCACTGACATAGTAGGGAATGCCGCACCCACCGTAGGAGATCAGGCTGTCCTGGTCGACCATGGTGATTTCCCAATCCGGTTGCAGCCGCTGCAACCGGCACGCCGCCTTAGGCCCTGCGGCAACGGCCCCGATAATAACGATTTTCTTGCTCATGATAAGTCTCCTGCGGTGAAATAATATAAAACGACAATACACACAATCTGTAGCGAAATTATCGTGACGATTATCAGGCGGTGACGGACCGGCCTCAATGCAGTGGTACCGGGGATGTGCCCTAGCTCTTCCCTATTCTTTGGGTTGCGACTCCGCAGCCGCCGGTTTTTCCGAAGCCGGCGGTTGCTCAGTTTCTCCTGCAGCTTTGAGCTGTTCCAACTCAATACCCTTGCGCAACTGTCCGGACAATCCGGCCAGAAAGGCGGCCTGATCAAAGACCGGTTGAGCCCGGGTTCCGTCGATCTCCGCCTCAACAGTTGCCTCTGCATGCACGATCAATTGTGCCTTGTCCGCCAGTTGCTTGCCAAGCGGCAGCCGCACATGGTATTGTAGTGAGTCGTCCATGTTTATGTGGCCTTTGAGCCCGATTTCCGCCTCTCCAGCCAGAAGATGAACTGGGGTGCAGCTGACAAGGCCGTTTTTTCCCTCGCAGACCATTTCCGTCTCTCTGCAGCGCATCCACTCCTGACCAAAACCACCTTGATCAAGTATCTCGCGGAACACGTCAGTTGCCTTGAATTTGATCCGGCCCAATGCGATGGTGGCGGTGTAAGTGGGTCGAAGTGGCCCTTTTCCGGCCATGGGCACAGAAAAGCTCTCCAGGCGGAGGTCGATTGTACCTTGGGATTGGGCCAGTGCGCCGAAGAGTGGATGCATCCGGCCCAAAAGGCTGCGCACAAGCGAGGATTTGAGCGGCACATCCTTGAACAATTGAGTTGCGGGTGGCAGGTTCATCACCGTCTGAGAGGTGGCGAAATCCCACAAGGGCTGCAGGCTGACCCGGCCACCATCGAGTTTTTCATCAATATTGACCCGCAGTTTGCCTCGGTTCAAATCCACCGGCAGAGTCAGCTGTCGCAAACCAACCCCCTGGAATCGGAGTGAATCCACGGGCAACTGGGCGGAAAAGGTAAGCTGCTCCTTTCTGAGGGGAAAGGCCAACGGCAGGGAAAGAAGAAAATCTCCGGGCCGGTTGCCGGTCACAACGGCTTCCCGGCCCAAAATGGGGGCCAGAAGCGGGCCAAGAACAATAAAATCAGGGGTCATTTGCCCCTGCAACTCCAAAGAGGGCGGATTATTTCTCGCAACAAGCCCGGCGCCCTCGATCCGCATCGGCGCCGTGTGCAAGAAAAAAGCAGGGATGCTCACCTCTCCACCACCTTTTCCCTCGTTGTGCACACTGAGCTTAAGGATCGGCCGAGGATCGGTAAAGATTTTCTCCTTACCGCGCCAGACTTCAAAGGGTTCCATCCGTAGGGTCAGATCAGTACGGTTGCCCTGCCTTTCCCCTGAAACGGTAGCAAGATCGGCCCACGCCCGTCCTTTGACGCTCAGATCCGCAGGAAACCAGCCGGCGGCCCTGGCCATATCGGTGAGCAAAGCACCATCGGTTTCTCCCCTGAAAGCCGCCGAGAAATTGGCGGCCGATTGCCCCCAATCCTCAACCACAAAATTGGCATCCACGTTCGTTTTGGCCGATGCCCATCCCAGGTGACGGACTTCCAGTCGCCGTCGGTCAAAATCAACCAGGAAAACAGGTTGCTCCTGTGCGCTCAAATCCTGCCAGTTCGCGGCAACCTGCAGTTCGCGAACGGCAACGGGCCGCCGGCCATTCCACCGTCCCACCTCCCCCATGGCAAAAACCACCCGCGGCTCCTGCACGGCAGACCCCGCACCGGCCACCAACAACTGCTCGACCGCTCCGTTCAAACTCTGCAAAGAAACCTGCCGCCCCTCACATCGTCCGACCCCGTCAACTTCCAGCTTCCCTTGAAGAACAGAAAAAGGAGGGGCAGCGGCAAAGCCCTGCATCAGAGTGGTCAACCGCTCAAGATCGGCTGCGCCCTTCAGGGTACAATTATTCGGTGCCTGTCCCACGCTCCGTTGCAGGTCTTCGGCCCAAAGGGTGACTTTTCCGGGCCAAAAATTTCCATCGATCTGCACTGACTGGAGGGCCCCGTCCTGCACAAACGAAGGCGCAAGACCGACTTTACCGGAGAGAAGGAATTCATGGGGCGGCAAAAGTGCCGCCTTACCGCGGGAGAGAGCAAATCCATGAATGGAAACCCTGCTCTCCAGATTGAAGCCGCCATCTTCTCTCCTCCGGGTCGAAGCAGAAAGTTCCGTCCGTCCCTTGGCGTGAACAGTAAGGGAGAATATTTTCCCCAACTCCTGGAACATCTGATCGAGATCCCCGCCAGCCTGAAGGGAAAAATCATTGATGCCGCCGCTGCCCCGAGCCTCAAAAAAAGGTGTGTGAATCAGCAGATTGCGGAACGCCGTCTTCTCTTGGCTATAATCTGCCTCAGCCAACAGGTTGAGCGGCGTGTTCCAGGAATACTGTTGGTCATCATGGACAACATTGAGGCGATCGGTCCGGCACTCGGCTCGGATGGTAAGCGCCTCTGGCAGGCCCGTGACACCAAGCGAAAAGTCGACGGTTCCCCCGGTAATCGTCGTTTTTTCATGGAGCCCCAGCAGACGGGGCACTTGGGCCGCTATTGCCGGCAGATTGACGCTGCCCTTGGCGGCCAGGGAAACCGTTTTACCATCAAAACTGCCTCCGCCAGTCAGTCGAATCGGCTCGGATTGCAGATCCAGGGCAGAAAGTCGCCATCCCTCCCCTGTCCGATGGCTCCCCTTGAAAATGAAACTGAGCTGGTCAAACAGTGGGCGCTCTTCGCCAAAGACACCGCCGGTGAGCTGCAATCCTCGCAGAAAAGTTTCTCCCCGCACCTCCAGGTCCTCAAACCCAGCGGCGTTCAAATGAAAGGATGCATTGAGTACCCCCTTGCCACGGGGGGTAGGACTGCGGGACGCGGCAAGATCAAGGAAATCAGCAAGCTCCAGATCTTTGATTTCCACCTCGGATCGGGAGATCAGCGTCTCCAGGAGTGACTGACCGGCCGTTGGCAGATTGACAAACCCCTTGGCCCGAAGATATCCCGCTTGCAACGCGGAACGGAGATACACGTCATAATTGACGGTGCCCATGGCCAGATTGCCGGTGAGCTTTATTTCCTGAGCAAGCTTTCGGCCCGGAGGCGACCCCTCGACGAGAACAAGCCCGCCGCTATTCACTTGGAGCCGAAAGGTCAGGCGTTCCCACCAGGATGCGGGTGCATGTCCTTCCTGGTTTGAGGCTTCGGGTTTGGACCCGGCGCCGGTGGAGTCATTGGTTTGATCGTGGGGTGGTTTGTACCCCGACTGGGGAGAGAGGAAAAAAAGCGTGGGGTGGTCGAGAATAATCTCACCCAGATACGAGGGCGCCGCTAACAGCAGAAGTAGTCCCTTATCGCTAGTCAGGCGCGGCGCCTCTAAACGAAGGCCACGGAGAGGGTCATGGTAGCGAACCTGTTCGCAACGAAGCCCCTGCAGCCAGCCCAGTGAACAAGCCTCCACCTCTAACGTACCGGTGAGGTGCCGACTGGCAAGATTCAGGAGCGCATGCAGGACAGGGCGCGAGCCGAGCAGCGACGGCAGTAAAAGTAGCGCACCGGCCATCAAAGACACTACAATGATGACGGCGCGGCCTTTTTTCCTCACGATTTTCCCTTGCTCCCCTTTCTCCGCATACGCATATAACTACCGGATTCAACAGGAGCAACTTGCCGCGAAAGGTTGACATTGTCAACCCTGGAATGGCCGGGGGAACAAACAGTTCAGCGGGAGGAGGGGAAAATCTGGCCACGGCGGATCATATCTTTGAGCTCCGCCATCTTATGCCGATAACAGTCGGGACAAATCCCGTGACTGAGATCACTGCCGGTTGTCTTGCTGATGAACTGCTCGATGCTGAGCCACCGGACCTCGCCGTTTTGGTCCGGTTCGTCGTCGCGGATTTTTTTGCATTCACTGCAGATGGACAGCAACGATTCATATAATCGCACAGTTTTTCTCAAATTCCGCCCGGCAAGGCATTTGGCGACGCGCAGGATCAACTCATCATGGTTATAGGGCTTTAACAGGTAATCATCCGCCCCCAGACGAAGTGCTTCGATGGCCGATTCCAGCTCGCCGTACCCGGTCAGGATGAACACCGCCTGATCCGGCCGTTTGGATTTCGCCAGCCGCAGAACCTCCATACCATCGAGCCCCTCCATGATCAGATCGGTAATGATCAGGTCGTATTCCTTTCCCAGCAGGACCGCCGCCTCTTCGCCGCTGGCGGCCAGGTCCACGGCATACCCCATATCCAGCATGTCAAGCCGGAGGGTCTCACGGATCAGCTCTTCGTCATCGACAATCAGAATGGCTGCTTGCGACATGCCGGTCTCCTTGTAGTTCACCTTGAGCTCCGGTAGGCAGGAGCACGGTATAGATTGTTCCTTGCCCCGGAGGCGACGCGACCAGGATCTCGCCGCCATGGCCCTTGATAATGCTCGAGGCGACCGACAGCCCGATACCGGCTCCCTCGACGGCGGCCTTGCTGGCGGGAGAAAACGGCTCAAACAGATGCGGCAGGTGCTCCTTGCTGATGTTTGCGCCGTTATCGGCGACGATAATCCGGACAAGGCCCCCCTCTTTGCTGGTTCCTATCCGCATCTCACCACCCGTCTCGGCCAAGGCCTCGCCGCAGTTCTTCATCACATTGAGCAGAGCCTGCTTGATTTGGCTTTCGGAACCGTTCACCATCAGGGCATTGTTGCCATACTCCCGCCGCACCACGACTTTCCGTACTTTCAGGTGTTTATTGAGCAGCAACAGAAGTGAATCGAGGGCACGATGCAGGTCAAAATTCTGCCGATCGTCTGAAAAAGGCTTGTCAAACTGCTGCAAATCCCGGATCAGCCGTTTCATGCGATCGCAGTTCTCGAGAGCGAGTTCCAGCAGACTCAGATCGGCGGCCGCCCACCCGGATTTTCTGGCCATCCGCTCGACCACGGAGCGGACACCGCGTAACTATTCAGTTGAAATAATGCATTATTTTGTAAAAAGTTCTTGACATGGTTTGGCATTGATTTTTTAAAAATCAATGCCTTTGCCATCTGACCCTGTTTTGCAGCGAAGAAGGGCACTGTCTGTTTGTTGAGGTTGAT
>JBBQCO010000095.1:0-12923 GCA_038318785.1 Desulfobulbales bacterium | reverse complement strand
AGCGGCGGAAACGGTCGACCACAGGGGGATTGGCCACCAAAAAACCAGCCCGCAGGCCGGGCATGCCGAAGATCTTCGACACCGACCAGAGCACAACAACATTGTCGAGGCCGCTGGTGCTCAGGCTGTGGTTTCGATCCGCCGGCACAAAGGGCAGGTAGGACTCGTCGATGATGAAGCGGACCTTCGGATGGGTGCGGCAGAGGTGGAGGAGACCGGCATGGGGGATCAGCTGGCCGGTGGGATTATTGGGATTACAGACAAACACTGTGTCGTAGTCGGCAAGCGCCGCTTCCAGCCGTTCCAGGTTGGGGGCAAAGCCCTCACGCGGTTCGGCCAGGAAAAAATCGGGCTCGATATCGTGCACCCGGCAGCCGTCGGTATAGTCGGCGTAGGTCGGGCCGACAATCAACACCTGCCGGGACGCCAGCGCGGCGCAGGCGGTATAGATGAACTGGGTGGTGCCGCCGCCGGCCAGGACCCGCTCCGCCGCAACGCCGAGCAGGGCAGCGATGGCCTGAATCGCGGCGCGGCCATCGACCTCGGGCAGAACCCGGATCCGGTCCAACCGCTCCTTGAGGTGCTCGATCAACCCGGGCACGGAGCCGAGCGGATTGATATTGCTGCTCATGTCAATAATCTCTTCCGGCCGGCAGCCCACCTGCTGGGCCACCGCGAAGATGTTGCCTCCGTGCCCTTGAATCATCGCATCTTCTCCCGCAACGCCTGCGGCAACAGTGCCGCTATGGCATCGATATCGAGATGTTGGGCCGCATGTTCGGCCAACTGCTCGTAGGCCTGGTCGCGGGCCACCGGGCCGTGCAGCCGGTCGACGGTGACGCCGTCAAGGCCGATGCCGGTCAACCAATGGCGGGTGATGGCCGGGGTGTCGAACAGGCCGTGCATATAGGAGCCGATGACCCGGCCGTCGTCGCTGACACAGCCGTCGGTATCGGCGCAGGCCTCGCCGTTGCGGCCCTGGACGGTGACCAGGCTGTGTCCTTGGGGCGGATCGGTTCTCCCCATGTGGATCTCGTAGCCGGTGGCGGCGATCCCATTCCAGGTGAAATCGGTCAAGGTGGTGGTCTTGGGGGCCTTGAGCACGGTTTCCACCGGCAGGAGGCCGAGGCCTGCGGTCGAACCGGGCGCGCCTTCAATGCCGTCGGGGTCACGGACCCAGGTGCCGAGCATCTGGTAGCCGCCGCAGATGCCGAGCAGATGTCCTCCGGCCGCCGCATAGTGCAGCAGATGGTCCCGCCAGCCGGTGCTCTCCAGCCATTGCAGGTCGGCGCAGGTGCTCTTGGAACCGGGCAGGATGACGGCGCTCAGATGCTTCACGTCCTGGGGCTGCTGCAGATAGACCAAACGGCAGCCGGTCAGCTTGGCCAGGGGGTCGAAGTCGGTAAAATTGGAGATATGGGGCAGGCGGATGACCCCGATGACCGGTTCGGCGTTGTCTGCCGGATGCACAGGGCGGGGGCTCTCGATCACCACTGCATCCTCGGCCTCGATATGGAAGTGCTTGTACCAGGGGAGCACGCCATAGACCGGCTTGGTGGTCCGTTCTTCGATCCAGTCAATGCCAGGTTGAAAGAGGGTGATGTCGCCGCGGAAGCGGTTGATGACAAAGCCCCGAATCTGGGCCTGCTGCTCAGGCGACACACAGGCCAGGGTGCCGACGATCTGGGCGAAAACACCGCCGCGATCAATGTCGGCGACCAGCACCACCGGCGCTTCCGCATAAGCGGCCATCCGCAGGTTGACGATGTCGTTCGCCATCAGGTTGACCTCGGCGCAGGAACCGGCCCCTTCCAATATAATAAGGTCATGGGCGCTGCGCAGCCGGTCAAGCGCCGCGCAGCTCTCGCCGAAGAGATACTCTTTTTTGGTGTAATAGGCCTGCGAGGAGGCGTCCATCCAGGCGACGCCGTTGAGCACCACCTGAGAGCCGATGTCGCTGACCGGCTTGAGCAGCACCGGATTCATGTCGCAGTGGGGTGCGACCCGGGCCGCCTCGGCCTGGACAATCTGGGCCCGGCCCATCTCGGCCCCCTCGGGGGTGACTCCGGAGTTGTTCGACATGTTCTGGGCCTTGAACGGGGCCACCCGGAGCCCCCGGTTGGCAAAGATCCGGCACAGAGCGGTGGCGACGATGGACTTGCCCACATCCGAACCGGTCCCGAGCACGGCCAGACAGGCTGCTTTTTTCGACATAGTTTCCTCCGGAGCCTCTGCTGCCCTGGCGTGGTTGCCAGGGCTCTTCAGACTCCCAACAGTGTTGTTCAGCTTTCCATGCCCTTGCGGGCGAGTACGCCTTGGTCGTAATAGTGTTTGATCGCCCGCATCTCGGTGACCAGGTCGGCCCGCTCGATGACCGATGGCGGTGCGCCGCGGCCTGTGAGCACCAGTTCCACCGTTTTCGGCCGCCGCGCCATCAGGGCGAGGAGATCTTCTTCGCTGAGCAGGCCGAGAGCAAAGGCCACGTTGATTTCATCGGCGATGACCAGATCAAAGGCGCCGGATTCCAGTATGCCACCGATGGTTGCCAGGGCCTGGCGAGCGGCATCGATGTCGGCTTGGTCGGGCGCCGTCAGCAGGAAGCAGCCCCGGCCGAACTGCTCAAGGGTGATGCAATCAGCCAGGCGCTGCAGGGTGCGGAGTTCGCTGTAATCGGCGTTTTTGATGAACTGGCCGATATAGACCTTCAGACCGGCGCCGGCGGCTCGCAGAGCCAGGCCGAGGGCTGCGGTGGTCTTGCCCTTGCCGTCCCCGGTGTACACCTGCACATAACCCTGCATTGCTTCCATCTCCCAACAGTGGTGTTCAACAGCGAACAGAGGCATCCTCGGGCAACTTCGCCTCAGGCCAGAGAGAACGGCAGGGAGGCGCGGCCGCGGAACCAGTGGCAAACGTTGACTAATAGATAATCATGGGGGAACAGTCAACAGCTTTTCACCGAGCCGGAGGGGCGCGTCGACGCCATGCTTCGGGGCAACCAGCTGCCCGGTCAACCCTTGGCCCTGTTCAGCCCTCGCCCGATCGGCTCTTTCTCCAGAGTGAAAAGAAGATAGGCTCCGGGTTTGCGGCGATTGACAAAGCGGGTGTCGCTTTCTTGCTGTTTTTATTGATGAAAATCAAGAGGAAAAGAACGAAGATTTTTTATTTGAGTTGCTCTTGGCCGAAACCATGGAGTGAAAAGGGGTTAAAGAGTTCAAGCGCCTGGTAAGATGAAATTAGAGGATAATCGAGATTTGTGGAGTAAAATGGAGGATTGTCGAGTTCGTTGTTTGTTGAAAACCTGTTGATAACTTTTCGATTACGCTGATAACTAATTAATTTAATTGAAATTTCTATTGTTTTTTTCAAAATCAACGCTTTTGTTGATGTTTGCGTGTATGCCTCCTTGGAAAGTCTAATGGCGGCAAGGGGTTTTTCCCTGTGCATAATCATCTTGTTTGCATCTTGAAATCGACGCAAACCGCTTTTGACCGGCGGCCGGTTTTTCAGTAGATCAAACCCCATTCATCTGGCCGAGCACTTGGCCTGCGAGAAGAAAAGCGTGTCAACCGAGGAAACGTCTTATGATGTGGAATGCGATCAAAACATCCCTGCACACTGCCTTGTCTGAAAGTGAATTTGGTCTGTGGATCAAACCGCTGGAGTGTCGACGGCAGGAAGGACAGGTGCTGGAGCTTGCCGGCCCTGACCGATTTTTCTGCGCTTGGGTTGAAGATCGCTACCTGGACCTCATCCGTCATAAGGCGCAGGAACTGGGTCAGATTGGAGAGGTTCGTCTGAAAGTCGCGGAAAATCGGCCGCTGCCTTTTGAAAGCGACAAAACAGGCCAGCTGCGGATTCCCGGCACCGCCTGTGCACCCCGTTTGCGCTCACTCCATCCCGCCTTCACTTTTGAGCAGTTCATGGTCGGCGAATCGAATCTGTTGGCCCGCTCCGCCTGCAAGGCCCTGGCCACCGGCGATGCTACCTTCGGCAACTGCTTGTTCATGAACAGCACCACCGGACTGGGCAAAAGCCATCTGACCCAGGCCGTGGTCCATCAGGTGCTGCAGTCCGCTCCTTCCACCCGCCTGCACTATCTGACCGCCCAGCAGTTTTCCGCAGAGATGGTCAAGAACATCCGGACCAACTCCATGGAGCAGTTTTCGAAAAAATATGTCAACAACTGCGACATGTTGCTGGTGGAAGACGTTCATACCCTGACCGGCAAGAACAAAACCCAGGAGGAGCTCAACACCATTCTCGACTATCTGATTAAGTCAGGACGGCGGGTGATCCTGACCTCGGCCGTTGACCCCCGCAAGCTGGCGGGCATTGACGACGACTTTCGCAGCCGCATGACCTCGGGCCTGGTGACCGGCATCGAATCACCCGACCACGAGACCAGGGCCCGGATCATTCGCCATAAAATGCGCCAGCACGGCTTGGCGGCGGACGAGAATCTGGTCGGTTACATTGCGGAGAATCTGCGCGGCGACATCCGGCGGATGGAGAGCGCCGTCATCGGGATCAAGGCTAAATCCTGCCTGTGCAAGACCCCGCCGGATCTTGCCATGGTCCGGGAGGTGATTTTCGGTCTGATCGGCGCCGTGGTCGAGATCACCGGTGAGTCCATCCGCGATCTCATCGGCTGCCAGTTCCGGGTCAGTGTCGAAGATCTGCAGTCGCGGTCGCGCAAACGGGCCGTCACCTTCCCCCGGCAGGTGGCCATGTACCTCACCCGGAAGTATACCGACAAATCCCTGGCTGACATCGGCAACATGTACAACCGTGACCATTCCACAGTCCTCCACGCCATCAAGACCATCACCAGGGACATGTCCCAACAGACCTCGGTGCGGGAACAGGTGGAACTGCTCTGCACCAAGATCAAAAAATAAGCCCTCTTCAGCGCTGACCCATTCCCTCGGCGGGTAGCGGCGTGCTTCAGAAATAGACGCCCTTGACTTCGGGTCCTTCTGGGACCGCGCTCTGGGTGCAAATCCTGCCGGCACTCTGCCGGGCTTCCTTGATCATGTCATTGAGGCCGATCCCTTTCCAGCCAAAGCCGCAGAGGTGAAGGGTGGGGTAGGTCGTGTGCACCTCCTGCCGCCAAGCCAAGAGATCGGTGTATCCCTCTTCCAATTGGGGAATGCCGCACCGGGGCCGGAGGACGGCTGTAAAGCAGGGGCGCGGCAGTTCCATCAGTTGGCTGAGATCGGTGTAGACCGACTCGATGAGTTGTTCATCGCTCAACTCCAGCCGCTCCGGATGGCGGCGGCCGCCGACCAGGGCCTCCAGCAATTGGTGGCCGGCCGGGGCGCGGCCGGGAAACATGTGCGAGGAAAAAAGGGCGCCAAGCGCAAAACGCTGCTCCCGTTCCGGTGCCAGGTAGCCAAAGCCAAAGGGAATGTGGGCCCGGTGGTCGAAGCCGAGCAGCACCGAGAGGATGCGCGCCTCGGGAATGGCCGGTTGTGGCGGCGGCAGGTTCGGCAGTGCCGTGGCCAGGAGGTCCAGGCACCGGTTCACCGGCAGAGCCAGGATCAGATGGCGGCAGAGTCTCTCGTCCTGTTCGCTCCGCACCCGCCAGCCCTCCTGTTCCCGGATCACGCTGTGGACGGAAGTACCGTAAACGACCTCGCCCCTTTCCGTAAAACCAGCCGCCAGCCGTTGGGGCAGCCTTGCCATGCCACCGTCGAAACTGGTCATGGCCGGCAGGCCTTTCCGTGGTTTTTTTTCCTTTTTTGTCGCTCGCATCTTCCTGAAGACACCACGGATCACCGATCCGTGCGTTTGCTCTAGTTCCCGCACACCCGGCATGACCGCATCGATCTTCAACCGTTCGATATCTCCGGCATAGGTGCCGGTGAACACCGCGTCGGCAAAAGGGAGCAGGGCCGTGCCGAAACGATGGGCCACCCACTGGGCCACCGAGGGCTCGCCACCGAGAGGTTTTTGCCAGAGATCGGCTAATACGCGCAGTTTGGCGCTCCAGGGGATAAGGGGCTCTCGCAGGATCTTCAGCGGTTGTTGCGGAATGCACTGCAGGCGGCCTTCCAAACACACATAGCGGACAAATTGCCCCAGCGGCGCGGTGGTCACCTCTCCCTCCAGCCCGGCCAGCTGGATCAGGTTCCGGCTTTCCTCGCAGTTGTCGAGAAAACCGTGCGGTCCCCATTCGGCCAGATAGCCGGATTGGCTGTAGGTGGAGATGGCGCCACCCGGTTCGGGCGATTGCTCAAGGATGAGGAGGTTCAGTTCCGGCCGCAATTCGCGGAGAAAGGCGGCGGCACTCAGGCCGGAAATGCCGGCGCCGACGATGCAGACGTCATGGTAGCTCAATGATTTCATGGGGTTTTGTGAAGGTGCTTGCTGCTTTGCAGCGATCTGGGGTTGTCTTGACAGTCGATCAATCGTGCTTACCATTTTGCCCGGATAAAGGAAAGACCCTTGGTCTCCTTGGTATTGTCCGGAAAATCATGCATTTTTGGACCAAAAAACTCCATCACACCCCACATTGAGAGGAAGCGCCCCATGACAGAAGCACAGGTTGAAACCAAGCATTTTCAGGCGGAGACCAGAAAGGTCCTGGATATTGTCATCAACTCGCTCTACACCGAGCGTGATATCTTTGTCCGGGAGTTGGTTTCCAACGCCTCCGATGCCCTGGAAAAATTCCGCCACCAGAGCCTGATTGAGAAAGTCGAGTTCGATGCCCACGTACCCCTGGAAATCACCATCGACTGCGACGATAAAAAACATACCCTCACCATTGCCGATACCGGCATCGGCATGACCAAGGAAGAGCTGGAAACCAATCTGGGGACCATCGCCCATTCCGGATCGCAGCATTTCTTCGAGCAGTTGGCCGAGGCCGCCCAAAAAGATGTCAATCTCATCGGCCAGTTCGGCGTTGGTTTCTATTCGGCGTTCATGGCGGCGAAAACCGTAAAAGTGCAGACACGTTCCTGGAGCGGCGGCGACGGTTGGGAATGGGCCTCTGACGGCGGCGGCACCTATACCATCAGCTCCTGCCCCGGTTTGCACCGCGGCACCAAGATCATCCTCGAACTGAAAGACGACGCCCAGACCTACGGCTCCAAGTTCACCATTGAGCGGATCATCCAGCAGTATTCGACCTTTGTCCCTTTCCCGGTCAAGGTCGAGGGCAAAAAGGTCAATACGGTCCAGGCGATCTGGACCCGGTCCAAGGCCGAAATTACCGAGGAGGAGTACAAGGAATTCTACAAGTTCATCGGTACCGCCGCCGACGAACCGCTGTATCGCCTGCACTTTTCCGCCGATGCGCCGCTGGCCATCAATGCCTTGGTCTATGTGCCCAAGGAGAATTTCGAGGTCCTGGGCATGGGCCGAATGCAGCCCGGCGTCAATCTCTACTGCCAGAAGGTGCTGATCGACCAGCACAGTGAAAATATCCTGCCCGAATGGCTGCGCTTTCTCAAGGGAGTGGTTGATGCCGAGGATCTACCGCTCAACATCTCCCGCCAGTCGCTGCAGGACAACGCCCTGGTGGGCAAGTTGCGCAAGGTGCTCACCAAGAGGGTGATCAAATTCTTGGGAGAAGAAGCGGCGCGCGACAGTGAAAAATATATCGAATTCTGGAAGACCTTTGGCATCTTCATCAAAGAAGGCGTGACCTCGGATTACGAACACCGAACTGAATTAGCCAAGTTGCTCCGCTTCGAATCCTCGGCCAGCGAACCGGGCACGATGATATCGCTTGATGAATATGTCGGCCGGATGAAAGAGGGCCAGGAGAAGATCTACTATATCAACGGTCCCAGCCGGGTTGCAGTCGAATACGGCCCCTATGTCGAGATGTTCAAGAAACGGGGCGTCGAGATTTTTTATACCCTGGAGCCGATCGATGATTTTGTCCTTAACCATCTGGGCGAGTACAGCGGCAAAAAGCTGGTTTCCGCCGACCGCGCCGACCTGAGCTTGCCCGAATCGACCGAAAACGCCAGTGAACCCGAGACTGCGGAGATCGGCGAGCCTCTTGGCAGCGCGGTGGTGACCTCACTCTGCCGCTGGATGAAAGAGGTGCTCGGTGAGCGCATTCAGGAGGTTAAGGCCTCCAGTCGTCTGGTAGACAGCCCGGCGATGATAGTTAATGTTGACGGCTACATGACCTCTTCCATGGAGCGGATCCTCAAAGCCTCAGGTCAGGCCGAGACTTTCGGTATGGGGTCGAAGAAGGATATGGAAATCAACACTGCCAGTCAACTGATCAAGAAGTTGGCGAATTTGCGCGAGAGCGATGCTGATTTTGCCAAGGATGTGGTTGAGCAGTTGTACGATAACGCCATGATCCAGGCCGGCCTGCTGGTCGACCCGATGGTGATGGTGCAGCGCAACTACCGTATCCTCGAGCGGGCGGCCGGCGAACCGTCAACCGCAAGCTGATCTGGAGTGCCCGCAGTCCCTTCACCCGGCGGGAAGGTCCACCATCGGCAAGCGCGCGGCGGCTAACGCGTCGGTTTTTGGTGGGATTTCTGCAGGGGGCGAGAGTCTGATCTTGAAAAAAGGTTGTGTTCACGATATATGAACACAACCTTTTTTTATTTTGCATGGATTGTTCCTGGAGGGAAATTGATGCGTTCAACCCTGTTTGTGTTTTTTCTTGGGCTTTTTTTGCTTGGCGGTTGTCACTCCAAGCAGGTACGGCATCTTGCCTCCGACGCCGCTCTGATCAAACCGGGGCAGACAACAGTCAAAGAGGTCCAGAAGTATCTCGGGGAACCTGACGGCCGGCGGGAGGTTGCGCCCGGTGTCAGCGAATTTGTCTATTATCAGGATCGGCCGGGCATGTTCGGCGGTATGCCGGTTCTTGGCTCCATGACCGGGCCGTCCGGATATGAGATGATCATTGTTACCATCGACAAGGATGTGGTGACTAACTGCGAATTTCGCAATTTCAACCAGTCCGATCGCAAGTGGGCAGAAGATTTCACCTGGGAAGAGGTCAAGTGAGTCCACTTTCCACCTTTGATATCAACCGGGAGCGGATGATCGAGGAGCAGTTGGTCGCTCGGGGCATCACCGATCAACGGGTGCTTGAGGCCATGCGGACCGTGCCCCGGCACCTGTTCGTCGAAGATGCGATCCAGGCTCACGCCTATGGTGATTTTCCTCTGCCAATCGGCAACGGTCAGACAATTTCCCAGCCCTACATCGTTGCCCTGATGACCCAGGCCATGGCGTTGCAAGGAACGGAGAAGGTGCTGGAGATCGGCACCGGCTCGGGGTATCAGGCCGCCCTCCTTTCCCGCCTCTGTGAGCGGGTGTTCACGGTGGAGCGCATCGACGGCCTGGTGGGCCGGGCGCGCAAGGTCTTTGACCGGCTCCGGTGTCACAATATCATCTCGCGCATTGATGATGGAACCGGGGGCTGGCCCTCGGAGGCCCCCTTTGACCGCATTATGGTGACCGCCGGGGGACCGCGCATACCCGAACCCCTGCTGGCCCAGTTGGCCGATCCCGGAAGACTGGTCATGCCTGTGGGCAACCAGGGGGTGCAGGAACTCCAGGTTGTTGATAAAGAAAACGGCGAAATTACCATTCGTACCCTTGAACAGGTTCGCTTTGTCGACCTTATCGGCGCGCATGGCTGGCCCAACTGAACGCACCGAGGACGCCGTAAGAAAACGGAACTGGCTTCACCGGCTCTATGCCCGCTGCATGGCCTGGATCCAGACGCCCGCCGGCATCTGGGTGCTCTTCCTGATCGCGGTGGCGGAATCCTCGTTTTTCCCCATCCCCCCTGATGTCTTTCTGATCGCCCTCTGTGTCGCTTGTCCACAGAAATCAATGCGTTATGCCGCAGTGTGTGCGGTCGGATCGGTGATCGGCGGTGTCCTCGGGTATGGCATCGGTCTTGGCTTCATGGACACCATCGGCCAGCAGGTTATGGAGTGGTACGGCCTGCACAGCAAATACGCAACCGTCCAGGCCCTTTACCAGGACTATGACGCTTGGGCTGTCGCCGCTGCCGGATTCACCCCCCTGCCCTACAAGCTGTTCACCATTACCGCCGGTGCATTTAAGGTCAATTTCGCGACCTTTTTGCTCATGTCGATACTGTCGCGCTCAGCCCGTTTCTTTCTCGTCGCGGCCCTGATCTATAAATTCGGCGGGCCGGTCCAGTATTTCATCAATCGGTATTTCAATATACTCTCCATTGTCTTTTTCGTGCTGCTGATCGGCGGGTTTGTCCTCGTTAAATTCCTGCTCTGATGTCCTGCCTTTCCGGGTGCGTTTCGGGAGCGGCACCATGGGCGCAACGAGGGACAGGAGGCACGCTTTTTTTGATCCTTGCCCAAAACGGTCAACGCCACGCCCTGCAGGAGGAATGCTCCAACCATGCCGTTTTTAAATAGTGATGCCTTACTGGATCTGCTCGTTAAGGAGCAGATGCTGACCGCTGAACAGCGGCAGTTCATTATTCTTCAGAAAGGAAAACAGCGGCAGAAACTGCTCAAGCAGTTAGGTGGCCGTCGCCAGGACGATGAACAGAAATCGGACCGGGGATTTCCTGACTTGGTGGATGTCATTGTTTCCTTGGAACTGGAGACCAAGCTTGCCAAGGGACCGCTGACCGAAGAGGTGATCATGCGGGCCGTGAGCCGGGGGCTGAAGATCCCCTTCAAAAAGCTCGATCCCCTGGAGTTGGACATGGACACCGTCACCAAGACGATCCCCCGCTCCTTTGCCGTCAACCACCTGATCCTGCCCATCGAGCTGAATAACGGCATTCTCGATGTGGTGACCTATCATCCTGACAATCACCATGTGCTCGAAGATATCGAGCGGGCCAATCAGGTGAAGGTCCGGCCCTATCTGTCGACGCGCACCGATATTAAAAAAATTCTGGCCGAGTTTTTCGGCTTCCAGCGATCAATTACCGCCGCTGAATCCCAGTTTGGTGACAACGGCGTTTCGACCACTGTCGACATCGGCAACCTCGAACAGTATGTGCGTCTGTCTTCAGCCAAGGAACTGAGTTCTACCGACCAGCACATCAAGGCGGCGGTCAACCACCTGTTCAGTTACGCTCTGGAGCAGCGGGCCAGCGATATCCATATCGAGCCTAAACGGGATGTGTGTCTGGTGCGGTTCCGTATCGATGGGGTTCTTCATACCATCTACAAGCTGCCCAAGGCGGTCCATTCCGCCATCACCTCGCGGATCAAGAGTCTGGGCCGACTGGATATCGCCGAAAAACGGCGGCCCCAGGACGGCCGGATCAAGATTGGTCGGAAGGAAGAGGGCCGCGAGGCAGAAGTTCGCGTCTCCACCGTCCCCGTTGCCTTCGGCGAAAAGACGGTCATGCGGATCCTCAATCCGGATGTGATCTTCCAGCAATTGGACAATCTCGGGTTTTCCCGGCGGGACCGGGCGGTCTACAATAGCTTCATGACCGCCGCCCATGGCATTGTGCTGGTCACCGGCCCCACCGGCAGCGGCAAATCGACCACGCTCTATTCCACCCTCAAGCAAATCGCCTCGCCGGAAATTAACATCGTCACCGTCGAAGACCCGGTGGAGATGGTGCATGAGGAGTTCAACCAGATTGCGGTCCAATCGCAGATCGATGTCACCTTTTCCACCATCCTGCGCAACATCCTTCGTCAGGATCCCGACATCATCATGATCGGCGAGATTCGCGATCTGGAAACCGCCACCCATGCGGTGCAAGCGGCCCTGACCGGTCATCTGGTCTTTTCCACTCTCCACACCAACGACGCGGTGTCGACCATCATTCGCCTTGAAGATCTGGGGCTCGAGCCCTTCCTCATCGCCTCGACCATGCTTGGAGCCCTGGCCCAGCGCCTGGTGCGGCGCAACTGCCCCCATTGCATCGAGCCCTATACGGTCGATGCCGCCGGCTTGCGTAAACTGGGCTTTCCGGTGATGGGCCGTGAAACGGTGGAACTGAAAAAGGGCAAGGGCTGTCTCCATTGCCGCAACACCGGCTATCTTGGCCGTCTTGGCATCTTTGAGATTTTCCCCATGTCGGAGCAGTTGAAAAAATTGATCGCCGCCAAGGCCAACGACTCGGATTTGCGGCAGGTGGCCATCCGCGAGGGCATGACTACCTTGCGGGAAGACGCCTGGCGCAAGGTCCAGGCCGGGTTGACCACGGTGGAGGAAGCCCTGCGTGTGACCGGAGAAACGGAGGCGGGTTGATTTTTTCCCTGGCGTTCCGGCCAACACGACCTATAGTGGCGGCATGAACGGCAACCAGGAGCGACAGGCAGGCAATGGGACAGAAGATCGTCAGTAAAAACAAGAAGGCCTATCACGATTACCATATCGACCAGACCTTCGAGGCGGGTATTGTGCTCAGCGGTCCGGAGGTCAAGTCACTGCGGGCGGGCAAGGTCAATCTCCGTGACGGCTATGCCCAATTGAAGGACGGCGAAGTTTTCCTCTACAATGTCCACATTTCGCCTTACTCTTTCACCACCCACATCAACCTGGAACCATTGCGGGTGCGGAAACTGCTGCTGCACCGCCGCGAGATCCGCAAGCTGATCGGCAAGCTCCACGAGAAAGGCATTGCGCTGATCCCGCTCAAGATATACTTTATTGACAATGGCAAGGCCAAGGTGGAACTGGCCTTGGCCCGAGGCAAAAAACTCTACGACAAACGGGCTGCCCTCAAAGAGAAGGATTCCAACCGCGAGATGGAACGAACCCTGCGGCGAGATGACTGAATTTTTCGAGACAGCCTGCTCTACACAACCTTTACACCCAAATATGGGGGCGAAACGGATTCGACGGGGATATTGAAGCTTAATGTTGCATGCCGAGTTTCTGTCAGCTCGTAAAAATGACGGAAATAAATATAATCGCAGACGATTATAACTACGCACTGGCAGCGTAAGCTGCTGTGCCGTTCC
>JBBQCO010000094.1:0-12945 GCA_038318785.1 Desulfobulbales bacterium | reverse complement strand
CCATCACCGCCGAGTACCCGGATGACGCCATCCAGGATGTGACCCTGCATGACAATTCCATCATCCATCTGCATAAACACCACGATGCCCCGGATATTACCGACCGACGCCAAGCCATCGACAATCTGGAGGATCACAAGGCCCAAGAAATGATCCTTACCGGTGTGCTCTATGTCAACCCCGAGAGTACCGATACCCACGAAATCCTCAACACCTGCGAGCGGCCGCTCAACAGCCTGACCGAGGCGGATTTATGCCCGGGGAGTGAGGCGTTGGAGGCGATAAATGGGGGGCATCGGTAATTGGTAAGGGTAAGAGGAAAAAGGAGCATATCAGTTAGTGAATACCATTCGGTGGGCAAGTTGTTGACAAGAACGGTGATAATGACTCATACAACTGGCGAAGCTTAATAGTCCTGAAACTTTCAAACCCTGGGAGTCTTCCGGCAAGGCCAAACGGTTACTCAAGAGAGATTAGATTCAGCGCATTAAACTTTTAGGAATTTCTAATGAGCGCAATTGTGAACGCTAGGGATGGCAGGTATCTTTTGTTTCTTGACGTGCTCGGTTTTAGCAAATTGGTTGAATCGAAGAGTACAGAAGAGATATACGCAGTAATTAACGAAGCGCTGCAGGCATTTAGTCGATGGGAAGAATTGAATCAACTATTCAGAACAATTTACTTTTCAGACACCTTTATTTTCTATCAAGATCAAAAAGGATATAGCAATAGAACCTTCCTCGATGTTTACGCAATTGGCGGTATGGTTTTATCGGCGCTTCTAGCAAAAGGTATTCCAGCTAGAGGGGCAATCTCATTTGGCGAGTTCGAGGTACTAAACGACCAATCAGGCAAACATCAAGTGTACTTTGGTGCTGCTTTAATCGAGGCATATCGAGCGGAGCAACAAGAGAGCTGGATTGGAATAACCATCCTCGAATCTGCCTGGTCGCTCTACGAAGAAAACAATCCAGGAATCACCAAGGTCTTCGAAAACGAGCACGTATGGCTACGGCGGCACGACGATGTTTTGCTGCTAAATCCATTTATTAAGCTTCCAGGGGAATATATTGATGACTTAATCGGCGAGGTTAAAAAACCTTATATGCATTGGAATGCCCCAGAATTTCCAAATGATATTCTCGGTTTTAAGTTCCTCCGCGAGCAAGCGGCTGCCTTCGCTAATCGAGGCGATTTTTCTGGGAGAGAGGCTATCAAATACCACGCAACTATCGCGTTTCTAAGGCAGGTGCTCGGTCCTGAGTTATACGAATGGGGCACACGAATTAGCGAGCAGCCCGGATGAAGCTTAAGAGTAATCCGGGAAAAACGAGAAGGGTAAGAGCATATTCTAAAGTCCGTTGTGCTGCATCCGGGCCACCTTGCTCTTTTCTTGATTGATTGAGCACTTCAGATATAACCGAAATTTCAGGACAACCCCACCATGACTACGAACACCCAACCTCGTCAAATGATGCCTGATGCCCAAAAGCCATGGCCGAACCGCTTGTCAAAATGCTTCTCCACGCTACGCGGCAAATTCCTCACCCACTGCGCGCTGCTGCTTGTGCTGGGCCTCACCGCCTGCGCCGAGCAATCAACTCGAATTGCTCAACCAGCCCTAGCCAACACGCAAGCAAGCCGGTCATCGAACAGCGACCCCTCGGATACATCTCCGCGTAAAAGTGTCGGCCCCTACCATGCCCGGCAGATCACCGGCGATTTTACCGGCTATGCCAGCCTGGAGCAATTCATCGACCAGATGGTCGAGAAACAAGGGTTTGAACGGGAATACCTGATGGGCCTGTTTTCGCAAGCCCGCCGCAAAAACTGGACCCTCGACTATCTTGCCAAGTCGGATCAGGGATTAAAAGGCAAGCCCGCCGCCGGGGGCTGGACCCGGTACCGGCAAAAATTTCTCGACGAAAGCCATATCAACGCCGGGGTCGAGTTCGCAAGGCGTTATCAAAGCACCTTGCAACGCGCGACCAAGCAATATGGTGTGCCGCAGGAATATATCCTCGGCATCCTGGCGGTTGAAACCACCTTCGGCGGCAACGTGGGCAATCACCGTGTCCTTGATGCCTTGACCACTCTGGGGTTTGATTACGCCCGGCGCGGCGATTACTTTCGCACCGAGTTGGAAAATTACCTGCTGATGGCGAGGAGCGAGGGCATGGACCCGGCCAAGCCGGTGGGGTCGTTTGCCGGGGCCATGGGACTGGGGCAATTCATGCCCAGCAGCTTTTTGCAATGGTCGGTTGATTTTAACGGCGATGGCCGCCGGGATTTGTGGAACGCGGAAGATGCCATCGGCAGCGTCGCCAACTATTTTGCCCACCACGGCTGGAAGGCCGGGCATCCGGTGATCACGCCCTTGCAGACCAATGGCGTGATCACTCTGCAGCCAGGCCTGGACCCCGAGTATTCTCTCGCCGCTTTGCAGCAGGCCGGTTTGCAGCCGGCGCGCCCATGCAGCAGCGAAGGTGCCCTGCGTCTCTTGCTGCTTCGCCACCAAACCACCGATCAATACCTGATCGGTCACCCCAATTTTTATACCATCACCCGCTACAACCACAGCACCTACTACGCCATGGCGGTCCACGAACTGGCGGTGTCGATCAAACGCAGGCTGTAATGACGGTGGAACCACCCGGTCATGGCCTGGCATTGCCCTGCTGCGCACACGATGACCAAGAGGCAAGTGACCACGAGCAAAAAAAAGGGCAACAGCTTCGGATGACCCTCAAAACTGCACCGCACCCTCTGGTCTCCTGCATCATGCCCACCTGGAATCGGCGGCGATTTGTCCCTCAGGCGATCAAGTATTTCCTGCGTCAGGATTATGCCCCCAAAGAACTGATCATCATTGATGATGGCACGGATCCAATCGGTGATTTACTGCCCATGGATGCTCGCATCCGCTCTGTTCGGCTGGAGCAGAAAGTAACGGTTGGCGCGAAGCGTAATCTGGCCTGCGAGCAGGCAAGAGGCGAGATCATTGTCCATTGGGACGATGATGACTGGATGGCGGATTGGCGCTTAAGTTATCAGGTCAGCGCACTTCTGCAGGACCACATCGATATATGCGGCCTGAATCGTGTATTTTTTTTCGATCCGGTTGCCGGCGCAGCCTGGGAGTATGTGTTTCCGGGCACGATCAAGCCATGGGTCTGTGGCGCAACGCTCTGCTACACCCGAGCTTTTTGGCGCAATAATCCTTTCCCGTCGATCGATGTCGGAGAAGATACCCGTTTCGTCTGGAACGACCCGGAGGCCAGAATCGTGGCCCTGCCGGACAACAGATGGCTCGCTTCATTGGTGCATCCAGGCAACACCAGCATCAAGCGGACCGATGAAAAAAGCTGGACAAGGTACCCTCTGGCAATAATCCGCGCACACATGGGGACGGATTGGGGATTCTACGAAGACGGGAAAGGTTGAAAGCCAGGGGGAACCGCAGAAGCGCATGAACCACTCTGCCTATCGACCACGGCAGGCTGAACCCACCGCAGTCGATACAGGTGCTTGAAGATGGAAACAGGGGTGCTTGGCGGCCCATGCCGGGCGGCCTGCACAGGAAGTGTTTAACCCGGCAAGCGGGTTGGGCTCCGGTTATCTTCCGTACTGATTTTGTTGTCCCGGGGCCCACTTGAATTGTGATGACGGTGCGAACTTGCCTTGAACCGATGTCTTTACCTGGGTGGAGTCTTTCATCTGTTCGGATTGCACACTGTCCTTGTGCTGGCTGGAATAAGCATCGGGCGGACTACTGAGTTTTTGATCGACAGCTAAAGCGTCGCCCACCGGCACTCCCAGAGAAACCCCCAGCGATGCTGCCATGGCCGCAATCGTAAGGATTTTACTCAGGGAACGATCTGACGATTTCCGGTCATCATGGGGCTGTTGTTGCGAAATTGATTCCATGGTCATCTCCTCCTTAAGGGTATGCCGCCCACTCCCGGACGGCCTTGATGTGCATTGCCATTTTATCGTTGATCTCCTCGGGGACGGGAAGGTTCGAGCGCCTGCAATAGTCGGCCACCGCCCGATCCATGTCAACCCAGGCTGCCTCTGGTCCATCCCCGCCGTCGCCGACAGCGCGCACGGCAGCGAGGACAGCCTCGGATTGAGCAGGGGCAAGCTCCTGTTCCTTCAATGTCTCCATCAAATGCCACAGAAGATCCAGGTAGCGATCCGCAGCGTGCATAAAGGGAAGGGCTCCTTGCTCTTCCAGGTACTGGATTACGGCACCATTTTCATGCAGCGCCCCTTGGCACCCTTCCTCAAGTGCTACCTGAGCAAAGGTTTCCACGCCTAAATAATCGACAAAACGCCCCAACGGATAGAGGCGGCAGACCAAGGGCCGGTCGGGATGGACGGCGCACCCTTCGGCATCAAGAAACACACAGGTGCCCTCCGGGTTGGCTTGCAGGATCGTCCCGCCGGTGGTTGTGTATCGGTCGATGAATGCGGTGGTTGTCAGGTCCCGATTGTCGGCTAGGCGGGCTATCTCATAGGGGTTGAGCTGGATTTTCTTGAACCGGCAACAGCCCAGACAACGACTGCAGACAAAACCAAACGGGGATTGACGGGTAAACCCGGTCTTGCACAAGGAATTTCCCATAGCGGTTCTTGGCTCTCCTGGTCGATCAGCGCGGCACCCTTCCGGTATCGCCGGACGATTGCGCCCTATATTATCGATATAGGGCAATTGTATACAGGGAGGAATTATCCGGTCAAGCCTTTTCTCCGAGAGGATTGGACTCTCCCGAGAGATTGGGCTGGCCGGGGTGTGAGATCCATGCGAACGGGCAGCCGTCACCCTGAATCGCCGGCCAAAGCAAATGACGCAAGGCCTCTCGGTAGATCCAAAGGCCTTGCGTGCAGATTCAGGGAACCAGGACTATAAAAACAGGTAGGTTGCCGCCAGGCCGGCCAGGGACATGGTGATGGTATAGGGCAGAGCAAGCAGCACCATGCGGCCGTAGGACAGGCGGATAACCGGAGCCAGGGCCGAGGTCAGGAGGAAGAGGAAGGCGGCCTGACCGTTGGGGGTGGCAACACTGGGGATATTGGTGCCGGTGTTAATGGCCACCGCCAGTTTGTCGAACTGATGTATCAGCGCACCGGCCTGCCCCGCCGCAGCCTGCGACAGGCCGGCCAGGACTTCCTTGCGGGCGACATGGGGGTCGGTGAGCTTATCCATCAGTTGCTCGCCAGTCATGCCGATATCCGGAATGGCCCCCAGCATGTTGACAAAATGCATTTTAGTTTCCGAGATATAGACCGTGGCCACAAAAACATTGTCCGAGATGGCGGAGAGCAGCCCGTTGGCGATGTAGTAGGCCGCCAATTGGGTCTGCCCTGTGAGGCTGAGCACATAGTTGATCACCGGCGCGAAAAGATGCTGGTCGTGGATGACGGCCACGATGGCGAAGAAGACTACCAACAGGGCGGTAAAAGGCAGCGCCTCCTCAAAGGCCCGGCCGATCTGGTGTTCCTCGGTGATACCATTAAAGGCAGTCAGAAACACAATGACCGACAGACCGATGAGCCCCACCGCCGCCAGATGGAAGGCCAGGGCAAGAATCAGCCAGATGCCGGCAATGGCCTGGGTGATAAGGAGCAGCTTGCCCTTGAAGCCCCGCTTAGCCTCCATTTTGACTTCCGTCTCCAGCAAATGGGAGCGGATATGACCGGGCAGTTCGCAGCCGTAGGTGAACCACTTCTTTTTTTCCACATAATAGCACGTTCCCAGCCCCACTAGGAGCACCGGCATCGACACTGGAGCGACCTTGACAAAAAAGTCCGCAAAGCTCCAGCCCATGGTGCTGGCGATCAGCAGGTTTTGCGGTTCGCCCACCAGGGTGCAGACCCCGCCGAGCGCGGTGCCGACCGCGCCGTGCATCATCAGATTACGGAGAAAACAGCGAAACTGTTTCAGATCGCCCTGCTCCTGCTCCTTGAGGGCCAGATCACTGCTCAGATCATAGACGCCAGCGCCACCCTCCTTGCCGGAAACAAAACGATGATAGATATCGTAAAATCCGTAGGCCACGGCGATGATCACCGCAGTGACGGTGAGGGCGTCGAGAAAGGCGGAGAGGAAGGCGCCGGCAAAACAGAACAGCAGCGAGATCTTGATCTTCGACTGCACCTTGACCAGGATACGGGTGAAGGTGAAGCGAAGAAAATCCTTCATAAAATAGATACCGGCCACCATGAAAATCAGCAGGAGAATCACCTCGAAATTGGCCAGGCTTTCCTTAAAGACCGTATCCGGTTTGGTCAATCCGATGACCACCGCCTCAATGGCCAGCAGACCGCCGGCCGGGAGGGGATAACACTTCAGGGCCATGGCCAGGGTGAAAATGAACTCGCCGATCAACACCCAGCCGGCAATGAACGGGCCATAGATGTTGAGCAGAAACGGATTGGCGATCAGAAACAGCAGGATGGTGAATTTGTACCAGAGCGGCGCTTTCCCGAGGAAGCTGCGGGCAAAGGCCTGAGGGTAGGACTGGGGCATCGTGATTTCTCCTGGGTTGAAAGATTGAGGATAGGACGGTCGGGCTTCGGTGGCCTCGACAGCCGTCTCAAGGATTCGCGTCGTGCCAGGAGGGGTCAGCCTCCGCGGGCGGCGGATACAAGACAGGGGATGGACGCGTTGTTCAACCGCCCGTTCGTTTGACGATGTAGCCAAGTTGCCGCAGGGTTGCCTCCGCCAGATCGCGGTGTTCACCCTGGATTTCGATGACGCCGTCCTTGACCGCCCCTCCGGCGCCGCATTTCTTTTTCAGCTGGCCAGCCAGCGTACGAAGTTGATCCGGGGCAAGCAGCAGGCCTTTGACGGTCGTCACCCCGCTGCCCTTGCGGCCCTTGGTTTCCCGCCCCACCCGAACAATGCCGTCACCTTTGGGTGCGGTATTTTTCGTGGCACAGGTGCAGGAGGCGACCGGTTGACTGCATCCGGGGCAGATTCTGCCGTGTTCGGTGGAATAGACCGGAACAGATTGCTGCTGCGCGCCCTTGGTTACCATTTTTCCCTCACTGTTTCAATCGGAACCGGACATTCGCCACCGGTTTTTACGCGCCAACCAATCGTTTTACCGGCAAGAAATGGCCGTACCGTTTCATACTGTTCCGGCACCTGCCAGGGGACGCGCTCAAGCCGCACCGTTTTCGCCGGTGGCGCAATCCGGTAAAAATGAAGGGCATTTGTTGAAACAAAACCCTGCAAACGATCCAGACACTCCACCTCTTCAAAAAGCTGCGCCAGCATGGGCAGGGCCACCGGTGCCGAAAAAACCCCGGCGGCACAGCCGCAGCATTCTTTCTTATGGCGGGGATGCGGGGCCGAATCCGAGCCGAAGATCAGCCGGGGATGACCACCGAACACCGCTCGCCGCAGGGCCTCCCGGTCGCGCGGTGTCTTGGCGATCGGCTTGCAGAACAGATCCGGCTGCAGGAGGCCGCCGACGACATCGTCTAAAGTGATCATCAGGTGATGGAGGGTGACGGTGGCCGCGACATTGTCGTACTTCTCCAGAAACTCGACCGCTTCGGCGGTGGTGATGTGCTCCATGACCATCCGCAGCCGGGGGAAGGTCTCGGCCAGCCATTGGTAGACGGGCAGAAACTCCCGTTCCCGATCCATGACAAAACCGCTGGTCTCGCCATGCACCAGCAGGGGAATGTCCAACTCCTCCAGCAGAGCGACGGTTGCCCCGATCCGGTCAAAGTCGCGCACCCCGGCCTCGCTCTGGGTGGTAATCCCGGCCGGATAAAGCTTAAGGCCGATGATCTCGTCCTTGGCCGCTGCCAGTTCCTCACGGCTATAGTCGCGAAAGAAAAGAGTCATGTACGGCGTGAAGATCTCCGCACCGCAGGCATGGCGGATGGCGGCGCGGTAGGCCCGCAATCGTGCCAGGGTGTCCACCGGCTGGACCAGGTTGGGCATAACCACGCCGCCGGCGAACTGGGCGGCGCTGAAGGGGGCAACCAGGTGCAGCATTTCCTGCTCGCGCAGGTGCAGGTGCATGTCCAAGGGGGCGTCAAGCAAAAGGTTCATCGAACGGAAGGGGGGTTGAAGTTCATTGGCTGCACGAAAAAGCAGGGGTTATTTTTTGGGCGGAAGGACATCGGTGATCGAGCCGTCGACCATCTCGGCGGCAAAGGCAAAGGTTTCGGCGAGCGTTGGGTGGGCATGCACAGTTTTGCTGATGTCCTCGGCATTGGCGCCCATCTCCAGGGCGAGCACCGCCTCGTGGATCAGTTCACCGGCATTGAGCCCGCAGATGCCGGCGCCGAGGATGCGGCCGGTGACCGCATCGAACAATACCTTGCTGACTCCGTTGCCGGCACCACTGCTGAGAGCGCGGCCGCTGGCACCCCAGGGAAACTTGCCTTTTTTATAAGAAAGACCCTGCTGTTCGGCCTCCTTTTCGGTCAGCCCCATCCAGGCGACCTCGGGAGAGGTATAGGCCACCGAGGGGATGGTCATCGGCGTGAAGGCCGACTTGTGCCCGGCAATCACTTCGGCGGCCACCTTGCCCTGATGCGAGGCCTTATGGGCCAGCATCGGTTCGCCGACCACATCGCCGATGGCATAGAAATGGGGCAGCGCGGTCTGTTGACGCTCATTGACCGGAAGAAAGCCGTGCCCGTCAAGCGATAGCCCGACCGTCTCCAGGCCAAACCCCTCGGTGTTGGGCCGCCGTCCCACCGCCACCAGGACAGCATCGAAGCTTTCAGTCGTTGCCGTCTTGCCCTCAAGGGCAACCTCGATGCCAGCCGGTCCGGCGGTCATCCCGGCCACCCTGGTCTCGGTGCAGATTCGATATTTCTTCTTCAGTTTGAGGAAGAGCGGCTGCACCAGATCGCGGTCCGCAGGCGGGATAATTTGCGGCAGCATCTCGACGATGGTGATCTCGGCACCGAGCGCGCTGTAGACCTGGGCCATCTCAAGGCCGATGATGCCGCCGCCGATAACCAGCAGCCGCTGCGGCACCGTGGTCAGAGCCAGGGCGTCAGTGGAATCCCAGATGCGGGGATCGTCCGGACAGCCGGGCAGGACAAAGGGATGCGAGCCGGTGGCAACGATCACGTCGCTGAAGCTGACTCGGGTGTCGCCCTCCTTACCGCTGACCAGGAGGGTCTGCCGATCGACAAAGGCACCATGGCCGGTCAGCCGCGTGATCTTGCGGGCCTTGCAGAGGCTGTCCAGACCGTTGGTCAGTTGGGTGACAATCCCTGCCTTGTGACTGCGCAGGGCCTCGATGTCGATCTGCGGCGGGCCGAAGCGCACCCCGAATGCGCTCGCCGCCTGGGCCTCTTCAATCACGAAAGCTGCGTGCAGCAGGGTTTTCGAGGGAATGCAGCCGACATTGAGGCAGACCCCGCCCAGTCGCCCGCCCTGTTCGATCAGGCAGACTTCAAGGCCCAGGTCGGCGGCGCGAAAGGCGGCCGTATAGCCGCCCGGTCCGCCGCCGAGGACAGCGACGCCGGTTTGTATTTCATGCACCATAGAATGCCTCCTTGAGGAAAAAATGAGGGGCCTTTATACCAGGGTTCGTTTCAGATCTTCAAGGTACAACCGCAGGGTCCGGCAGAACCGGGCTGCCTCGGCGCCGTCGATGATCCGGTGATCGTAGGAAACGGAGAAGGGCAGGATCAGCCGGGGACTAAAGGCCTGGCCATCCCACACCGGTTTAATGACCGATTGGGACAAACCGAGGATAGCGGCCTGCGGCGCACTCACCAGGGGGGTAAAGCCGGAGCCGCCGATGCCGCCGAGGCTGGAGAGGGTGAACGAGGCTCCCTGCAGCTCACCGATGGTCAGCTTACCCGCGCGGGCCGCTGTACTCAGCCGGGCCAGTTCCGCGGCAATGTCGCGCAATCCCAGCCGGTCGGCATGTTTGAGCACCGGCACGGTCAGCCCCTGGGGTGTATCGACCGCGATGCCGATATGGTAATAGCGCTTGAGGATAATTTTCTCGCCGGGCACCAGGGAGCTGTTGCACAGCGGATGGGCCTGCAGCGCCGCCACCGCCGCCTTGACCGCGAAAATCAGGGGGCTGTATTTGTTCCCATCTTCCGCCTGCAGCTGCTGACGGAACCGGTCGAGCTCGGTGATGTCAGCCTCGTCGAAATGGGTGACCAGGGGAATACCAACCCAGCTCGCATGCAGGTGCGGCCCGGATATTTTCTGGATACGGGTCAGAGGCAACTCCTCGATGGGACCATGAAGACTGAAGTCCTCCAGCGGCGCCACCTGGGCCGACAGGTCGGTGCCAGCGGTGGGTTGGTTCATGGCCTGTTTGACCAGGGCATGAACATCCTCCTTGAGAATCCGCCCCTGAGGACCGGTAGCCTGCACCTTGGCCAGCTCAACCCCCAATTCCCGGGCAAAAGCGCGGACCGAGGGGGTGGCGTGAGACGAAGGGGCCGGTGCATCCGGTTCCGCTGCCGGTTCCTGCTGCTCCGGGACCGGAGCCGGTTGCGCCTCGATGGGCGAAGGCACTGTCGTTGGTGCTGCAGCTGCGACCGGCTTCTCCGTCGACTCAGCCGCTTCGCCGACCTCGATTTCGGCAATCAGATCGCCGCCTTTGAC
Organism: Desulfobulbales bacterium; assembly: GCA_038318785.1. Classification (GTDB taxonomy): domain Bacteria; phylum Desulfobacterota; class Desulfobulbia; order Desulfobulbales; family Desulfobulbaceae; genus Desulfobulbus. The sequence goes on along the minus strand of JBBQCO010000094.1, from coordinate 2,330 downwards.
TGTGTCCCCTTCCTTGCACTGCACCGTCTTGATGATGCCCGCAAACGGCGAGGGGATCTCCATCACCGCCTTCTCGCTCTCCAAGACGATCAAGGCCGCTTCCTGCTCGACGGTGTCGCCGGCTTTGACCAGCACCTCGATCACCGTGATCTTCTGCACACCGCCGAAATCCGGTACAATTATTTTTTCCAGACGCATGGCTGTCTCCTCCTAGCGGTTGACGGGGTGCGGGGCATCGGCATCGATCCGGTAGTGTTTGATTGCCTCCCCCACCCGGGCCCTGTCCAGTTCGCCCTGATCGGCCAGGGCCGCCAGCGCGGCGACGACGATGTGCTGCCGGTCCACCCGGAAGAAGGCACGCAGGGACTCGCGGCTGTCGCTGCGGCCAAAACCGTCGGTGCCGAGAATGGTCAGGGGATTGGGAATCAACCGCCGGATCTGCTCGGCATAGCCGCGGACATAATCGGTGCTGATCACCGCCGGCCCGGCAAATCCGGCCATCGCCTCGCTCAGATACGACCGCCGCGCCGGCTGATCGGGATGGTACCGGTTCCAGTCCTCAACCTCCATGCCGTCGCGGTGTAATTGGTTGATGCCGAGAATCGACCAGATATCGGCCTGCACCCCATGCTCTGCAGCCAGCAGATCGGCAGCGGCGATCACCTCGCGCAGGATGGCGCCGCTGCCCAGCAGCTGCACCCTTGGTCCGCCCGCCGCCCCCTGGCGCAGCAGGTACAGTCCCCGATGAATGCCCTCCTCAACCCCGGCCGGCATAGCCGGCTGCGGGTAATTCTCGTTGAGCAGGGTGATGTAGTAGTAACAGTCCTCCCCTTGGCCGTACATTCGCTCCAACCCTTGCTGCACCAGCACCGCCACCTCATAGGCAAAGGTGGGGTCATAGGCCCGGCAATTGGGGATGACCGAGGCCAGGAGCAACCCCTGGCCGTCCTGATGCTGCAAGCCCTCGCCGTTGAGGGTAGTTCGGCCCGAGGTGGCGCCCATGAGGAAGCCTCGAGCCCGGCTGTCGGCGGCAGCCCATAATTGATCGCCGATCCGCTGGAAACCGAACATCGAATAAAAGGTGTAGAAGGGAATCATCGGCACCCCATAATTGACATGGGCGGTACCGGCGGCCAGCCAGGAAGAGATGGAACCAGCCTCGGTGATGCCCTCCTCCAGAATCTGCCCCTTGACATCCTCCCGGTACCAGGCCACGGTCTCTCCATCCTGCGGCTCGTACAACTGGCCCAAGGGAGCATAGATGCCCAACTGGCGGAACAGCCCCTCCATGCCGAAGGTGCGGGCCTCGTCCGGAATAATCGGCACAATCTGTTTGCCGATGTGCTTGTCCCGGATCAGGGAGGTGAGCAGGCGGACAAAGGCCATGGTCGTCGAGATTTCGCGCTCACCGGAGGATTCGAGCAGGCCGCTGAAGTCGGCGAGCGGCGGCGTGACCAGCGGGATGTGACGGCTGTCGCGGAAGGGGACCGGCCCGCCCATGGCCTGACGGCGTTCCGCCAGAAATTTCGCCTCCGGACTGTCCGCCGGTGGTTTGATAAAGGGCAGCGCCGCCAGTTCCTCGTCCCCCAGCGGCACATGGAAACGGTCGCGAAAGACCTTCAGGGATTCTACATCCATCTTCTTGACATTGTGGGCCACCATCACCGATTCCCCGGCCTGGCCCATACCAAATCCCTTGATGGTCTGCATCAGGATAACGGTGGGCTGGCCCCGGTGTGCGCGGGCCACGGCAAAGGCGGCGTAGACTTTGCGCGGATCGTGGCCGCCCCGGCTCATCTGCCACAATTGCGCATCGCTGATCCCCTCGACCAGCCTGATCAGGGCCGGATCGTCCCCGATGAGCTTTTCGCGCAGATAGCCCGGTCCCCGGGCATGGATGGTCTGAAAGTCGCCGTCGACCATGGCGCCGAATTTCTTCAACAGCAGCCCCTCGGTGTCGCGGCGAAGGATCGGGTCCCACTCGCTGCCCCAGAGAACCTTGATCACCTGCCAGCCGGCCCCGCGAAACTTGCCCTCCAGCTCCTGGATGATTTTACCGTTGCCGCGCACCGGTCCATCGAGGCGCTGCAAATTGCAGTTGACCACAAAAATGAGATTATCGAGGCCTTCACGGGCCGCCAGCGACAGCGCTCCCAGGGCTTCGGGTTCGTCGGACTCGCCGTCGCCCATGAACACCCAGATCTTGCGTTCTCCGGCCGGTTTCAGGCCCCGGCTGTCCATGTAGCGCATGAACCGGGCCTGATAGATAGCCGCCATCGGTCCCAACCCCATGGAGACGGTCGGAAACTGCCAGAAATCGGGCATCAGCC
>JBBQCO010000093.1:0-13004 GCA_038318785.1 Desulfobulbales bacterium | reverse complement strand
GATCCGGCACAGGTTGCTTAGGCCGCCGCAGGAAGAGTTTCCACTCTGCTGATCGAGGCCGAAAGCCGGATTGCTGGCCGGCTGGATGGTTCGACAAGCTGGCCACCCGAGCATGTCCGAGTCCGCGATAGCACCCATTTGTATCAATGGTCTTTTCTCACCTGAGGATATCGCTCAGAAAATTTACCCTAATTGCCCGTGCCGAATCAATGGCCGGGTGAAGGAGAACGCATGAGCTTGCCATCGGCAACCAAACCACCCAAGGGCACAGCCTGGCACCACCGTTCTGCCGAGGAAGTCCTGGCAGAACTTGCCTCCACAGCGACCGGACTCTCGGCTACCGAAGCCGGACAACGTCTCGCGGCCAACGGCCCGAACCAGCTGCAACAAGGCAAGCGCATCAGTTCGCTGCAGATTTTTCTCGGTCAGTTCAAGAGTATCATCATCTGGATTCTCATCGCCGCCGGGGTGATTTCCGCCGTGATGGGTGAAGTTGTCGACGCAGTCGCCATCCTCGCCATTGTGGTCCTGAATGCCGCCATTGGTTTCTACCAGGAGTTCAACGCCGAGGAATCAATTGCGGCGCTCAAGAAGATGACCGCGCCCCGGGCCAAGGTACGGCGCGATGGGGCCATTACTTCGATTCCAGCCTCGGAAATCGTCGTTGGCGACATCCTGGCGCTGGAAGCCGGCGACCTGGTGGCGGCCGATGCCCGGCTCCTGGAGGCGGCATCGCTGAGGTGCATCGAATCGGCGCTGACCGGCGAATCGGCGGCGGTGACGAAACAGCCCGCGACATTGGCTGGGAGCGAGGTCCCCCTTGGCGACCGCGCCAACATGGTGTTCATGGCCACCGCTGTCGCAGCGGGCACCGGCCTGGCCGTTGTGGTGGCCACTGCGATGCACACCGAGTTGGGCCACATCGCGGGACTGCTCGCCAAGGAGGGTGCAGAAGAAAGCACTCCGCTGCAGAAGAAACTCGATTCCGTGGGCCGCATCCTCGTCTGGGCGGCGCTCGCCATCGTTGCCCTGCTTTTCGGACTGGGGATGCTTCGCGGGACCGATCTCTTTGAATTGACGATGACTGCGGTCAGCCTTGCGGTGGCCGCTGTGCCGGAAGGCTTGCCGGCCATCGTTACGGTCGCGCTCGCGCTCGGCGTGCTGCGCATGTCCCGCCATCACGCGCTCGTACGCAGACTGCCGGCAGTTGAGACGCTCGGCTCGACGACCATCATCTGTACGGATAAAACCGGGACACTCACGGCCGGCGAAATGACTGTGCGGGGGCTGTATGTTGCCGGCCAAAGTTTTGAGGTGACCGGAGACGGCTACGGACCGGACGGTGAAGTCCGCTTAGGAGGCAAGAAACCCGAGGCCGAATACACGGCGCCGTTGCTCGAACTGGCAACCGTTCTCATTGGCTGCAACAATTCGCATCTCGTCGAAGAGGACGGCGATTGGCATACGGTCGGCGATCCCACCGAAGGGGCCTTGCTTTCGGCCGGCGCCAAGGCTGGTGGCAACCGGGAGCAGATCGAGACAGAACTGCCGAAACACCATGCCATTCCTTTCGACTCCGACCGCAAGCGGAGCACGGTGATTCGCAGGATGCCGGACGGCAGGCTCCGCGCCCTGATCAACGGTGCCCCCGACGTGTTGTTGGATCTCTGCACGGAGATTTACACCGGCACCGGAGTCCGGCCCCTGACGGATGAGGATCGCCAGCGCATTGAGACGCACAACACCGCAATGGCGCAGCAAGCCTTGCGGGTGCTCGGATCGGCCTATCGCGATCTGGAGGACGCTTCGCCCTCCGAGCTCACAGCCGATGCCGTCGAGCGCAACCTGGTGTTCGTCGGTCTGACGGGCATGTATGATCCGCCGCGCCAGGAAGCCAAAGACGCCGTGGCCAAGTGTCGCGCCGCCGGCATTCGGGTGGTGATGATTACCGGCGACCATCCGCACACCGCAGGGGCCATCGCCCGGGAAATCGGCCTTGCCTCCGGCGACGAATCAGTTATCGCCGGAACCGAGATGGAGAAAATATCCGAAGACGAACTCCGGCAACGGGCGCTGAAAACCGCTGTCTATGCCCGCGTCACCGCCCTGCACAAACTGCGCATTATCCGTGCCTTGAAAGCCGATCAAGAGGCAGTGGTGGCCATGACCGGCGACGGCGTCAACGATGCCCCGGCCATTAAGGGCGCGGACATCGGCATCGCCATGGGACAATCGGGCACGGAAGTCACCAAGCAAGCTGCAGACATGATCATCACCGATGACAACTTCGCCACCATCGTCCTGGCCGTCGAAGAAGGGCGGGGCATATACGACAATATCCGCAAAACGCTGCAATACCTGCTGGCGGGCAATACCGGCGAACTGCTGCTCATGACGATCTGCGTCGCTATAGGTTTACCATCACCCCTGCTGCCGATTCACCTGCTGTGGATTAACCTGGTCACCGATGGCCTGCCTGCGCTCTGCCTGGCCACCGACCCCATCGACCCCGACGTGATGCAACGCCGCCCGCGCCCCAGAACAGAAAGCATGACCGACCGCAGCTTCCTCCGCTCGATGCTCCTGACCGGCGGTCTCACGGCGGTGTTGGCATTTGCAGTGTACCTCTACATCCTGAAGACGGAACCCCTGGAAACGGCGCGCACCTACGCCTTCACCGTGCTGGTCTTTGCCGAGCTCCTGCGGTCCTTTGGTGCTCGCAGTGAAACCAAGCAGGTCTGGCGCATCTCGTTGTTCACCAACCTCAACCTGGTCATCGTGGTCGCCGTTTCTTTCGGTCTCCAGGTGTGGAGCCAACACAATGCGATCCTGGGCCGTATACTCAAGACGTCGTATATGCCGTTCACCGATTGCTTGCTGCTTCTGGCCTTGGGCACCATCCCGCTGCTGGTCCTGGAGGGGGTGAAGATGGTACGGAGAGCCAAGCGGTGAAAAGGAAGCGCCACCCCACGCGGCCTGCGGCGCTGTCTCGCTGGCAAGGCAGACTATGGCAAAATTTCCGCCGGGTTTGGACGGTTCTGGGCTTTACCGGCAAAAAGTTTGCGGACATTGACGGAGCGCAGTTGGCCGGAGCCTTTGCCTTCAATGCATTTTTTTCCTTGTTTCCTTTGATGATTCTTCTGGTCACGGTTGTTTCGACCTTTGTCGACAGAGATATCGCCAGCAAAGAGGTTATCTCCTCTATGGAGGGATATGTCCCGATTAGCGGTGAGATGCAGCAGTATATTTCCAGCGCCATCGCCGGTGTCATCAATGCACGCGACAAGGCAAGCACGGTCGCCTCTCTCGCCCTGGCCTGGACCGCTCTTCAATGTTTTGCCACCCTGATCGTGGCCACCAACCGCGCCTGGGGCAGCACGGTCTACAATTGGTGGCGCTTGCCGCTGAAAAGCCTGACGTTGCTTGGCAGCACGACGGCTGCAATCCTTCTGGGCATGGCCGTCCCAGTGCTGCTCAGAATAGCGAGGGGCTGGCTGTTTCCCCTGTATGAGTATCGTTCCTGGGTCTATGACCTGGGAAGCTTTTTTGTCCCCTCAGTGGTGGTGTTCTCCGGCCTGCTCCTTTTTTACCGGTTCGCACCGAGCCGCCCCACGCGGTTTGTCGAAGTCTGGGCAGCTGCTTTATGCACAACGGTCTTATTGCGAGGGGGTGAAAACCTGTTCATCATCTACCTGAAAGACTTCGCCACCTTGAACGCGGTCTACGGGACGTTCGGTGGGATCATGGCCCTGCTGCTGTGGATTTATGTTTCCGGAGCAATTTTCATTTTCGGGGCCTGCCTGTGCGCGGGCCGGACGGAACTCCATGCAAAGTCTCCCGAAACAGGGGATAAGGTACCTTGAATGGTGCGCCAGATAGTCATGCAACAGATTCTTAAAGGTTATATATGGCCAATGGTTAAATACGACCCCCACTTTGAGCTCTTCACGACATGGCGCAGATGAATGTCAGAGAAATATTTATTAATAAATCAGAAATATACGCTACATTTGCTAATTTTTATAACCAGGTCCGGAGATTGCAAAACAGATAACATACGACTGAATGATCCTCCTCTCCGATGATTCAGTGTATGACCGATGCCCCCAATGTGGGGGCATCACCCCAAAAGTGTGACCCGGTCACACAACGAAAAAAGGAGTATGTGAAATGGCTGAAGGAACTGTGAAATGGTTTAATGATTCAAAGGGGTTTGGTTTTATCGAGCAGGAAAACGGCAAGGATGTTTTTGTACATCATTCCGCTATTCAGGCCGAAGGATTCAAATCTCTTCAGGAAGGCGATCGCGTGAAATTTGATGTGGAAAATGGGGCCAAAGGTCCGACGGCAACAAATGTTGTGAAGTGCTGACACTTGCGTTTTACGGGAGACGATACCCCCGCTTCATGCGGGTTTATTGTCAACTCTCTACGTTGATTTATCTCCTGCGCCAATTTTTTATTCTTCATTCCTCTCAAGACAAAATGGATTTCGGGAGGTTCACGAGTACGCATTAACCCCGCACTGCGGACAGAAAACAGCCATTCCTTAACCTCACGCCACCTAGCGCCATGTTGCATTGCAACAAGAACATTTCAGAGTGCCTTGAGCCAGTAGAAAAACACGATTCATTCTCGTAAATACTCTCTATTTTCCAATTCAAGCGGTTCGCAGCGTCAAGATGATACGATATTTTTGTATTTTCTCAGGCGCTCACTCTCATTTAACAAGGAGAATCATCATGAAACATATCAATATCGTTGCCCTGCTTTTCTTGCTGCTGCTTTCCTCTTGCGCCACCAAAGGCCAGACCGGTGCGGTTGGAGGTGCTGCGGGCGGCGCCCTTATCGGCCAGGCGATTGGCCATAATACGGGGGCAACATTGATTGGCGCCGCAGTGGGCGGATTGCTCGGTTATATTGTCGGCAATGAAATGGATAAATCCGATCGAGACAGGTTGAATAACACCTATGAGCAGGGTGCATCCAACCAACGCTCATCCTGGGTGAATCCGGATAGCGGCAACCGTTACGCTGTTACCCCGGAACCAGCTTATAAGGATTCTTCTTCGAGGCGGGTCTGCAGGCGGGCTGAAATTGAAGCCGTCATTGACGGTAAACCAGAAAGAACCTACAGCACAGCTTGCCGGAATGATAATGGGCAATGGGAGTTGCAACAATAGACGGTGCTAGATCTACCTCTCCGTGGCCCATGGGCCGTGGAGGCTTCCCTCCCGGCCTGTATACCGAGGAACCTGCAAAGCAGGTCATATTTAACCGGTGGTTAAATATGACCGCTTTAAGGTAGAGGAAGGAGGCAACTAATCCGCCCGCTTTACCGTTAATTGTTCACGATAAAACAGAAAGATGAGCAACTATATATCGGCCACATAAATTCTGGATCAATGATTGCTCTCCTTATGCCAGGCTAAGGAAAACTGCAGGCATTTGGTTGCACCCTGGCTTCTAGAAAAGAGGAATTGATACATGTCGGTCAATCAGAACAACAAACAACCAGAAAATCTTACCGAAAAAATTCGTTCTCTGTTTGGTTATGGAGTTTCTCAGGATAAAAAGAATGCTTTGCCACCTAAAAGCCGATTCAACATCTGGTTTTATCTGTTAATTTTTCTCTTCTTTTCCTTCCTGCAACCCTATTTATTTTCTGCAAAGGTAGAAACAATTCCCTACAGCCAGTTTAAACAGGACCTTGTCGAAGGCAAGGTGGTCGAGCTGACCATTGATCCTGATAAAATCACGGGAACGCTGGCAGGGTCTCCAAGTCAGGAGTTTACGACTGTTCGCGTCAACGATCCCGGTTTGGTGAAAGAGCTGGATGAACGAAAGGTCAGTTATTCCGGACGGTATCAAAACAAATTTCTCAGCAGCCTTCTTTCATGGATTCTTCCCCTTGGGGTTATGTTTCTGATCTGGCGTTTTGCCATGAAGAAGATGGGATCGGGAATGGGCGTCATGTCGTTTGGTAAAAGCAAAGCCAAAATTTTTGCCGAGAGTGAGATAAAAGTCAGCTTTGAGGATGTAGCCGGTATTGACGAGGCCAAGGGTGAACTCGAGGAAGTGGTCGAATTTTTGAGTACTCCTGAAAAAGCCCAAAAACTTGGTGGGAGAATACCCAAAGGGGTGCTGCTTGTCGGACCGCCAGGCACAGGCAAAACGCTGCTGGCCAGGGCCGTGGCGGGTGAGGCCAAGGTGCCTTTTTTCAGCATCAGCGGCTCGGAGTTTGTCGAAATGTTTGTCGGCGTCGGAGCTGCCCGCGTTCGCGATCTCTTTTCCCAAGCCGCGGCCCAGGCACCCTGCATTATCTTCATCGATGAACTGGACGCCCTCGGCAAAGCCCGGGGGATGAATGTGATGGGTGGCCATGATGAACGGGAGCAAACGCTGAACCAGCTGCTGGTGGAGATGGATGGATTTGATACGAACAAAGGGGTCATCATCATGGCGGCCACCAACCGCCCGGAAATCCTCGACCCCGCGTTGCTCCGGCCAGGACGGTTTGATCGGCAGGTTTTAGTCGACCGGCCGGATATCAATGGCCGGGAAGCCATCTTAAAAATTCACTCCAAAAACGTGATGTTGGGACCCGAGGTGGATTTACGCAAGATTGCCGGCCGGACCCCTGGTTTTGTGGGGGCAGACCTGGCCAATATCATCAACGAAGCCGCGCTGCTGGCTGCCAGAAATGATAAAGAAACCGTGGAGATGGTAGATTTTGACGAGGCTATCGACCGGGTAGTAGCCGGTCTGCAGAAAAAGAATCGGGTAATGAATGCCCAGGAAAAAGAAATTGTCGCCTTTCATGAGTCCGGGCACGCGATTGTCGCCGAGTCCGTGGAGCATGCCGATCCTGTGCATAAAATTTCCATTATTCCACGGGGTATTGCGGCGCTCGGATATACCCAGCAACAACCCACGGAGGATCGGTATCTCATGACCCGTTCGGAACTGGTGGACCGGTTGGCCGTTTTGTTAGGCGGCAGGGTAGCGGAAGAACTGGTTTTCCAAGAAATATCAACCGGTGCCCAGAACGATTTGCAGCGAGCCTCGGACATTGCCCGGGCCATGGTCACGGAATATGGCATGAGTGATCGCCTGGGACTGGTGAGCTATGAACGCCCTCGTCAGTCGATGTTTCTTCCGGACACTTATTCTTCCGGCAAAAATTACAGTGAAGCGAAGGCTGCTCAAATCGACGAGGAAGTTACACGATTTATCGATGAAGCCCATCAACGTGTCCGTGGAATCCTCTCGGAGCGGCGTGCCGTCCTTGATGATTTGGCCCGGCTCCTTTCTGAAAAGGAAAGTGTGCCGGGGGATGAATTACGAGAAATGTTGGCGGCAGCAACGGCCGGTGCAGAGACGGTATCACCCGATGTCTCAGCCCCTTCGCAGGCCGAAATTGAACATCAAGGGTGAATCATCTTCAGGATGAAGGATGAATCTTTTCCTTCAGAAGAGAACAGAACCGAAGAATTTCATGGCGATAATCGACTCGGGAAAAGCACTCAGGAGTCGAAATTTAACAGAAAGGGCGACAGCAATGATCATAGTCAGAACCATCATGACCGTGCTCCCGGAAAAGCAGAAAGAGGTGTTGCAAACCCTGCACTCATTGATCGAGCCACCGGAAAAGGAAAAGGGCTGTTTGAGTTTTGATATTTTCGGCGACATCGAAGATGATAATGTTTTCAACCTGATTTCGGAATGGGAAACCCGCCAACATCTCGACCAGCATATGCGATCCAACAGATTCGGCGTTTTGCTTGGAACAAAGTGCCTCTTAAGCGAACCATTGCAAATCAAAATTGCCACGGTTGCAGAGTATGAAGGGATGGACGCTGTTTGTTCGATCAGAAAAAAAAAGTGTTGATTATTCCCGTTATCCGTATGGGAAAGAACAGACCGACCTGAACATTCTCCTTATTGCTCCGCACTCCTTGGAACCCGCCGACCGCTTTCGCGGGCATGAACCTTCCCGGCAGCCACGAAAAGTCGAACCAAACCATCAATGAACCAGAGGCCGCGCATTGCGGCATCTTCCTTGGCTGAGCAGCCACGCTTTTTCGCCGTTCAGCCAGGAAACGAGGGTATCAACTATGCCAGACACACCTATCGCCAACCAACTCGCCTCCCCCGACACTGATCTGCATCGGCAAATAGCCCTGCTGACAAAAAACCTGCACCAAGAGGAGGCAATCAGACAGACTCTGCAAGATTCCGAGAAACGCTACCGGCGGCTCTTTGAATCGGCTCGGGACGGTATTTTGATTCTTGATGCCGAGACAGGCAAGGTGGTTGATGTCAATCCTTTCCTGTTGCAGTTGCTTGGTTTTTCGTATGACGAGTTGTGCGGTCAATATATCTGGGAGCTTGGTGTGTTCAAGGACATTGCCGCATCCAAGGAGGCATTCCAAATCCTCCAGGAGAACGAATACATCCGCTACGAAGATTTGCCGCTGGAAACCCGTGCGGGGCTCCCTATTGCCGTGGAGTTCGTCAGCAACGTCTACTTCGTGGACCACGGCAAGGTGATTCAGTGCAACATCCGCGACATCACCGCGCGCAAGAGGGCCGATGCCGAGCGCAAGCGCTTACAGGCTGCCATCAAGCAGGCCGGCGAGGGCATTGTCATGACCGATGCCAAGGGAAACATCGAGTTCGTCAATCCAGCTTTCGAGCAGATGACGGGCTACAACTCCTATGAGATCCTCGGTCAAAACCCGCGCATCCTCAAGAGCGGTAGCCATGACGAACTCTTTTATCACGAGCTCTGGGAAACCATCTCCAGCGGTCGAACCTGGGCTGGCCGCCTGATCAACAAACGCAAGGACGGCAAGCTCTACAGCGAGGAGACAACGATCTCTCCAGTGCTCGACCCTTCGGGACAAATTGTCAACTATGTGGCTGTCAAACGGGACATCACCGAGCACCTCCGGCTGGCGGCCCAATTTCAGCAGGCTCAGAAGATGGAGGCGGTGGGTTTGCTGGCGGGTGGCGTGGCCCACGATTACAACAACATACTCAGCGTCATTCTCGGATACGCGGAGCTGGCCCTGGAAAAAGTGGCTCCGGCTGAACCGTTGCATACCGACCTTGAGATCATCATCACGGCCGCGAAACGTTCCGCAGCTATCACCCACCAATTATTGGCTTTTGCGCGCAAACAGACGATTGTCCCTGTAGTGCTTGACTTGAACCAGACCGTGGAGAGCATGCTCACCATGCTCCGCCGTCTTATTGGCGAGGATATTGATCTGGCCTGGCTCCCCAAAGCAAACCTGGGTCCAATCAAGATGGATCCCACGCAGGTCGATCAGATCCTGGCCAATCTCTGTGTCAATGCCAGAGACGCCGTTACTGGGATTGGCAAGATCACTATCGAAACCAGGAACACTGTTTTTGATGCGGCCTACTGCGCTGATCATTTAGGGTTTGTCGAAGGGACGTATGTGCTGCTGGCCGTCAGTGACGATGGTTGCGGCATGAACAAGGAGGTCTTGGAGCACATCTTCGACCCATTTTTCACCACCAAGGGGGAAGGCCAGGGGACCGGTTTGGGGCTTTCCACGGTGTATGGCATTGTTAAACAAAATAATGGATTTATCAACGTCTACAGCGAACCAGGAAAAGGAACGACCATTAAAATCTACCTGCCCCAGCATATGGATAACGCTGTTATTACCCAGCAGACCAAGGCCTTGGACATTCCTTTGAGCCAGGGGGAAACTGTGCTGGTGGTGGAAGACGAACCGGCGCTCTTGATGATGGCACAAACAATGCTGCGGAAATTAGGATATCAGGTGTTAGCTGCTGGGACGCCGGGCGCGGCTATCGAACTCGCTAAGGAAAATGAAAGCAAAATACACCTTCTTCTCACCGATGTGGTCATGCCCGAAATGAACGGCCGAGACCTGGCGGAATGGCTGCAAACTCTCTATCCCGGCATAAAGGTTCTGTTCATGTCCGGCTACACCGCCGAAGTTATCGCTCACCGGGGTGTACTGAAAGCGGGCGTGAATTTCATTCAAAAACCCTTCGCAACAAAAGATCTGGCTGTCAAAATACGGGAAGTGCTGCAGGAAAATTGAGCCGGCCGGCATAGGTCCAAAAAACAGTAGGGATTCCCCAAGGAATCCCTACAAGCAAAAGAACTCTATTTTTTACCGTTTAATATCCGCTCCCTACAATAAGATTGTTGCTCGTCCTCTTGATGTAGGTATTTTTCTCTTTTTCTTTCCATTCGTACTTAACCCATCCTCCTTGAGGAGTTGCAGCCTTTATTGCCTCGTAGATTGGCATACCTTCGACTTTCAGATCCTTCCCGGCCAATGTTGGATGCACTATGAGTTTCCCCTCTGCTTCCATGATAAAAGCATAGGGCGTGTATGCATCGGGGGCAAAGCTTGCTGCGCCCTTGCCACCATTAATGGCAGCTACAACTGCATCCACATTTTTACTGATGGCCTCTTTATCCGCGGAAAAAGCCTGCGTAGCAAAGAGAACTACCCCGACCATGTACAGCATAACCATTAATCTTTTCATTTTTTCTCCTCCACGTTGGTTGAATATCGAAATCTTGCCCTATGCAAGTTTCGAAAACCCTAAAAGTTTATCAAGAGATGATATTAAGATTTCTGGATATTGAGTTTGCTCATTCGGGCACGCAGGGTGCTGCGGTCAAGGCCGAGGATTTCAGCAGCACTGCTTTTCCCGCTTATTTTCCACTTGGTCTGCTCCAGCACTTGCAGAATATAATCCCGCTCAACCGCAGCCAAGGATTTGGGGATCGTACATAACTCCTTGGATGGCTTTTTGAGTTCATCAGCCAAGCGCAGTTTAGGACCCGATGAGTTGATTACCGCACGTTCGAGGACGTTTTCCAGCTCCCGAATATTTCCCGGCCAATGATAGTGTTGCAAAGCATCCATGACCCCCGTCGGTATGACTTCAATGGTTTTGCCCATTCGTTTAGCAATCTTTCCCACGTAAAACTCAACCAGAAGCGGTATGTCGTCCTGGCGGTCCCGAAGCGGCGGCATGGTGATCGGGAAAATATTCAACCGGTACCATAGATCTTCCCGGAAACGCCCCTTACGCACTTCCTCTTCCAAGTTGCGGTTTGTCGCGGCAATAATTCGTGTATCTACTTTGATTGTATGGGTGCTACCCAAGCGTTCAAATTCGCCATCCTGGAGCACTCTGAGCAGTTTCCCCTGGAGTTCGAGGGGCAACTCTCCAATTTCATCCAGAAAAAAGGTGCCGCCGTTTGCAACCTCGAAACGACCGATGTGTTTGGCATGGGAGCCAGTGAAGGCCCCTTTCTCATGGCCGAACAATTCACTCTCAATGAGGTTTGCCGGCAATGCGGCGCAATTCACCTTGACCAGCGCCTTGTTTTTGCGCAGGCTCAAATCGTGAATGGCCCGGGCAACCAACTCCTTGCCGGTTCCCGTTTCGCCGAGGATGAGGACCGTGGTATCGCTGCTGGCTATTTGCTCGACCTTATAGAGCACATATTTAAGGCCATCGCTCTGGCCGACAATTCTCTCGTGGTTGCTTTCGAGTTTAATCTCTTCCTGGAGATAGGCCCGTTCCGCTTCCAACTGTTCCTTGAGAGATTGTATCTCTGCAAGGGCGTCTTCAGCGGCCTGTCGCCTTTTATCCGCCTCTTCCTGTGCGGAGACACAATCCACTGTTCGTTGTTGAACGAGCTCTTCAAGATTTCTTTTATGCAATTCGTTGTCAGTGACATCCTCAATAGACAAAAGGATGAGTTGAGAGACGGCCGATTTTCGATATAAAACCCGGCTGGCATTGAGATGCATAATTCTTCGACCGATAAATTCAAAGTCCTGTTCGACGACAAAGTCATTCAACACCGCATTGTCGAGAAGGACAGCTTCAAGCAATTCTTTCAACTTGGGGATGTTCCATGAGCGATTCCCAAGATCAAAAATCGATTTCCCTTCGATCTCATTGGGTTCACTAACGAACTTCAGGTAATAGTGACGATTGGCTTTGACAACATTCAAGTCGTAATCAAGTACCAGCAGCGGTTGACGAATCGAACCAAGGATGTTGAAAAAAACTTCAACAAAGACGGGTCTCCTTGATTTACCCTCTATCATCTGATGTTCGCCCTTCTCAGAAAAGTTTAAAATATTCACGTTTTGCCTGTGTGGTTGTTTTTTAAACCTGACCTCGGTGTGACTGCCTGAAAAATCGCCGCTGTTCGTTACCTTCTTCAATATGCTGCCTGGAACGTAATCGGCACATCTTGATTGGCCAGGAAGCCTGCCTTTCCGTTGGAGGGACAAAGCCGCTTCTGGTTGGTTGTCTTTCCTGTTCATGCCGAAACTCCTTCACTCAACCGGTCTTTCATCCGTTAACCCCTTCGGTTGTTGCATTTGCATACGCCTCATCGGCCTCATTCATCTATGGGGGGACGTCACTAGCAATCCTTTGCGCATGGAACGATTCCGCGTTCCGGCCATTCAGTTAGGTTATAGCAAGCACTGGGCCCGATTAACCGATGGTTTTTCAAATTAAATTTCATGTTTATTATAGGGTATTTACTGAGGTTTTAAATAGAAGCGCCGAATGAAACATTGCCGGGGAAGACTGTTGCAACGCAACAAAATCGTTACAATGCAACATCTCCATTGCGCAGATTTATCTTGGAGTGCAGCAGTGTTTTCTTTGGATGTTAATGATAAAAGAGCTCTTCGTTATCAAGCGAAAAAAAACGCCTCAAACAAGGCGCATTGGATGAAAAATTGGCGAGAGGTAAAAACTTGATCGAACATTCTAATTTTGCGCAGATTCGAGGGGCAACCAGGTGAGCCGGGTGCATCCGAAGTTTATGGCCGAAATCATTTAATCCGTGACAACTTGGTTTCTGCCGCTGGTTCCTGGCCCTTGGGTTGTGTCATATAGCGATCAAAAGCATCATCGTACTTGGAATTATACCGTGCACAACGCAAC